>JBKQRF010000321.1:0-18476 GCA_052144055.1 Candidatus Limnocylindrales bacterium
AACTGCACGACCTGACCTGGCGCATCCTGAAGCAGGCGGGCAAGTGCAAGCAAAGCGTCGACGCCGGGGCAGCCGCTGAACTGCAGGCGCTCGTCAAGCAGTTCGCAGACATCTTCTGGGAGACGAAAGGCGGCCGCCCGCAGGCCTGACGTCGGCGCAGCCACCCGGTTCGACCGCCGTCCATGCCCATGCGCGCCGAGGATGATGACGTCCGGGACGCCCGGTTCCGCTCCGGCGTCCGGTTCGGGATCGGCCTAGCTGCGGTCGGCCTTGCCCTTGCTCCGGCGGTCGGCCGTGTGGTGCGCAGTTGGCCGCTTCGCAGCGCGGTGGCGGGAACCAGCATGCGGCCAGGCCTCGAACCGGGTGACTGGCTTCTGGTAGATCCACGTGCGTACGCCAAAAGCGCACCGAGACCCGCCGAGCTGGTCGCCGTACCCGACCCCGGAGAACCGTCTCGCTGGCTCGTCAAGCGCGTCGCCGGCGTGGCTAAGGATGGCCGCCTCGAGCTCCTCGGAGACGATCCCGGCTCGTCCACCGACTCCCGCACGTTCGGCTTGGTGGACCCGGCAACCGTGATCGGCCGGCCCTGGGCACGGTACTGGCCGCCGAGACGGGTCGGACCGGTCCGCTGACATCGGCTGCGGGTCACGGGGACGGCGTGCCCGCGTAGCATGAGCGATCACGGCGAGGTGCCCGAGTGGTCCAAGGGAGAAGGCCCGCAAAGTCTTCGTTCGCTGGTTCGAGTCCAGCCCTCGCCTCCATCAACCTCACGGCCTGGTGCACTCAGGGGGCCGGCCCCTTTCGGGAGCACGGCCCAGTGGTCGGCTGCCGGGCCGCCGAAGGACGAAGATGACCAGACTCGATCCGCGTCCCTCCTGCGACCCCTCTCACCCCTGGGCTGCCGCGCCCATGCCCGCGCTCCGGTCCAAGCCGCCGTATCTGATGGCGGACGCAATCGAACGGGAGCCCGCTCTCGCCGAGCGCCTGGTTTCCGACGCAGCGGTGGCCGACGGCGTCACGGAGATTGCGCACCTCCTGCGCGCGAACGCCTTGTCCGGCTGGCCCACGGCCGTCGTGGGGTGCGGGACGTCGGAACACGCCGCCATGGCCGCCGAGTCGATCTTGCAGGACGCGTGGCACGGCAGCGACTTCCCCGGGCCGGGCCAGCTCGCGCGCCAGGCGTTCGAGGCCGCGCTCGACCCCTGGCCGGGCGTGCTGGTCGCGGTGACGCACGAGGGCGGCACCGCCGCCACCAGGGAGGCGATGCGCGCAGCGCACCGGCGTGGCGCCCGGATCGGCCTCGTCACTGCGGCAGCTAACAGTCCCGCGGCCGCCGTGGCGGACGTGTGCGTGTGCACCGGCGATCTTGACCCGTCCTGGTGTCACACCATCGCGTACGTGATGCCCATCGTGGCTGCTGCACTTGTGGCCGACCGGATCGTCGGGCGCACGACACTGCCCGCGGCTGTTCGGGCGCCGCTCGACGCCGGGCTCGCCGCCGGCGAAGCGGCCCAGGCCCTAGGGCGGGAGCTGGCCACGAGCCGGGCGCTCGTTGTGGTGGGGTCCGGTGTGGACCGGACGGCGGGCCGCGAGATGGCCCTGAAGATCGAGGAGGCCGCGTACGTCCCCACCGTGTTCCGCGATCTCGAGACGATCCTTCACGGCCACATCCCTTCGCTCGACGTCGGGACCGGACTCGTCCTGCTCCTGTCGGATAGTGACGGCCTGGAGGCCCGGGCAGCGAGAGCGCGCCAAGTGCTGACCGCTGTCGCCCAGGTCGGGGTGCGCTGCGGCGCGATCCTGTCGGCCTCCGCCGACGTGGCGGTTCCCGCGGCTCTCACTCCGGCCGGGCGCATCGTAGTCCCCGAGACCGACGACCTGGCGGGACCCGTGGGGTCGCTACTGGCCACGGCGATCCCGCTGCAGCTGACCACCTACCACCTAGCCCTCGCGCTCGGCACGAACCCCGACGCGCTCAGGCGCGAGTTTCCGCCGTATCGGGCCGCGTCCCAGGTCGTCGTAACGCCAGTCGACGAGGCCGGCGAGCGGGCCGGCCGCACGGGTTGAGGCTGTCGAAGGCCCGGCGGACCCGGGGCGTCACTGAGTAGCCGGTCCCTTGGGGAGCCGGAGCAGCTCGCCCAGCTCCTCGACCATCTCGAGGTCGCGCGGGAGCAGGTCTTGCAGCATGATCCGCTGGGCACCGATCGCCTCGTAGCGGGCCAACTGCTCAAGCGCCTCGTCGTGGGTCCCCACGATCCAGCGCGGACGGCGCTCGGCGAGCCACGCCTTGGCGTCGCCGGCGTCGCGGCCCAGCATCGTCAGCAGCGCAGCCACACGCCCGGCCGCCTCCCGCGGCGTAGGTGCGACGAGCACACCCACCATAACCGAGCGGACGATGCTGTCAGGATCCCGGTCCGCGGCCTCGCAGGCGCGCATCACCCGTTCGAACCCGTCTCGGACGGTGTCAGGAGCGGCGCTGGACACGTTGAACTCGTCTGCCCAGCAGGCAGCCAGACGAGCAGTGCGCGGTTTCCCCTCGCCACCCACGATCAGGTTTGGGTGACGGCGCCCGGGCCTCTCCACGGGCCGCGGGGACAGGCGAGCCCCAGACACATGCCAGTGCGTCCCCTCGAACGACCAGCCGGCTGGCTCGGTCCACAGCCCGTGCAGAATCTCCAGCTGTTCCTCGAGCATGTCGAACCGCGTGGGCACGTCGGGAAACACGAGACCGTGCTCGGCGTGCTCTCGCTCGTTCCAGCCCGCCCCCAAACCCACCTCGACGCGGCCGCCGCTCATCTCGTCCACGGTAGTGACCACTTTGGCGAGAAGCCCCGGTGACCGGAACGTGACGGGCGAGACGAGCACCCCGATCCCGATCCGCCTAGTCTCGCGGGCCAGCCCTGCTAGCGTCGTCCAGGCATCCGTCGTCGGCAAGCCGGCCTGCCCGGGGAAGCTGGTGAAGTGGTCGGAGCGGAAGAAGGCCTCGAAGCCAGCCGACTCGGCTGTCCGCGCCAGCGCGAGGAGTTCCTCGTACGCGAGCCCCTGCTGCGGCTCGGTCATGAGTGCGAAGCGCATCGACTCCCTCGTCCGTGACTATCCGGCGGCCCTGCGGGCGGCCGCGCTTCCCAAAGTATGGCCGGCGACGGGTGATCGGGAGAAACCCCCGACGTCGCTCAGGCGGTCGGGGTGGTGCCTTCATCCGAGTTGGCGCGCCCCTGGCCGCGCAGCCGCAGCCGCGCGAGCTCCCGCCGCGAGATCGACGTGGCCGGGACGAGCACCACCAGCAGGTCAGCAAGAAAGGCACGCCGACGATCCCCGCATGCAGCGCTGCCGACACGACAGCCTGCCCCAACTCGATCAGCTGCCGAACTGCCTGGTCGGCCGCCCGCGGATCCCCGCGGCCTGGCGGTCGTGACCGCGACGACCGCCACTGGACCAACACGCGCTCCCCGCCGATGCAGTCGCGCGTTTCCGCTGCGAGACACGCGGCTTGCAAAGGGCGCCAGCGACCGTGTCGGCCGGTGCAGGTACGATCACGGCATGCCAGATGCCGACGCTCCTGTGCTCTGTCCAATTCCTCCGTGCCTGGTCGCCCCCGGCTCCGGATCGGCCGACTTTGTAACTCTTATCGCAGTCGCCGACCTGCGACCGGGCGGCCTCCGCCGCATCTCGTTCGGGGACCTCGACCTGGTCGTTGCCGCAACCACCGCCGGGATCGTCGTCACGGACGATCGCTGCCCACACATGGCAGCACCGCTCTCGCTCGGCACGCTCGACGGGTGCGTCGTCGCGTGCGTCCTGCACCGCGGCAGCTTTGACCTATCGACCGGCGAGACAGCGACGTTCCCGACCACGGGTGGCCTCGACGCGAGTGGCGCACTGCACGCGCCGTGGGCACCCGCTGGGACGCCGCCGAAGCCCGAGCCGTCAGCGGCGAAGGCCCAGGCGCGCACACTCACGCGGACGCGGCGGCTTCGCTTCTACCCGACGCGCGTCCGGGCCGGAATCCTCGAGGCGCGGGTCCCAGGCGCGACAGGGGACGCCGAAGGCTGATGGGGTACGGCTCGGTCGGCGGCCTAGTGACGCCGCCGACCGAGGCCTTCCCGCCTCCAGCGCGACCCCTATCATCGGGGTAATGGAAACCCCCGGCGACACCAGCGTGGCAACGGAGGCCGGCGGGGCGCCAAACGACCGCGCCCCCGGGACCCGGGGCGACACGACGGGCGGCGCGGCACCCTCCTCCGCTATCGACCGGACCGCAGCCCCTAACGAGAGCCCGAAGCCGGCCGTGCCCCGCCCCATGGCGGCCCCGTCCGAGATCGCCGGGATCCGGCCCACCGCACCCCAGCCCAAGTCCGTTCAGCCTGCCCCGGCCGGGCGTTCCTCGATCCTCCCGCGCATCGCCGCGGTCCTCGCCATGAACGTGCTGGCGGGCGTGATCGGCTACGTCCTAGCATTCGTGTTGGCGCAGATGGTGGACCAGTCAGGATCGACGCCGCCGGCTACCGCCAG
The DNA here is from genome assembly GCA_052144055.1 of Candidatus Limnocylindrales bacterium. Lineage (GTDB taxonomy): Bacteria > Chloroflexota > Limnocylindria > Limnocylindrales > CSP1-4 > JAJYNJ01. Next base: position 4,513 of record JBKQRF010000321.1, read on the forward strand.
TTCGGTCGCCGCATCGATCGCACCCCCCACAGTGGCGCCGGCGTCGGTTGCGCCCGCATCGGCGGCCACAGGATCGCCGTCGACGGTCGCGCCAGTGGTGGCGGCGTTGGGCCACGCCTCGCCCCAATACCACGCCGTCGCCCGCAACGAGAACCTGACGTCGATCGTCGAGAGATACGGCGTGTCCATGCAGGCGCTGGCAGCACCCAACGACATCAGCAACCCGAAAACGATCTACACACCGGTCAGCAGCTGGCCATTCCAGGGCCCTGAGCCCGCCGGCTGCCGTCTCGACCGTCCCGTGGCGAGGTGCGCCTGCCGGTCCCGCCGCGCATCGGTGCGTGAACGCGACTGCCGACTTGCCACGGCCCAAGCGCGCAGAGTATCGTCCCCGCCATGCTCCGCCGCCTGGCGGCAGGGTCGGGTGCGGTCGCGCTCATCCTGCTGCTCGTCGTGCCGCCCGCGCCCCGTACCGCCCTCGCGGCGACCGGGACCTGCACCGGTTGGACGAACGAGTACGCGGCCCCTCCGACGATCCGCGTCTACCGCACGGTCGGCCCCGCAAGGGGAACGGTCCAGGTCGTCCCATTCCAGCGGTACGTCAGCGACGTCCTCGCGGCCGAGTTCGGACCCGACGCCCCGAACGCGGCCTTGCAGGCAGGCGCAATCACAGTGAAGGAGTATGGCTGGTACTACGCGATGGTGTGGCGCGGCCACGGTGCGCCACACGGCGCCGGCTGCTACGACGTGACCGACGACGCGTCGGACCAAGTCTACTGGCCGGAGCGCGACCACCCCACGGACCGCGACGCGCAGGCGGTGCGCGACACGTGGACGGTCACGGTTCGCAAGGACGGCAGGTTCCTGGCGACCGGTTACCGGCCCGGAAGGCCCGGGACGGCCTGCGGCGCGGATGCCGACGGTTGGCGGCTGTACCAGGCGAGCGCCTATCGGTGCGCGCAGGACGGAATGCTCTACGAGCAGATCCTCCGCACCTACTACGGGCCGCACTTCGAGATCGTCCTGCCGGGAATCCCCGATCCCGGCAGAGACGGCCAAGGGGAGATCGGCATTGCCGTGCCCGGCACCGGGCCAGTCTCGGTTGCGACGACCACCGAACCGCCCGAGCAGGCACTGTCGCCGGTCCTGCCTTCCCCGGCGCCTTCTTTCCCAGATGGCTCGTCGTTGCCCGCGCCAGCCTCCCTGGTTCCCGCGTCCCCGGCACCGCCGTCTGCGCCGGCTTCCGAGGAGACAGGTTATCCGGTGGCCGGCTTCTACGACCTCGTGTGGGATCAAGCACCGCAGGCGCCCTGGAAGCCCGCGGCCATCCCGCCGGGGACGTCGCTCGATCCCGTCACGGGCCTCGGCATCGTCTTCGCCGACGTCAACCACGACGGACGCGCGGACGCGCTGCGTCTCGAGCGGCTCGGCACAGCCGGGTACCGCATCACGGTCTCTCTGTCGGCCGGCGGCGGGAAGTTCGCCCCGGCCGCTACCTGGTGGTCGAGCATGGGCTCGGGCCCGGACATCGAACCTGACGCCGCCGTACGCCTCGTCGCTGGCGACTTCGACGGCGACGGGCTCGACGAGGCCGGCATCCTCGAGAGCGCGCCGGGTACCCCTCCGGTTGTCTCGTCGGACGGGACAATCGCGACCCCTGCGGTCGTGCCCGAAGCCCGCCTCTACCTGCTCAACTCGACCGGGTCAGCGTTTTCCGCCCCCCGGCTGGCCTGGTCCGGCCCGCTCGACGTCAGTCGGGCGCAGGCCTTCGCCGCCGACGTTACCGGAGACGGCCGCGCCGACCTAGTAATTGCTACCGATCTCTACCCGGTCGACCTGCCGACCCTCTCGGGCACGTTACCAGCAGTCGGGCCGGACGGCGCCGAGCTCCCGGTGGGCATCCGTTTCTTGGTCGCACCCACGCTCCGGAATGGCACGCTCGCCCCGCTGCAGGAATGGGCCGACGTCGCGGACACAACTCAGGCACAGTCGCAGGTGGCAGTCGAGGACGTGAACCGGGACGGCATGGCGGACGTCGTCATCCTGCGGGCGACGGGTGCTACCGGCAGCGAACTTGTGGGCCTGATCTCCACCGGGACGCACTTCTCCCGCGTCTCGATGTGGACCTCCGAAAGCTTCCAGGAGAGCGCCTCGAAGATCGCGGCGGCGGACCTCAACGGCGACGGCCGCGGCGACCTAGTGGTGCTCTGCGATGCCGGCAGCGCCGGGACCAGGCTCTACGAGTTCATCTCGACGGGGTCCTCTTTCCGGCCCGGGTTTTCCGTGCTCGATCCCTGGCTCGTGTGGAGCGAGATCCAGCCCTTCTGACGCGCGTCACGCCTTGAGAGCCCACTCCCCCCATACGCGCTCCGCCATCCCCGCAGTAAATGCATTGCCGAGGCGCACCAGCGGCAGCCGCAGCAGTGCCGGGTCGGACAGCAACCGCTCGAACAACTCGTCGTCGCCCAGCCGCATGTAGCCCAGCCCGAGGTCGCGGTAGCGCCGGCCCTCCACGTCCAGGAGCGCGTGCATGCCAAGTCGCTGGGCGAACCGGCGCAACTCGCCGGGCGCCGGAGGATGGACGGCGATGTCGACGAAATGCACGGACACGCGGCGCTCCTTGAAGAAGCGCAACGCTTTCTGCGTGTCGCGCGAGTCGCGCCGTCCGAACACCTGGACGGCCGGGCGACTGACCGATGGTACGGAGTTTCTGCCGAGCGCGCCGTCCCGAAGTCGGTCCCTCAATTAGCGGGCTCCCACGTCGATTCCGTGCTGCGTCAGACCCTCCCGCACGCTGGCGAACCCTTCCGACGCGTGGCCGGCCGCGGCGTCGTGCTCCTCGAAGGCACTCCCCGCAACGCCGAGGGCCGAGCGCGTACCCGCCTCTTCTGACCTAGTCAGCATCAGCGCGCCGTTAGTGTCCTCCGCCACGCGGACGTTCCCCGTGATGTTGATTCCCCAATCCGCCAACGTTACGGCCAGCCGCGCGAGCGAGCCCGGCCGATCGTCCAGCCGAACCACCAGGTCGCCATCCCGTCCTCCCTGCAACCACGTGCGGCCGTCCCGCGACCTGGATGTTTCCGACGGGCGGCTGCTGCAAGCGATCCCGCATCATCTCATCGTGCGTGCTTCGGGAAGAATACGGCGGACCCTCGCTCCGGCGCCGTCGCCCCGTGGGTTATCGCACCTGCGCGATTGCCGACTCGCCAGTCCGGCCCTCCAGCCCGTGGCAGACTGTGAGCCGATGCGGATCGCCACATGGAACGTCAACTCCCTCAAACAGCGACTCCCCAAAGTCACTGACTGGCTGGCACGGAGCGGCATGGACGTCCTGCTGATGCAGGAGACCAAGCTCGCCGACGAGGCAGCCCCGGAAATACCGTTCCGGATGGCCGGATACGAAATGGCTCACCACGGCGAGGGGCGCTGGAACGGAGTCGCGATCGCGAGCCGCGTCGGACTCGCCGAAGTGCAGCGTGGCTTCGGCGAAGCGCCAGAACCCGACGGTGCCCGGTTCGTAAGCGCCTGGTGCGGGGGCATCTGCGTCGCCAGCCTCTACGCGCCCAACGGGCGCCAGGTCGCCAGCGAGTTCTGGACGGCCAAGCTGGCCTGGTACGCACGCCTGAGACGCTGGCTCGACGGGCGCGAGCCCCGGGAGCCGCTGGTCATCGGGGGCGACTTCAACGTCGCGCCCACTGACCTTGACGTCTGGGACCCCGCTGCGTTCGCCGGGGCCACACACGTCAGCCGCGAGGAGCGCGCCGCGTTCGACTCCCTCCTCGACTGGGGCCTCGTCGACGCATACCGCCTCCGCCATCCCGAGGGCGGCAGGTTCAGCTGGTGGGACTATCGCGCGGGCGCCTTTCACAAGGGCCAGGGGATGCGGATCGACCACCTCCTCGTTACGTTGCCGCTGGTACCGCGCCTGGCTGGCGCGGAGATCGATCGCGAGGCGCGCAAGAACCCCATTCCCTCGGACCACGCCCCGGTCGTGGTCGACATCGCCGACGCGCCCCGGGCGTGACCCGAACCGCTCGCCGCTGAGGCGACGACGTGATCGAACGCCGGGCCCGGAGCCTGCTGCTGCGCCTCGCCTCCCGCCCGATGTAGGCTGCTCACGCCATGAACCTGCCCGATGACCAGCGGCCGGCGGGGACGCCGGTCACGCCGTCCATTGAAAGCGCGCCGACGCTGCCGCCGGCGTCGGCCACACCAGGCCCGCCTGTGGCGGACGAGCGGCCCACACCGACAGCTGCATGGCAGCCGCTGCCCCAAGGCTGGCAGGTCGTCCCGCCGGGCTGGCCGCCGGCCGAGTTAGGCAGGTCACGCGGGCCCCTGCGCGGCCTAGCCACGCTGCTCGTCATCGTCATCATCGCCGCGGCCGGCTTCCTGGCTGGGGTTGGGTACGGGCGCGGCGGACTTGCCCCCGGCGCGGCACAGCTCGGAGCGGCGCCGCCCGCAGACGCCCGCTCCCAGGTGGGGCTCCTCTACGAAGCATGGAACCTGGTCGAGCAGCACTATGTCGATCGGACGGCGCTCAACCCGACACAGCTCACCTATGGGGCGATCCGTGGCCTGGTGGATGCGCTCGGCGACACGGGACACTCGGATTTCCTGACTCCTCAGGAGGCGTCCGCGCTCTCGTCCGATCTCTCTGGGCAGTACCAGGGGATCGGCGTCGAGATCTCGATCAAAGCCGCGGGGCCGGCCATCGTCGCGGTCTTCGAGGGGAGCCCGGCGCAGAAGGCCGGGCTTCGGGCGGGCGACCTGATCCTCGAGGTGAACGGCCAGGACGTCACCACGGTCTCGTTCGACACGCTTGCCAGCAAGCTGCGCGGCCCTGCCGGATCGACCGTGCACGTCACGGTGCTCGACCCTGGCGCCACCTCGAGCCGGGAGGTCACTGTCACACGAGAACCGATCGTCGTGCCTAACGTCACCTGGGCGATGCTTCCCGGCTCGCACGTCGCGGACGTCCGGCTGGAGCAGTTCGCCCAGAATGCCGCGGCCCAGCTCGCGAGCACGCTGAGGGCCGCGCGAGGCGCGGGCGCGACCGGCATCGTCCTCGACCTCCGGGGCGATCCGGGCGGCTACGTGTCGGAGGCGGTGGGGGCGGCGTCGCAGTTCCTTCCCGCTGGCAAGGTGGTGTTCATCCAGCGCGACGCCAGCGGCAAGGAGACGACGTCCAAGGCGGAGTCGGGCGGCCTCGCGACGACAATGCCCGTGGTCGTGCTCGTCGACGACAGCACCGCGAGCGCGGCGGAGATCCTCGCGGGCGCCCTTCAGGACAACGGGCGGGCAACCGTGGTCGGCGTGACGACCTTCGGGACGGGCACCGTGCTCGAGGATTTCAAGCTGAGCGACGGGTCGGAGGTCCGCATCGGCGTCGCTGAGTGGTTGACGCCCGACGGACACGAGATCTGGCACAAGGGGATCAAGCCGAACGACGTCGTCGCGCTCGCCTCGACTGCCTCGCCCCTCGCGCCCTCAGCGCTGTCCGGTATGACCGCGGCGCAGCTCGCCGCGAGCGGCGACAATCAGCTCCTGCGCGCCCTCGCGCTCCTCGAGAAACGCCCGTGACTGAATCTCCGGCCGACCCCGGCCCCGGCGCTCGCCCGGCCAGGCCCGAGTCGCGACCCGAGGCCTCCCGCTCCACCGCTGAGGGCCCGGTCGCGATCCTGACCTGCGCGTCGTGCGGCACCAAGAACCGCATCCGGCCCAGCGCCCACGGCGTGCCGGTCTGCTCATCGTGCAAGACCAGCCTCGCCTGGCTTGCGGACGCCACCGACGCGACCTTTGACGTAGAGGCCGCCGCGCAGGTAGCAGTGGTCGTCGACCTGTGGGCGCCGTGGTGCGGGCCGTGCCGCTTCGTCGGCCCCATTCTCGAGGACCTCGCGCGGGAGTATGCGGGGCGGCTCAAGGTGGTCAAGGTGGACGTCGACCAGAACCCCGCGCTTGCCCAGCGTTTCCAAGCCTTCAGCATCCCCACGCTCGTTGTTATCCGGGATGGCCGCGTCGTCGACCGCATCGTGGGAGCCCTGCCGAAACCCCAGCTCGCGGTCCGCCTCACGCCCTACCTGCTGCGCGCCTAGGACGCGCGCGGGGCGCGGGCGCGGCGGGCGAGTGGGAGGCGCGACGTGCCGCCGCTGGCGCTTGCGCTGGCGCTGTCCGCGGCGCTCGTCCACGCCTCGTGGAACCTGCTCCTAGCGCGGTCCCGCGACCCGCGCGCGGCGACCGCCATCGCGACGGTCGCGTCAGTCACCCTCCCGCTGCCGATCGTGGCTGCCACGTGGGCCGCCACCCCAGCGGTGATTCCCTTCGCGGTTGCCTCGTCGGCGCTGGAGCTCGCGTACCTCGCCCTGCTCGCCGCGGCCTATGCGGGTGCCGAGCTGAGCGTCGTGTACCCGCTTGCGCGTGGCCTCGCGCCCGTCCTCGTGCTAGGCCTGGGCGTACTCGTCGGCGGGGCGCCACATGCTCCGTCGGCAGTCGCAGGCGTGGCGATGGTCGGGGCCGGCGTGATCCTCGTGCGCGGTGCCGGGGCCGGGCCCTCGTGGCGCGACCTGCTGCCGGTCCTCGCGATTGCCGGCTGCATTGCCGGCTACACCACCATCGACAAGGTCGGCGTCATGCACGCGAGCCCGCTCACATACTACGAGCTCGTGATGGCCGGCCCCGCGATCCTGTACCTCGGCGCGATGCTGGGCGCGCGCGGTCCACAGACCGTCCGTCTCGAACTCCACCCTTCAACAGTGATCGCGGGGCTGGGCATGTTCGCCGCATACTCGCTCGTGCTCACGGCGCTGACACTCGCACCGGCCGCGTCCGTGGCGGCCGCCCGTGAAACCAGCGTCGTGCTGGCAGCGATTATGGGCGGCGTGTTCTTGTCCGAGCCAGTTGGCCCCCGGAGGCTGCTGGGCGCCGTCGTCGTCGCGGCCGGGATCGGAGCAATCGCGTTGGGCTGATCCGCGGTGGCCCCGGCGCGATCTGCGGTATCTCCGTTCAATCGCGGGCTTTAGCCCGTCGAAGCGCGACCCAGTGGCATCACGAGCCCTATCAAGATCCCGGGCCGGACGGCCCCGGCGGTCGGTCCGGTGCGCCGTGTCCGCCGGCCGGCTCGGCGTCCATACTTCATGGCATGCGGCTGCGCGAGCAGGACCGAGATGCCTACACCAACGCCCCGCCCGTTGCGGGCGTCCTAGTAGGCGCGCCGTTCGACCCCCGTCGCCCGCGGGATCCCGACCTCACCGGCCCGGGAATTGCCCTGGCGCTCCTCTCGAACGCGGTCGACGACCCGCTCGCGCCGCTCTCGGGCCACACGTCCGCACCCACGATCCGCTGTGACGCGTGCGCGCACCGCTGCCTGATCCGCGAGGGGCGCTCAGGGATCTGCGGCGTTCGCGAGAACCGCGGCGGGACACTTGTCAGCCTGGTCTACGGGGAGGCGGTAGCCAGCCACGTGGAGCCGATCGAGAAGAAGCCGTTCTTCCACGTGCTGCCGAGCAGCATGGCGTACTCGTTTTCAACCCAGGGCTGCAACTTTCACTGCCGGCACTGCCAGAACTGGGAGATCGCGCAGGCGCCACGGGAGGGCCTGCGGCTGCCGGCGCGGACCCTGCCGCCGGCCCAGATCGTGCGTGAGGCGCTGGCGGCACGCGCCCGGTCGGTGGCCTACACATACGTCGAGCCGACGATCTTCCTGGAGTACGCGCTCGACACGGCACGGCTGGCCCGGGCCGCCGGACTCGTCAACGTGTTCGTCACCAATGGTTACGAGACGCCCGAAGCGTTGGAATTGCTGGCCCCCGTGCTCGACGGGGCAAACGTGGATCTCAAGTCGTTCGACGACACGTTCTACCGCCGGATCTGCGGGGCGAAGCTGGAGCCGGTCAAGGAGACAATCGTCACCATGCGCCGGCTAGGGATCTGGGTCGAGATCACGACTCTCGTGATCCCCGGCAAGAACGACGACCCTGCCGAACTCGCGGCGGCGGCCGACTGGATCGCACGCGAAGTCGGGCCTGACACGCCCTGGCACCTCAGCCGCTTCTACCCTGCATACCGCATGCCGGACGTCCCCATGACTCCTGCCGCGACACTGCGGGCAGCGGCGGAGATCGCACGGCGGGCGGGCCTGCGGCACGTCTATGTAGGGAACCTCCCCGGGGGCGGCGACACCAACACGCACTGCCCAGGCTGCGGGCACCTTCTGATCCGGCGCGACGGGTACCGTGCGACGGTGGTGGCACTCCGTGACGGCGCCTGCGCCGGCTGCGGGCTGCCATTGGCCGGCGTAGGACTCGGAGGGACGGTGTAAGATGACGGGCGACTTGCGGGGGCCGGCCCACGCCGGCACGTTCTACCCGGCCTCACCGGTGGCGCTGCGCCGGCTGGTCGACGACCAGCTGTCCGATCCCCGGAGGGTTGCTCCCGCCCCGGCGCTGCCGGGGCGGCCGGTCGGGCTGGTCGTCCCGCACGCCGGGCTGATCTATTCGGGACGCGTCGCGGCGGCTGCGTGGTCGCTGCTTGCCACGGCCCCTCCCGACGCGATCGTGATCGCGGGCACCAACCACTACCAAGCAGGGCTCATCGGCGTCGCGGCCTGGACCGCGGGCGCCTGGCGGATCCCGCTGGGCGACGTCCCGGTGGACGGGGAGCTGGCCTCGCGCGTCGTCGCGCTCGGGGACCCGTTCCGCGCGTTTGACGCCGCCCACGGCCGAGAGCATTCGATCGAGGTCCAGCTCCCCTTCATCGCGCGGGCTTGCCCAGCGACCCCGATCGTCCCGCTGCTCGTGTCGTTCGACTCGACGCGCGACGCCCTCGCTGCCGGCAAGACCCTTGGCGAGCTGCTCGCCGCCTTGCGCGCTGAGGGACTCGACGTCATCCTCGTGGCAAGCTCGGACTTCGCACATTACCCGCCGGCGGCCGAGGCGGAAGCTGTCACCCAGACGCTGCTGCCGCCTCTGCTGGCGATCAACGGTCCCGAGCTCGCGCGGCGGGAAGCCGCCCTGCGGCGTTCCGACATGCCCGGGCTCGCCTGCGGCATGTGCGGCATCGAGCCCGTGCTTTTCTCCCTAGGCGCCTTCGAGGCGATGGGACTCGCGCCCGGCAGCCTCCTCGCCGCCGCCACGTCTGCCGACGTGCCCGGGGGAGACGCGGATCACACGGTTGGCTACGCCGCCGTCGCGTTCGCAGCCGCCCGTTCGTCCATCTGATCCGCCCCGCGGGCGAACCTCTGCGCCGCGGCCGACTCGCGTCCTCGACAGCCGACGGCGCGAGCCGATTCCCTCAGCGCGAGCCGGCGCCCTCCGGCTTCCAGCGCAGGGTCATGGTCGCTCTCAGCGGCCGCCCCGGCGCGGCGAGCACCTCGTCCTCGGGCATCCAGTTTCCCGCGTCCGGTGGCGCAGTCTGCGGCTCGACGCAGAGACCGTGCGGCTGCTCGTCGTAGATCACCCAGTACCGGCAGTCCGACTCCACGTCCAGACAGAGCAGCCCCGGCCACCGGAGCCGCGGCACGCCACGCAGGTCGGTGAAAGCATCATCCCACGGTCGCGGCGTCGGGGGAATCCGCTTCCCAGACGGGATGCCGTCGCCGTCGCGGACGAGCATCGACACGGGATCGACGGACAGCTCGAGGACACCTGACGCGTCCACGACCCGTCGGCGGAACCAAGGATGCCAGCCGATCCAGGCAGGCATCGGCTCGTCCGCATCGAGCTCGAGCGCGAGGTGAAGCGCTGACGGCTCGATCGTGAACCGCTGGATCACGCGGCCGCGGAAGGGCCATGGAGGCGCCAGAGATGCGGCCAGCACGAGTTGCTGTTCGGAGGGCATGTCCACTAATTCCCACGCCGCGCCCGTGAGCGTGCCGTGGATGGCGTGCGGCGGCATCGTGATCGGCAGACGGTACGTCCGCCCGCGGAAGCGCAACGTACCGTGGCGGATGCGGCCCGCGTACGGCACCATCGGGAACGCACCCCACCCGTACGGCCCCTCGGACGATGTCACGAGAAGCTCGTGTCCGTTCACGACGAGCGACGCGAGGCGGCCTCCAGGGGACGGCGCCACAGTCGCCGACGCGTCGCCCGCACGCAGCCGAACCCACGACCCGGCGATGCCGGCCAGATCGATGCTCTTCATGCCCACCAGGTGCGACTGCGAAAGCCAGGCGCTGCCAGTCAGTCGAGGGAGATACTCTCGCGGCGCGGCAGCTCCTCGGCGGGGTTGCGGTCGAGACGCTCGATCCAGTGATCGAGGAACGCGCGTGCCGCCAGTAGCTGCTCCTTGCGCGCGGCGCGCATGTGCGCACGGACTTCCGAGGGGAACACGTCGCGCCAAGCTCCGAGAAGGCCCATCGGCGCGTGCTCGCCGTGGCCCTCTATGGCCGCCAAACGCTGCTCGAGCTCCGCCAGCCTATCTTCGAGATCGGTCATCGCTTCGACGCTCCTGCTTGACTGTGCGGCTTCGCCGCGAACCTGACCTTGAGCACATGATCGTCGAATCCCGCGCCGTCGGTGGGGAGGTCGACGAGCACGCGGGGCAGGATGAGGTTCCGGCGCCACCATCCGACCTGCACCACGAGCTCGTCGCCATTGCGGTGGAGCCGTACCTCTTCCTTCGACGTGAACGGCAGCTCGAGTGCCAGCACGAATGCCCCGTCCTCGCGGAGCACGCGGTACGGATTCCCCCGATAGAAGAAGGCGGTGGGATCCTCGTCCGCGAACACGGCCCCGCCCAGCTCGCGCAACATCTGCATGCCCACAACTTCGTGCTCGAAGAACGGAGCCCGGCGGATCGGAATAGGGTCGAAGTCCGCCTGGACCTCTGGCCAGTAGCGTGCCTGCGCCTGCCGCCATGCCTCGAAGTACGGTCCTGCGTCTTCGGGGACCACGCGGTTGCAGATGACGAGGTCGGTGGGATAGCCGTAGAGGTGGAAGTACGTGAATGCCCGCTGGGCCTCCTTGATCACCATCCTCTCGAGGTTCAGGACGAGCCGGATCGAGGTGAGCCCCGGATCTGCCAGGAGGTCGTGCATGTGCTCGAGCCGCCCGAACAACTCCTCACCCGCGCGGTAGACGGCATCGCCCGGCATGGGCATGCCGATGACGCGTCCCACGATGGGGCTGGTGACCTGCGCAATCTTCCGCTGCAGGGGATAGATCTTCTCGATCCACCACTTCCCGGCCTCGGGCAGCGACAGCAGGCGCAGCGTCTCGCCGGTGGGCGCAGCATCAACGATGATGACGTCGAAGCTGCCACGATCGTGATGCTCGGCGATCCACAGCAGGCTGGCGAGCTCGTCCATGCCGGGGAGCACGCTCATCTCCTCGGCCATGACCTCGTTCAGCCCGCGCCACTGGAACACGCTCGCGACGTAGGCCTGGATTGTGCCCCAGTACTTCTCGATGTTATGAGAGACCTCGGATTCCTGGCCCCACAGGTTGGGCGCGACGGGAACGGGCTCAGGCCCGAGCGCCACGTCGAAGGAGTCGGCGAGGCTGTGGGCCGCGTCGGTGGACAGGACGATCGTCTTATAGCCGCGCGATGCGGCGAGCAGACCCGTGGCGGCGGCGACGCTCGTCTTGCCGACGCCGCCCTTCCCGGTGTAGACGATGATCCGCGTAAGTCAGGCCTCGTGGGTGGTGCATCCAGCACGCGTGCGTCCGATCCTACCCCCAGGAGCCGCGTGGCGGGTTCCACGGACCGGGAGCGCGTTCGGTCAGCCCTCCCCGGTCCTGTCTGACCGTCCCGGTCCAGCGGCGGCGTCTCCGTCGCGCGTCGACGCTCCCATCGGGCGAAGCCGACCGCCGGCACCGCATCATGCCCTACCCTGCGAAGACCGTCCCCTCTACACGCTCGGCGACGACGCCGAGACGGACGAGGTGGTCGAACGTCGCGCGACGCCGTCCACGCTGCAACGCCGAGGCCTGCCGCTCTCGCCCGCTTCGCGCTCCTGTGGTCGATGGCCTGCCAGGGGGCGGCGACTGCCGAGCATCCGAGGCGGGCGGCGAGCCCGAGGGTCTCGTCGTCGAGTTCGTCTGCGTTGAGCCGGCGAGGCCATCTCGCCGCGCGTTCGGCCCGCTGCGCCAGAGCGCCAGCGTCGAACGACGACACCACGGTGTTGGCGAGCTCGGGGCCGCGCGCGGACCGCAGGACGTCCACGACGGCCCGCGTGGCGTTCTCCGTGAGCTCCACGTCGAGGAAGGCCACCGCGCGGCAGCGCCGCCAGCACGGACGCGAGCGTCGGCACACCAAGGGCCTCGAGAGTCTCGGCCGGAAGCGCCGCCGCCCGCTCGGGCCGGCCCTGCACGCGCGCGCGGATGTCGTCATGCAGCACGACCGCGACGCCGTCGCGGAACAGCCGGACGTCGAATTCAACACGTCACACCCGGGGACGACCAGCGCAACCTGCAGGACCGGCAGGCTGTTCTCGGGCCACCTGCGCTGATCACCCGAAGCGCCAGCCGCAGCGGCTCGGTCGCACCCAGGGACGTCACGCGTCTCCGGTATGCCCTGCTCCGATTGTCGTCGCCCCCGCCGATTTCGTGCGCAGGATCGGTGCCGTGCGCGGCCGAGATTCCCGGGCGCAGTCAGCGGCCTGGAGGAACCCCACCGTACGCGTCAGGCAGAAGACGGCGATCGGGCGATCGTCCGCCGCGGACCCGTGGCCCCATCTCGCGATGGAAGCTCCGGGACCTCCCGCGCCTGCACGGCGCGGGCAAGCCCGACGATGGCGGGGCGTTGGCCCCTCCAGACCGGACACGAGAATACTCTGTGTGCTCTGCCTTCCGCGGCGCGGCGACGGACAGTCGCGGTAGGCACCGGCGGTCATGCGAGCGCCCGGGCGGCATGGCGCCCCACCGCGAGCTCGCCGGAGGTGGCGCAAGGACTCGCCTTCCCATGCCCCAGCCGGGTGCGAGGAGGCCCGCGCGGGCGGTTCCATCAGGGCTTCGGACGCCGCTGGTTGGCGCGCTCGTTCCGACCTGCCAACATCGCCGTTTCCGTGATCCGCGCCGCTCGCGTCGCGGGACGGCGCGCGGCGGCGATCCACCCGAGGATGGCGCGGCGCGTGGACGGCGGGAAGGCGGCGAAGTGCCCAGCGGCACCCGGTTGCGCTGCCATCGCGACCTCGAGGTCCGCCGGGATGTCGAGCCGCTCGACCGCGTCGAGATGCTGCCACGTCCCACTCGCCTTCGCGCGTTGCACCGCTGCCAACCCGGCCGAAGCCATCCGGCCGGCTGCCGTCAGCCGCTCGACGCGGGCCTTGTTCGAGGCCGACCATGGGCTCCGCGGTTGGCGTGGCGCGAAATACAGCTTCGTCCGCTCGTGATCGACCCTGCCGGTGCGGCTGTCGATCCACCCGAAGCAGACGGCCTCCTCGACCGCGGACTCGTAGTCCAGCACGGGGTGTCCCGTCCCGGCGCGCCACGTCACCAGCCAGGCGCCGGTCGCGGTCGCGTGATTAGCTTCGAGCCACGCGCGCCAGGACGCCCGATCCTCGGCGGCCACGTACGGAGCATGATCGACTGCCGGCATCACCCTGCAGTTTGCCTCGGGACGCTCACGTCGTCTGCTCTCGCCGGCTCGTGGGCAGCATCGCTGCCGCGGCGCTTCAGTGTTCCTGGTCCGAGGCGCGACTATCAATCCGCCGTCAAGTCGATTGGGGCGGCGAAGACCGTGGCGCTACAGCAGTCGGTCGAAGTTCTAGCGACGCGCGAGCCGCTTGTCGTCGGCGCGTCGCGCGAGGCGGTCGTCTGGCACCTCGTAGCCGCCCAGTGCGCTGACCGTGTCGGCCACGAAGTCCTCCCATTCGGTGGGGACCGGGCCACCGATCAGCCAGCGCTCGTCGCGCTGCTCGAGCCACCAGGTGCCGGCCGTGCTCGTGAGCACCGGACGAATCGCGCGCACTGCGAGCTTCGCCGAGGCACGGTCAGCGAACTCGACGACGACCACTCGCATCGGAACCT
>JBKQRF010000322.1:0-14306 GCA_052144055.1 Candidatus Limnocylindrales bacterium
GGCGCTACCTCGCGGGCGCCGTGCGAGGCGCGGACGTGGCCTGCCGCTATGGCGGCGAGGAGTTCGTCATCCTCCTGCCCAAGGCCTCCCTGGCGGACACGCAGCGCCGGGCGGAGGCGCTGCGGGACGGCATCAAGGTGCACCAGGCAGAGGAACCCATGCGTCTCTATCCGAGCGCGACGATGTCGATCGGCGTGGCCGCCTACCCGGAGCACGGCAGCACAGCCGACGCGCTCCTGCTTGCCACCGACTCCGCCATGTATCGTGCCAAGGCGCTCGGTCGCGACCGCGTCGTCGTGGCGGGCGACTCGGAACGCCGACCCATCGAGGTCTCCGCCGGCTAATCACCCTCCCCGGCAGGGTGGGTGTGTGGCCAGTTCGGCGGCGCTCGATTAGAACCAGCGCTTGCCCCAGCGGATGGTTGCCATCGCCGCAGTCTGCGGGGACAAACGGCGCTCCTGACAGGCCATTTCGGCCCGTCCGCAGGCGCGTTCGGCGGGATCGCGCCCATCCGGGTGAGCGGGTCCGGCCTGCCCCGGGACCCCTTCACCACGGCCCGCTCGTGTCGGGGGCACCTGCGCGAGACCATGAAGCCGCTGCCCTCGCTTACCAGGCGCGACACGGAGCCACCGGCGGGCGCCTACCCGGTGACGATCACCGTGCCGGTCATGGAGGGGTGGATGGCACAGTGGTACGCGTAGATACCGGCGTTGGCGCCCGGGCAGACCAACTGCGAAGGCATCAAGGCTCGGTCGGCCAGCTTATGACCGTGGTCGACGTGACTCCTGCGGAGTCGGGCGGTCGCATGGGATCGACGAGGGACTACGCGGGAACGTTCCGAGCCCAGTGGGCGTGACACCGGGGCGCTATTGAAGCGCACGCGGACCGCGCGTCCCAGCCAGTGCCCCTGGTCACTGGTGGCTCAGCCCACGTAGTACTGGTCGATCTGGCTCCAGGCGCTGTCGGCGTTGGCCGTGGTGGGGTTCGCCATGGCGCGCACGTACCACTCGCCGGACGAGCTGAACTTCCAGGTCCAGCTGGCCGCGCCGCTGGCATTGACGTAGACGTTGCGCGAGGCGCTGGAGACGACGACCTTGCCGCGCTTCAGCGTGAACGTGAAGGTGACCCTGGCCTTCGCTAGCTGCTGCCCCGCCGGACGGACGGTCGTCGTGAACGTCAGGCTCGACCCGCGCGCGATGGTCTTCACCGCGCCGGACGGGGTCGGCCGCAGCAGTACGCCCTGTTGGACGATGACCCGGAGGGGCGCGCTCGTCGCTGGGCTGAGATCGGGCGCTCCGTCGAACACCAAGCGGTAGTACGAGTTGGCGGATGGGCGGTCACTCGAGGTCGCCGTGCCAGTCGCATCGGTGACCAGGTTGGTCGCGGGCACCCAAGTGATCCCGTCGCTCGAACGCTGGAGGTGCACCGGGCGCCCCGCGGGTGCCTCGGATCCCGGCGGGGTGAGCTTGGCCGATAAGGAGACGGGCTGACCCCAGGTGATCACCGAAGCTGGCGCCGACAGCGAGAGTGACGGCGCGGGCGGTGCGACAGTGAACGGCGCCGTGCTCGCCGCCGCGAGACCCGGCGCGCTGGCGACGAGGACGAGGCCCGATGCCGCACCGCTGACCTGGCAACCGCCGAACGTCGCGATCCCGGCGACCGCGGCCCGGCTGAGCCCGCCCGTGCAGGTCAGGGTCGTGCCAAGCGGAGACACCAGAGGTGCCAGCGTGACGGTCGCGTTGCTCGACGTCCCCCCGGCGACGGTCTGCCCGGTGGCATCGACCACGGCGACCACGGGCTGGACCGGGAACGGGGCGTCGCCTGTTCCGGCCGTCGGCTGCGCCCGGAAGGCCACTGCGACCGCTCCGCCCGGCCCCGGTGTCTCAGTGGAACCGACGATCTGCACGTTTGGTCCGTAGTAGGTCTGGAGGATGACATCCGCCATCATGCCGCCCGCGGCACAGTGCTCGGCGCTGATCTGCAGCAGCTGCCAGCTGTCAGCGTTGGCCCCGCACGGGACATCGGCTCCGGCGTTGTAGTGGGTCGCGAAGAGCAGCCCGCCTTTCAGCAGGCTCTCGCCCCACGTGGCCTGCACGGCGGCGAGCTCCGAGGGAGACGGCACGCGCGTCTCGGGCGAGTACTCCTGGTCCACCGTCGAGTCGACCACGTCGTAGCAGGAGCCATCGGGCCCCGTCCCGCCGCGCCAGACGTCGGTCCAGTGCCAGGCGTACTGCTTGACGGCGACCGCGCCCGCCTTCAGCGCCTCGATCGGGTCGTTGGGACCCCACTCCGCGGCCATCACCACGTTCACGTAGGCCTGGAACGGCACGACCTGGACGGTCCCGTCGGCCGGGCCCGCGGTCCGGAGGACCCGGATCGTCGTGGGCGGGACGCTGTCGCTCGGCCAGCCGGTACAGCTACCAGCGGCACGCACCAGCGCCGGCGCGAGCGGTACAACGGGGGCAGCGACCGGAACGGCAGATACGCCGACCGCGAGCAGGAGGGTGGCGAGGAGGCGGACAGCCGCGGGCATGACCCGAGGCCGGTGCCGCGAGGTCACCGGAACGACGCCACTCGACTACCCCGCGGTCGCGGCCGGCGGGGTGGGGGGTTGCGGGGTGCCTGAACTCGCTGCCGGCTGGGTCTCCTGCGCGGCGGCCGGTGCGGAAACGACCGGAGGAGCAACGGCAATCGGAGCGGTCGGCTGCGGCGCGGTCGGCGCCGGTGCGGTCGGCGGCACAGTCGGCGGAGGGGCGGCGCCGGCCTTCACCGAGTCGCCGAACTCAGTCGTGGCCTTGCGGAACTCCCGGATCGACTCGCCCAGGTTCTTGCCGATCTCGGGCAGTCTCTTGGGACCGAAGATGACGAGGAGCACTGCCAGAAGCAGGACGATATGCCATGGTTCGAGTCCGAACATGGGTTCCCCTCGCTGTGCCTAGGCCAGTAGCCCCCGGCTACGCCGGCCAGCGTACCACTCGGAGCGCCCCTAGTGTCCGTTCCGGGCTGAGAAAACGGCGGGTCCGTATGGGCGCCGCAGCGGCTTCGCGCACGCTCGGCAGCGCACTCACCGATGGATGCGCCGGGCGAGTCGACATCGGCCAATTGCCCATGGTGGCGCGGCCAGAGAAGCTGAAGTTTGGATGACTACTTCCACTCGAGCTGGCGAGCCGCAGCGAGCGACGGCGCGAGGGTGCTGCTTCCGGGTAACTGGCCCTGGATGGACAGCCACGCCGCGGACCCCGACTTCCAGTAGAAGTACGCGTCACCCTCCGCGTTCGTCAGACGGGTGGTGAGGATCGCGAACTTGCTCCACGTTCCGTTAGTCTTTGAGGCGACCCAGACGTTGATCGTCTGGTTGGCGTACGCGGGGCTCATTGCGAAGTGCACGGTGATGTACTTGCCGACCTTCACAACCGTGGTCTTGGTCGTGAACGGGCCGACGGTGGTCACGCCGGCGGCCGTGACGGCGGTAAGGCTGGTCGCGGTCTGGGTGCCGACGGTCGCGTTAGACAGGGTGGTCGCGAACTCCTGCTGCGTGGTGCCAGCTCCGAGGCCGAACACTTCGACCTGGACCGGGCCCAGCGGGGCATCCGCGGTCACGCTGTTGTGGATGTTATTGATGGTGACCATGCCGTTGCCGGTGGTCGACTGCTGGGTGATGTTGAAACTGAACGCGTTGGTGTAGCCGACTGGCAGCGACGTGACGCTCAAGCCTGGGAAGGACGGGCCTTCGCCAGCGCAGCTGGTGTCGAGAGTGACGCTGTCGCTCCTGCTGCATGACGCGCCAGAAGGGGACTCTCGATCTTCGGTCGGGTGAGCCTCGGGAGATCCTCCGCGACCGCGGGTCGTCCCAGAACCCACCGGTCCTTCTGACGATCTTGCCGCACGGGCCGCTGGCGAACCGGACACAGGGCACGACGCCCAGTGCGATCACCACCTCCAGGCGGGCTCCGCAGACGGTCTCGGGGGGCGCTTCGGGCCACTCGCGGCTCATCAGAGTGGACACCGGCGTCTACCATCGCGGGCCGCGACGCCCCGCCCTCCGGTTGCACCCGCCAAGACCGACGGTGCGCCACCATGGTCGCTCTGCCGATCGGGGCCCCGGGCGCCGCCCTACGCCGACCCGACGAGCTGTCCGCGCCGCTCGAGTTTGAGAAACTGCGGCGGCCGCGCACGCGGATCCGTCGGCGGCAGACCGCCCCAGATCAAAGTGTCCGGGTCGAAGTCGAGATCGCCCGGCCATGTGAGCGTGCCTGCGGCCACGCGCACCTGTCGGAAGGACTCGTAGTCGGCGCGCAGCGGCTCGAACGCCGGCCCCCAGATGAGCGCGTCGAGGTCGCGCTCCACCACGTCCCCATTCGTGAGAGTGAGACGCACACGGTGTTGCGCAAGCGGCCTGGCAGATCGGATCCGAAGCATTGTGCGACCCATGCTAGCGCAGCGGGGGGATCTTCTTGAGGGGAAGGTGCTGCTCGGCGAGTCGCCAGTCCGCCGCCAAGGCGGGCAGATGCTGCGCGGCCCATTCAACGACCAGGCCCATCGCGCGCGGCTGGAGGTCACCGGCCATCACCGACAGGTCCGAAATCCTGATCTCAGCCTCCCGCCGCCCGTAGATCGCGTGAAAATGCGGCTCGGGATGATCATCGTAGTAGACGTAGATGGCGATGCCGTAGAACTCGCTTACCTGGGGCATGAGCGTCCCCCTTCAGCCTCGCGCGGTCGGCCCTTCACTACCCTACCCGACGGTGACCGGCGAGTTCGCATTGGCGAAGAGCGCCGTGGGAGCAGCGTGAGTCGCCGGCAAATGGGCCCGCCGGGTTGGCCAGTCACGACTGGCGCGGGCAACGGCAGACCGGGGATGTTGTCAGTCACAGAGGCCGCCCGGGTGCAATGCTCAGCAGAGCGCCGCCGAGCACGGACGCGGCCGCGAGCGCGCTCAGGACTTGTCGCATGGGCAGCCTCCGCGAATCTTGACAATCTGGTTTGGATGACTACTTCCACTCGACCTGGCGAGCCGCAGCGAGCGACGGCGCGAGGCATCACTGCGCACTTCGCAATGAGCCCCGCGTACGCCAACCAGACGATCAACGCGTAGTGCCAGCTCCGAGGCCGAACACTTCGACCTGGACCCGGCCCAGCGGGGCATCCGCGGTCACGCTGTAGTGGATGTTATTGATGGCTTGTCATGCGCTCGAGTCCGACAAGCCCCCGGCGCCGCCCGACTCGCGGTCCGCATCGTTCATGGTCGGACCCGGCACGACGGGGAGGCGTGCCTCGAAACGGGCACCGCCCTCGGGTCGGTTGGCGGCCGAGATGGTGCCCCCGTGGCGTTCCACGATCCAGCGTGCGATGGAGAGCCCGAGCCCCGTCCCGCCCGACGGAGCGTCGCCCGCCCGCCAGAACCGCTCGAACACCCGGTCGAGGTCCGTGTCGCGGATGCCGGGACCGTCGTCGAGCACCTCGAGGCTCACCGTCTGCTCCTCGCGTCGCACGCGCACAAGGACGGTGCCCCCGGCGGGCGTGTGCCGGATGGCGTTGTCCACAAGGATCGTGACGAGCTGGCGGAGGCGCAGAGGATCGCCGACCATCTCCGCCGGTCGTGGGTCCACTTCCACTTTGACGCTGCCCTGTTCGGCGACGGGCGAGAGCGCGCCAGCCGCCTCGGCGGCCACGTCGGCGAGGTCAACGGGCTCTCGGGAGATGTCCACGACGCCGGAGTCAGTGCGCGCGAGGAGCAGCAGGTCATCGACGAGGGCACCAAGGTGCGAGACCTCACTTTCGATGTCATCGAGCGCGTTGCCCACTTCCGACACCCGCTGCGAGCGGTTGCGCCGCAGGTCTGCGGCGCTGGCGCGGATCACGGTCAGGGGCGTCCGCAGTTCGTGGCTCGCGTTCGCAGTGAACTCGCGTTGGCGCCGTAGGGCCTCCTGCCGCCGTTCGATCGACACCCGGATCGGGACCAGGGCCCTGCCGGCGTAGACGTACCCAGCAGCAACCGCGAGGAGCACGGCGGCAAGCCCGCCGAAGAGGAGGACGGAGACGAGCACGCCCAGCAGGCGCTCCTCCGACGTGCGGTCGCCGACGACCTGGACAACGTACGTGCCGTCGGGCGCGTGTACAGCGACCGAATAGACCCGGACGGGGATCCCGGAGATCGTGTCATTCCGCACGTCGGTGCCCGATTGCTGGGATGCGGTCACGCCCGATGCGTCGGGCAGCCCGGCCGGCAGTCCAAGGTCGTCGCCCTGCACGGACCCCCCGGGCCCGATCACGAACGCGACGGTCCCTCCCGCTTCGCCGCCGAAGGCCACCCCGACCTGCGGGCGCTGCGGGAAGCCGCTGTTCGTGATGAACCGGCTGAGTTCCTGCGCACGGCGTTGCAGCTGTGCGGTCGCGTTCGAATCGAGGTTTCCGGCGACGGCGCCGTAGAGCGCGACCCCGAGCACGACCAGGATGAGGAGCGTCAGCCCGCCGCTCCACGCCATGAGCCGCCAGCGGGTGCGCCGCAGGAGCGACGCATCCTCCACCTCGCCGGGAAGTTCGGGATCGCGGATCGCTGAATGCTCCGGCGCTTCAGTCGTCACGGAGGCGGTATCCCACGCCCCGCACCGTCTCGACCCGCTCCGCCGCGCTGCCGAGCTTGTCGCGCAGCAGGTGGATGTACGCCTCGACCGTGTTCGGGGTCAGCGCGACCCCGTACGGCCACGCATAGTCGAGAAGCTGGTCCCGCGTGAGGACCTGGCCTGGACGTCGCAGCAGGCACTCGAGGATCGAGAACTCGCGTTGGCTCAGGTCCACCGAGCGGCCGTCCACGGTCACGCGTCGCTTCGCCTCGTCGAGCGCGATCGGCCCAGCCGCGAGCCGGGCCGATCGCCGGGCGGGTGGCCGGCGGCCGAGCGCCCGTAGCCGAGCCAGCAGCTCCTCGTAGGCGAACGGCTTGACGAGGTAGTCGTCCGCGCCAGCGTCCAAGCCCTCCACCCGGTCGCTCACCGCGTCTCGCGCCGTGAGCATGAGGATGGGAACCTGGCCGCCGTCGTGCCGGAGGCTGCGTGCGACCTCGAACCCCGAGCGGTCGGGCAGCCCGATGTCGAGGATGATCGCGTCGAGCTCGACCGTCGACGTCGCGATCTCCAGCGCGTCGGCGGCGGTCGACGCGGTCTCGACGACGTGCCGGTCTTGCGTGAGCAGCCGCTTCAGCAGCCTCACCAGGCGGGCGTCATCCTCGACAACGAGCAAGTGCATCGGGCGCTCCTACGGCCCGACCACGGTCACATCGCTGGCCGTGAACGTCCTAGTCGCGCCACTCGCGAGTGGGGCACCACCGGCCGGCGCGCCGCTGGCGCCTGCACCAGCGGCAACCCCAGTCCGGTTGAACGCCACCTGCACGACCACCTGGCTGCCCGTGGTGACGTCGCTCGCGCTGGCAGCGGCCTGCTTATGGTAGGTCGTCGAACTGCCGAGGTCGACGGTGACCGTGCTCCCGCTGGCGGTCGTGACAGTCATCGTCGTGCCGTTAATCGACTGGACGGTACCGCGCAGGGAGACGGCGGCGCCTCCGGCCAGGCCGCCGGCCCCCGTGCCCCCGCCGAAGAGGCCACGCGCCGCGCCCGGCGCGAAGCTCGAGCCCGCTCCGAGCTGGGCGCGGAACGCGGCGGCCCCAGTCCCGAACCGGCTCGTGCTGGCCGCGGCCGCCGGTGCTGTCACCCGGCCGACGGCGAACGCGACCCCGCCGACGGCGATGAGGCCGGCGACGATGTAGAGGATCGTCGTGCTGCGTGACGATCCTCCCGATGCCTTCGGCCGGACCGGAGCCGGTGCGGGCGACTGGGCCGGTGCCGGACCGAGCCCGGGTGCCTGGGCGGGTTCGGGCGCGTTAGGGTAATCAACCATTGGAGGGTTCCCTTTCACTCGTAACTCAGGGCAACGACGGGATCAAGACGAGCAGCCTGGCTGGCCGGCCAGACACCGAAGATGACCCCGATGATGAGGCTGAAGACCACGGACACGACGACCGTGATCGGGTTAAAGGTGAAGGCCCAGCCGGCGAACAGCGCGATCACCGCCGTGGCGGCCAGGCCGATCACGATGCCGATCAGGCCACCCGAGACCGAGATCATCAGCGCCTCGAAGAGGAACTGGAGGAGGACGTCGCGGCCACGGGCGCCGATGGCCTTGCGGATACCGATCTCGTGGGTCCGCTCGCGGACCGAGACGAGCATGATATTCATGATCCCGATGCCGCCCACGAGCAGCGAGATCGAGGCGATGCCGGCCAGCAGCACGGTGAGCAAAGTAGTGATCGAGCTGACCGTGGAGAGCAGCTGAGTCTGGCTCGTAATCGTGAAGTCGGGCGTGCCGCTGGCGCCGATCCCGTGCCGCTGGTCGAGCACCGTCGTGATCTCGGCAGTGGCCGCGGTCATCTGCTTGGATGAGGCGACGCTGACGCCAATGGCGCGCACGCTGTCGCTGCCCACGAAGAGGTCACGCGCCGTGGTGACCGGGATGAGTATCTCATCGTCGGGGCTGACGAACCCAACGCCGCCCTTCGGCTGCATGATGCCGACCACATCGAAGGGCAGGCCGCTGATGTAGACGGTGCTCCCGACCGACGACGCCCCGAGCCCCAGGTTCGTGGCGGTGGTGTTGCCGAGCACGGCGACCCGCAAGGCATGGTCCACGCTGGCTTGGGTCAGGAAGGAGCCCTGCCACATGTCGTAGGCGAAGACGAGCGGGTACGCCGGAGTCGTGCCGATCACCGTCGTCGTCTCATTCTGGCTGCCAGCTACGATCAGGTGGGAACTCGAGAGCTCGGGGGCCACACCGGCGATGTCCGGCTGTGTAGTGAGTGCCGTCGCGTCCTCGATCGTGAGGGTAGTTGCGGAACCGAAGGCCCCCCGCGTGGCGCCAGTGGTCGTGGCGCCCGGGGTGACCGAGAGCAGGTTCGTGCCGAGTCCTTGGAGACGGCTGTTGATGCCCGAGGTGGCGCCCTCGCCGATCGAGACGAGGGCCACCACCGATGCGACGCCGATGATGACGCCGAGCATGGTCAGGCCAGTTCGCAGCTTGCCGGTCCCAAGCCGGGAGATGGCAAGCCCCAAGAGATCGCTGAGCTTCATGCCGCGATCCTTCCGTCCCGGATGTGGATCTGGCGGTCGGCAACCGCCGCCACGTCCGGATCGTGGGTGATCAGCACGATCGTGCGCCCGGCCGCATGGAGTTCGTGGAAGATCCCGATGACCTCGTTGCCCGCGCGCGAGTCGAGGTTGCCCGTCGGCTCGTCGGCGAGCAGGAGGGCGGGTTCGGTGACGAGCGCGCGAGCGATGCCCACGCGCTGCTGCTGACCGCCGGAGAGCTCCGTCGGCTCGTGGCGCAGCCGGTCGCCGAGCCCGAGGCGCTCGAGGGCCGCCTGAGCCCGCGCCAGGCGCTCGCGCCGTGAGACCCCCTGGTACGCCAGGGGGGTCGCCACGTTCTCCAGCGCGTTGGTGCGGGGGAGCAGGTTGTAGGACTGGAAGACGAAGCCGATAGAGCGGCTCCGGAGGGCCGCCAGCGCGTCATCGTCGAGCTCGTCGACCGGCGTGCCGTCGAGGACATAGCGCCCTGATGTGGGGCGATCGAGGCAACCCAGGATGTGCATCATGGTGGACTTGCCCGAACCGGACGGTCCGATGATGGCCACGAACTCGCCGCGCGCGATGGTGAGGTCGACGTCGACGAGGGCAGGCACCTGCACCTTGCCCGTGTCGTAGATGCGGGAGACGCTCTCCAGATGGATGATGGGGTCGCTCATGGCGCACCCGCCGCCCCAGCGCCGGCTGCGCCGCCGCTCGTTGTCCCACGAGTGACGACGCGGAAGCCACCGCCGCCGCCGCCACCACCGCTGAGGGCACCGATGCCGCCCAAGCCGCCCGTGGTGCCAGTCGTGGTGGTGGAGTTGAGGGCGCTGACCGTGCCAGTGATGACAGTCTGGCCGGCGCTGATGCCGCTTTGGATCTCCGCCAGGGAGCTACTCATCAAGCCGACCGTCACCGGCACCAGCTGCTCCTGCCCGGCGCTACTGAGCACGCGGACCTCGTAGCTGCCGGAAGAACCGACGACCGAGATGGCGGGCACGGTGACCACGTTAAGCGCCTGTGCCGTGGTCACGGCCACGCTGGCCGACATGCCGGAGAGCACCGTCGACGGCGCATTGGTAAGCGCGACCGTGACGGCGAACGTCACGACGCTGTTCGTGCCAGAGCTCGTGCCGACCGGGGTAATAGCGCTCACGGTGCCCGGCACGTTCACGCCCGGGGCCGTGACGGTGACCGTTGCCGGCTGGCCCACCTTGAGTCCCACGACGGCCGACTCGGCGAAGCTCGCCGTCGCCTGGAGCGCGGTGGTCTGCATGGTGATGGCCCAGCCGACCGGGGCGATGGTGTTGGGTTCGACGTTGATGGCCACGATCTGGCCGTTGTCCGGGGCGGTCAGGGTGGTGTGCGCCGCGGTGCTCTCGGCGTTTGTCAGGTTCGACTGGGCCGTGGAGACGGCGGCCTCATCGCTGGCGATGGTGGATGCTGATTGGGGGCCGGTCTGGGTCGCGTAGTTGGTCTGGGCCGAGGCCAGGGACTGCTGCGCCGATGCCAGGCTGTCGCCCTGAGACACCTTCGCGGCCGCGAGGCGCTGCTCGGCCGAGACAAGGTTCGTCTGCGCGGACTGCACGGCCTGCTGCGCGTTCTGGACCGTTGTCGAGGAGGGCACTGAGCCACTCGTGAGGTTGGCCTGCGCGGTGGCCAGCGCGTTCTGGTCTGCCTGCACCTTGTTGGCGGCCTGCTGCTCGGCGCTCTGGTTCTTCAGCTGCAGCGAGGCCAGGGCCTGTTCGGCCGTGGTGATGGCCGCCTGGTTGGTGGCGGTCGGGCCGAGGGAATACGCGTTCTCGGCGTTCGTGACGGCTAGCTGCGCGGCTTGCAGGGCGAGCTTGTCGGAGGCCAGGGTGCTCGTCTGCGACTGCTGGTCGGACTGAAGATTGAGCTGCGCCTGGGTCACGGCGTTCTGCAGCACGTCGAGCTGGTCGGCAGTGGGGCCGGCCTCGGCAGTGGCGAGCGCGGACTGCGCGTTGGCCAGGGACTGCTTCGCCTGCGTGACGGCGAGCTCGGCCTGCTGCAGCGTCGACGCCTGGCTGTGCTGCGTGGAAGAGTACGACAGGCTGGCCTGGTTGAGCGCGTTCTGGGCGGCGGCAAGCGCCGTCGAGGCCGGGTGGCCCTCATCGACGTCGAGCCGGGCCTGCGCCGCGGCGAGGTTGGCCTTGGCGATCGCGACGCCGACCTGGGCATTGCCAGGGTCCGCGGTTGCGAGCACCTGGCCCTTGGTGACGGTCTGGCCGACCGTCACCGGCACCGTCTCGACGTTCCAGGTGGTGGCGGTCGTAGATGAGGAGGTGGTCGTCGTGGACGCGCTGGAGATCACCTCGGGGTCGGCCCCGAAGCTGAGCCCGTATGCCGCGGTGGATTGCACCGTGCCCGTGGCGACCGCCTGGACGAGGACGTTGCCGACGGCGGCCGTCGACGTCAGGTACTGGGTCGCGTCCGACGACCCGAGTGACGGCTTAATGACCGCGAAGCCGACGGCACCCACGCCGATAACGATCAGGGCCACGGCGCCGATTGCTTTGACGTTCATCGAGTATCCCTTCGAAGCGAGTGAGTGGACTGGCTCCGTCTCTCGACGGGGCCGATGTTCGCGTGGCTTCCGGGCGAGCTGGCTCCGGCCACGGATCCCGGTGCCCGTGCCGTTCGTTCGAACTGCAGGTCGCTAGACGTCGCCCCCTGGGACGTGGTGCTGCGTCCCGTTACGCGGCTGGGTCATTTGCCATCAGAGTCTTGGCCGCGTTGATCGGCTCCGCAAACCCGACGCCCTCGGCCCCGCTGGCCTGAGCTGTGATCAGCCCGATCACGTTCCCGGATGCGTCGAGCAGCGGTCCGCCGCTGTTGCCTGGGTTGATCGCCGCGTCCGTCTGGATCAGGCCGGACAGCTGGGTCTGCTGCCCGAATCCCGGCTCTGACACCGTGATGGTCCGGTCAAGCGCGGACACGATCCCGCTCGTGACAGTGTCGTTGAACGTGCCAAGCGGACTGCCGACGGCAACGGCCAACTCTCCCACGGTCAGGTTGCTCGAGTCACCGAGCGGGAGTGGGACGAGTCCGGACGCGGATGCCCTGATCAGCGCGACGTCGTGCTGCGGGTCGGTGGAGACGACGGTGGCCGAGGCCTGGCCCCCATCGGGCAACGTGACCGTCAGCGATGTGTTGCCGGTGACGACGTGGTTGGCGGTCAGGATCAGGCCGGTGGTCGAGACCACGAACCCCGAGCCGACGCCGGTCTCCGGCACAGAGAACGGCGAGAAGCCGCTCATGCCGGTCGTGGTGATCGTGACCACGGACTTGCTCGCCTCGGCGGCCACCTGCATGATCGCATCTGCGGAGCCGACCATGGCCGGCGCGGTCGTGGCCGCAGCACCGCTGGACGTGAGGCGCGCGGCGGGGGCGGACGCGAGCTGTGGCGGAGCCGTCAGCGTGACGACCGCGTACGTGCCGCCGGACGACAGGATCGCCGACAGGAGCGCGGCCGCCAGCACCGCCCGGACAGGGATGCGGCGACCGCCGCGCGGCGCCGGGGCGGGCTGCGGAGCCCGCCATTCAGGCTGGGTGCGCCAGGCGGACCCGGTGTCGAGCGCTGTACCCCAGAGGGGACCGGCGGTGACAGGCTTAGGGTGCCCGGCGGGCGGGGATGGCGGCCAGGCAGGCTCAACCGGCTTAACCGCGAGCGGAGCGGCGGTCGAGTCGGCCATCGTGTCACCGCTAGGCGACGTCGGACCGCCGGTACGTGCGAGGACGGCCTCGTCACCAGCGGACGGCTCCGTCGGGAGACTGGTGTCTTGTTCTGCCATGTTTGCGACTCCCAGGAGTGGGTGCTCAAATCGAAGCTCCTCATCCCTGCCGCACAGCCTATCCCCAAGTACTGAACTATTCCTGAAAGCGAAGGATCCTCTCGCGGGGCGCTACGTCGGCCATCGGACGCGATGCGGGCTTGGCTAGCCGACGGTGTCCTGCCCATATCGCCAGCGCTCGGCTCGTCGACCGTCGACCGCGCGTCCCCTGCCTCGCGGCGGGGAAGGTGATGTAGTGGACGGTCGAGCGCGACTTCCCGCGGGTGCGTGATGGGACCTTCTTGTCGGGACACGGCGGCGCGCCGAGCGGGCCCTCCTCGCGGTCGTCCAGGAGGCGTACCTCGCGGGGGTCGACACCCGCCGGGTCGAAGCTCAGGGCGAGGCCATCTGCGTCGCCTCGCTGTCAGAGAGCGGGGTGGGCTGCATCTGTGCCGCCCTCGTCGCCGACGTCGAGGCGCTCGGCATGGCCTCGGGCGGTTGCGCTGTTGCGCCCTTAACCGGGGGGTCGGCGAGCCCCCACCAGCGCAGGTCGGGCAGACCAGAGGTCTCCTGGAGCGGTGCACCCAACTCCAGGTTGGCGGGGTGGCCGGGGCGCGTCTCATGGTTGACGAGCCAGCCGTCGCGCACCGCATCGGCGACGCGGCGGCTGGCGGTGGACTTGTGGACGCGAAGCTGGCGGGCGACGAAGTCGACCGTGACCGGCATGCCGGGTTTGACCAGCCCTGGCACCTCAGCGACGGCGCGCACGGTCTCGCGGATGAGCCGGCCCACGTCGTCGGTGCTCGCCGCGTACAGCGCGCCCGCCAGATCGCGCACCGTGTCCCAGTCCTCGAGCGTGGCGATCACGCGGCCGCGCTCGTCGTGCTCGCGCTGGCCGATCCGGCAGAGCGTCACGGCCTTCGTCAAGCTGAGCAGCTTCAAGAAGTCGCGCGTGACGCGCGGCTCGATGGGCACGCTGCCGAGGGCGTCCGCGAGCTTCCGGGCGAAGGGCACCAAGACGGAGATCGGCGCGAGCTCCTGCAGGTAGGCCTGGAAGGCCAGCAGGCCAGGATCTGCGGGCGGCACGTCGTCGAGCTCGAGGCGCGCCTGCGCCGCCAGGACAGCCCGCAGCTGTGCCCGGTCGGCGGGCAGCTCGATCGCGAAGAGGCGCGACATGAGCTGCTCCCCGAGCGGGCGCGTGGCCGTCGTGATGAGGACGGTTGGGCTGGCCTTCTCGATGCGTCGGACGACGAACGTGCCTGTCGCACGGTCGGGCACAACGACCTGGTAGTGGAGAAACCCATCCGTGAGTAAGGGCCTGTAGCCGAAAGATCCCGTTCAGATCGTGAGGTTTGTGCCATCAAAGCTGGCATCGCGTGC
Source organism: Candidatus Limnocylindrales bacterium (assembly GCA_052144055.1). Lineage (GTDB taxonomy): Bacteria > Chloroflexota > Limnocylindria > Limnocylindrales > CSP1-4 > JAJYNJ01. The sequence continues at coordinate 14,282 of JBKQRF010000322.1, forward strand.
CGCCACGATGGCCGCCATGAGCTTC
>JBKQRF010000323.1:0-5211 GCA_052144055.1 Candidatus Limnocylindrales bacterium
ACGGTCGAGACGATGCTGATCACGATCGAGCAGAGCAAGGCCGCCACGAATGCGTCCAAGCTGAGGTGCGGCGGGAACGTGGCGAGCTTGAAGCCGAGTGAGAAGGCACTGGAGACCAGCGCGAGCAGGAGCAGCAGCACGGCGTTGATGACCAAACTGAACAGCCCGAGCGTCAGGATCTGCGCCGGCAGCGAGAGAAGCTCCACGATCGGCTTCAGATACGCGTTGATGAGCCCGAAGATGAGGGCGACGACCAGGAGCTTCCACCAGTCGCCCGCGGGGAAGGTGCGGGCCGCCGGGAAGGTGACGTTCGGCACGAACCGCACCGCGATCCAGAGCGCTATGGCGTTGACGACGATCCTGATTGCGAGTGGCCGCATGCCTGTTCCTCCCTCATGATGACCGACTCCGCGTCCGGCAGACCAGTCAGACCGCTCGGCGTTCCTACGAGGTCATCCGGCCAGGCGCTGCCTTCACTCCGGGCCGGCCCCTAGTGCAGGTGGAGGTTGACGCCCAAGAGGACGAGCGGCCACAAGACAACGGCGAGGATGGCCGAGACGATGGGCAGCAACGCCGTGAGATTCGTGAAGTACGCGTGCCCCGACGCCACGACGACGCCGACGACGAGGTAGACGACGCCAAGGATGGACGAGAACCCGCTCATGGCCCCTCCCTACTGCCCGCTGCGGGCAGCACCGCGCCCGTCACGTCAGATACCCAGGCCCCACACCGAGGGTCAGCGCGAGGACCAGGAGGACGAGCAGGATCCCCGCGAGAAGGCCGAGCACCTCGAACTCGTCGCGTCGGCTCGACCGCCGTGCGACTGGGATCCCGGCCTTGCGAGTCAGGTCTCCATCCAGCTCGCGTGCCTCGATGCTCGTCATGGCCAGCTCCCCTCGGACGCGGCGCTTACGCCAAACCGGACGCCACCATGAACCCGAGGAACGCGCCGGCAAGCACGACCAGGGGAATGAGCGCTACTAGCAGCAGCAGAAACGTGGTGACGCCGAACACGATCCGCAGCATCGGTCGTAACCTCGATCTCCATCTCATGCCACATCAACAGGTGCGAGTGTGTCCTCGAGCAGTCGCCCTGTCATGACGGTTCGTCATGGGCTCGCCTCTGGCGTTGACGCATCGCCGAGCAGGCAGAGCCAGGACGTGGCAGGATCCCCGTTATTGCGTCCCCCGATGAGATCGTCCGACGAGAGTGGCCGGTCCGGCCAACCATCCCGTTGTTGACCGGCTGTCTCCCTATGTCGGGAGCGCTACCTCCAACAGGCTGACGGCGCTGCGTGGCCGGAACACGCACAGTCCGACCTCCGCCGGCACGAGCATGACCTCGCCTCGTCGGATGGCGTACGTGGTCCCGGCATGCTCGACGTGTCCCGCACCCTCGAGGCAGACCAGCACGCGGGGCACATCCGCCGCGCCGACGGGAAAGGGCGACTGGCCGCGCAGGCGCCACACGCGGAACTGGTCACACTGGAAGAGTCGCTCGCGCCGTACCGGCGTGGTCGCCTCGACCACGGGAGCTACCGGGCCGAGCGGACCCTGCGCGAAGTCAAGGCAGGCCAGCGCCTCTTCGACCTGGAGTGCTCGAGGCTGCCCGGTCTGTGGGTCAACATGGCCCCAGTCGTACAGGCGAAACGTGACGTCGCTGTTCTGCTGTACCTCGAACACCACCACGTCGCCACCGAGCGCGTGCACCGTCCCGGCCGGCAGGAAGATGCCGTCGCCGGGCTTCGGCGTGAAGCCAACGAGGTAGTCCGCCAGCGTCCCGCTCGTGAGCGCCCGCCGCAGATCGTCTGCCGTGGTCCCTGGCTGCAGGCCCGCATTGACGCGGCTGTCTTTCCCGGCCTCGAGCACCACCCATGCTTCGGTCTTCCCGCTCTCGCCCTCTGGCAGCAGGTCGGTCTGTGCATCCGCGGGATGCACCTGGAGCGAGAGCAGCTCGCGCACGTCGAGGAACTTCAGCAGCAGGGGGAAGCGGCGGAACCGCCCGGCCAGCGTGCCCAGCACTTGCTCCGGAGCCTGCTCCAGCAGTTGCCCGATGGTCCGCCCTTTGAGGAGTCCGTTGGCCACGCGGCTCGCATGATCAGCGCGGTCGCTCAGCACCCACGCCTCGCCGACCGGGCCATCGCCCGGCAGCGGTGCGGCGAGCAGGTCCCCCAACCGCCGGCCGCCCCAGAGGCGGTACTCGTAGATCGGTTTGAACCGCAGGGGATAGAGACGCGGTTGATCCAGGACGGGTGGCTTCGGGGCCTTGCTCATGTCTGCTCCATCGCGGCGTCGTACTCGCCGCGGCGCGCAGCCCCGTTGCACCTGGCTCGATGCGCCAGCGCCTGCTGTGCCGCCACCACGTGGGCCTCCTCGCCTCGCCACGTCTCCAACGCCGGTTGCTGGATGGCGCGGGCGAACGAAAACGCCAACGCCCACGGCCTGACCGAACCCCTCGCGCCATTGATCGAGGGCGTGTTTTGCGCCGATCAGGCGTCGCGCGTAGATGGCTCGCAGGTGGTCCGCCTCATGCCGTTGCGGGCGCCCGAGGGCCCAGCCATCGGGGAGCGCGTCGTACAGCTCCTCCCACGCGGCGACACGCTCGGGATTGTCCATGGTCGGGGAGTGTAGAACGAGGCTGCGTCCGGGCCTTTGCGTGGACCGTGCTGCCCTCGCGCCGCGTCCCAGGCTCCTCATTCCCTTCTGGGCGACGGACGCCGCTGTACTCCGCCCCCACCCGTCTCAGGCGGTACTTCCCCCCGCACGATCTCGCCAGGGTTGGGGATCGCGCCCTGGCTCGATGGCCGCGGGGCTGCTGGTCTCACACCAGCGAGTAGGATTCGCGGTCATCTGGCGGCCGACGCGCCTAGGCAGCATCGCGGTCCACGATGAGCGCCGTGTAGCCACTCGGCCGAGCAACCTGCAAATGCCTCTTGTGGGGTCTCCAGGATGAGGACCGTGTCGTGCGTCGTGTGCGGCCGGACGTCCGGGCGCTCGATGCGCGGCCGACGAGCGGACACGTGCTCCAACCCTGCCGAGCGAAGCGATCCCGCGAGCGGGCGCGGATCCTGCTGGAAGGATGTACAAAGCGGGTCGTGGCCAGCGTGCTAGTCGAGGGCGTCCGGTCGCGGGATTTGGGTCGCGTAGAATCGGTGACGGATTGAGTCGGACGGGGCTCGATTGACAGTGAAGGCACCATGCCGTCTTCGGGGTTCAGCGCGACCCGCCGGCGGGTCCTCGAGGTGGTCAACCGGGTCACTGGCCTCCAGATCGTCGTCAACGGAACGATCCGGGCGGATCCGCTCGTCGAGGTGATCCAGGTGCTCCTGCTCGAGGAGCAGCGTCTACTGCTCGAGGAGTGGCCAGCGAAGGCTGGACTGCTACAGCTCGCATGGGCCGGCCACGTGATGCGGGCGGTCGGCTTGTGCCGGCGGGTCCTCGAAGCCACTCATCACGACTCGACGCAGAGCGGGCCCATGGCAACTGCCCTCGTGTCACTCCCTGGTCAAGAACAGCGTACTGAGAACGCACTCAGGGAAGCGAGCATCGCCCTGCAGGAGCTCGTCGGCACTGGACTCCAGATTGGTGACGTGCCTGACGACCTCTCGGGGCCGCCGCGGCAGAACTGACCCAGGGGTCTTTGCGGCACTTGATCCGCCAGCTAAGCAACCGCTGCCGGACATCGCGTCGGTGACTGGATCCCTGGTACCACGCTGGCCGCGTCCACGCCGTGGCACCGGTTGCGCGCGAGGTGCCACCATGGTTAGGCCAGTGGTGAATAACCGTGGTGGAGCCGACCGATAACGAGTTTGTGGGCGAGGGCTTCGCGCTCGTCTGGCATGCGAAGGCGCTGCCGGATCAACGGATCCGGAAGGATCCGTGGGCCGCGCTCGACGTCGCCGCGAGCGGGTCGTCCCGAGGGCGTGGATGGGATCGTCGACTCCGACGGCGAGACTGCGGGGCTGAACGCGCTCGCAGACGCGGCAGCGATCACCCGCTCATGGCCGTTGAGCGAGCGGGTTGGGCCCTGTCCCCCTTACACTCATGCCTCGTGGACGGTACCAAGCTCTTCAGTCGCAACCACGCCAATCCCATCCTGACGGCACGGGATCTACCCTATACGGCGAACACGGTCATGAACCCCGGCGCGGCGACCGTGGAGGGGGAGACGGTCCTGCTGATGCGCGTCGAGGACCGCCGCGGCATCTCGCACCTGACGGTGGCCCGCAGCGCCAACGGCGTGGACGGCTGGCGCGTCGAGCCCGAGCCCAGCTTCCGTTCGGCGCCCGATCGGCACCCCGAGGAGGTCTGGGGCGTCGAAGACCCGCGCCTCACGTGGCTGCCGGAGCGCGACGAGTGGATCATGGCCTACACCGCCTACAGCCGCCGCGGACCACTCGTCTCGCTGGCGACGACGACCGACTTTCGGCACTTCGAACGCATCGGGCCGGCGATGCCGCCAGAGGACAAGGACGCGGCCCTCTTCGGGCGCCGCTTCGAAGGCCGCTGGGCGATGCTCCATCGCCCCTCACCGATCCGCGGCAATGCCAACATCTGGGTCTCGTACTCACCCGATCTGCGCTACTGGGGGGAGCTGAGCCTGGTGCTGGAGGCCCGTGAAGGCGCCTGGTGGGACGCCGGCAAGGTAGGTCTCGGGCCGCCGCCACTCGAGACGGCGGAGGGCTGGCTCGTCATGTACCACGGCGCCCATCAGACCGCCATTGGCCCGATCTACCGCGTGGGTCTGGCCCTCCTCGACCTCGACGACCCACGCCTCGTCCGCCATCGCACCGACGAATGGATCATGAGCCCCACCGAACCCTACGAGCGGATGGGCGATGTCGGCAGGGTCGTCTTTCCCACCGGTTGGATCCACGACGAGGCAGCCGATGAGCTGCGCGTGTACTACGGCGCGGCCGATACGTCCATCGGCCTCGCGACCGCTCGCGTCGCGGACGTCCTTACGTACCTGCGCACCTGTCCGTCACCACCTCGCCGCCGTCACACCGACGAGCCATGACCTCTCTCGGCGGCGGGAATGCGGGCGCGTCGCGCGCAGCACTGGTGCCGCGCCAAGGGTCCTGAGCGCCCGCATGCGCTCCACGGCAGTCAGCCACATGAGCGTCGATTCCGCGCCTTGGTTGGCGTTCACGCCGTCGGGCGTCAGCCCGTCGTGACAGGCTCCTCGTGCCGGATCCGCCACCGCCACGC
>JBKQRF010000324.1:0-4667 GCA_052144055.1 Candidatus Limnocylindrales bacterium
CCGTGCGGCGACGGGTCGGTCTGGCCAGTGGCTCAGCGCGGTGTGGGACGGCGGGGAACGCGACCGCGCCTCAATGCCTCTCGTCGCCACGTCCGACGATAGGCGGGATTCCCGCGAGAATCAAGACGGCGTACGTTCTTCTCGATGGCCGTGGCGAGGCGAGGAACCCCTGGGCGGCACCTTCGGGTCCTTCACTTCTATCCCGGTCGCCCGCCGATCTACAGTGGTCATGCCTATGGTTCACTATTTCTCTTGGCGCACCATTTGCAGCTCGGAACATCCAGCCGGTTCCGCCAACAGGCGGTGCCGTGCGGGCGAGCCGGGCGGCTCACAAAGGTCGGACAGGAGGCTCGGCGGTGTCAGCGATCGCGGTCGACATGACCATCGAGCAGGCATACACCGCGAAGTTCGCAGGATCCTCTGCTCTCTGGGAGCGCGCGCGGAAGGTGAGTCCGTCAGGCGTTCACCACGACATGCGCCGGGTCGTGCCCTTCCCCGTGTATGTCGATCACGCGCAGGGATGCCGGAAGTGGGACGTCGACGGCAACGAGTTCGTTGACCTGTGCACCGGACATGGCTCGCTCATCCTGGGCCACGGACACCCGGAGATCGTGCGCGCCGTGCAGGAACAGGCGGCCAAGATCACCCACGCCTCCGCCCCCACTCCACTGGAGGTCGAGTGGGCGGAGAGTGTCACGCGCCTCGTCCCGTGCGCCGACATGGTGCGATTCGTACTGAGCGGCACGGAGGCGACGCTGCTGGCGATGCGGCTGGCGCGTGGGCATACGGGACGCGACGTGATTGTGCGCTTCCACGGACACTTCCACGGCTGGCACGACTACGCCCTCATCGGCTACATGCCTCCGTACAACTTGCCGATGTCGAACGGCGTGCCCAATGCCGTGTCGGCGACCGTCCGCCACGTGCCCCTCCACGACCTGGCCGCACTCGAAGCGGCCCTCCAGCCTCGGGATGTCGCCGCCGTCATCCTCGAGGCGGACGGGCCCTTGGGTGGCACGGTCCCGGTGCAGGCAGGGTTCAACGAGGCGGTGCGCGAGCTGACTCAGAAGTATGGGACGCTAATGATCTTCGACGAGGTTGTCACTGGCTTCCGCATGATGCCGGGCGGCGCCCAGCAGTACTACGGCGTCACCCCGGACCTAGCCACCTTCGCCAAGGCCATCTGCGGGGGCGTGCCAGGGGGTGCGGTCGCGGGGACGGCGGAGGTGATGTCGGATATTGCCTTCCGCGAGGACCCCGACTGGAACCGCCGAGGGCGCGTGCGGCATATGGGCACGTTCAGCGGGAACCCGCTGACCGCCGCCGCCGGCGTCGTTGCCACGCGTCTCCTGGCCGACGGCACCGTGCAGGACCATTGCGCGTCGATGGCCGACCGACTGAAGGCCGGCATGAACACGGCACTGGCCGACGCCGGCGTCAACGGGTGCGCCTACGGGACGCGTTCGACCATCCGGATCATGACCGGGGACGATCTTCCCTCGATCCACGACCCTGCCGAGTTCACGGCCGCCGTCCCGGCGGCGCGGCTCTTAGAGAACACGCGCCAGCCGCTCTTGACGGCGATCCAGGCGGCGCAGCTGGTCGAGGGGCTCGACCTCCTCGGTGGGACGCACTTCTGGACATCTCTGCCGATGACCGCCGCAGACATTGACGAGTCCGTGCTGCGCTTCGCACGCGCGCTCGACCGGGTGGTGCGCGAGGGCTACCTGCAGAGCAGCAGGCCTGCAACCGTCTGATCTCCAATCGCCACCGGCGCCGGGTGGGCCCGGCCCATCACGTCCAGAGCGTCCCGGAGGTAAGACACGTGACCGACCAGGTGAAGATCGTCCATATGGGCTTGGGGCCCATCGGACTCGCCACGTTCCGCGTGCTCAGGCAGCGGCCATGGGCGAAGGTCGTTGGTGGCGTCGACATCGATCCGGCGCTGCAGGCCAGGGACATCGGCGAGGTGGCCGGCGAGCAGCCGGTGGGAGCCACAGTCAGCCGTTCCTTCCGCGGCGTGGGGCCCGCAGGGACCGCGGACGTGGTCGTCCACTGCGCCGGTTCCCACCTCGCGGAAGGGGCGGCCGACCAGGTACTTGAAGCGCTCGCCTGGGGCGCGCACGTGGTCTCTACCTGCGAAGAGCTGTCGTATCCGTGGTTCCATCACCCCGGGGAGGCGCTGCGCATCGACGAAGCCGCGAAGGCGGCTGGCAAGACCGTCCTCGCAACCGGCGTCAACCCGGGCTTCGCGATGGATGCCCTTGCCCTATACGCTTCGGGCATCAGCGAGGAAGTGACCGGCATCCGCATCCACCGGGCCCAAGAAGCGGGCGTCCGGCGCGAGCCGTTGCAGCGCAAGGTCGGCGCTGGGATCACGCCGGACGAGTTCGCTGCGCGCAAGCGCGCGGGCAAGATCGGACACGTTGGGCTCGTCGAATCCGTGGCGATGCTCTCGACGGCGTTTGGCTTCGAGATCGATCGCATCGACGAGTCACTGGAGCCCGCGATCGCGACCGCAACTCTCACGACCCCCCACTACACCGTCCAGCCTGGTCAGGTGGCCGGCATCATCCATAAGGCACGTGGGTTCAAGGGGACGACAGAACTCGTGACGCTCGAACTCGACATGTACATCGGCGTGCCGGACCCCGGTGACTTCGTCACGCTCGAGGGAAAGCCGGCCGTGAAGGTCGCGGTCAGTGGCCTCCACGGGGACACGTGCACTGCTGCCATCGCCGCCAATGCCGTGTGCGCGCTAGAGAGGTTCCCGTCCGGACTCGTGACCATGATCGACGCTGCGCCGGTGCGCCTGTATCGGTGAGATGTCGGGCAAGGAAGGAGGCAGACGGCTCCGTCCCCGTGCTGCGTCGGGCTGGCGAGGCGTGCAGGATCCACCGTAATGTCCACGAGCACTTGGATCTGACCTGCGCGCGTTCCCGGAGCGTATCCCGAACGCGATCCTGCTGTCGCGCGTGGACCACTGCAAGCCGGTCGTGAGCGACACGGGGATCGTGTTCGAGCCTCGAGCCGAAGACACAGAAGGACGCGGACTATGCTGAGTCCCTCCTCGCCCCACGGCCTCCCCTGGGCCCAAGACCCGTCCAGCAAGAGCGTCGCGCGCACCCGGCTGGAAACTGTCCTCGCACTTGGGAAGGCCGCTCGCACGCCGGTCTCTCTTGGCATGGGTGAGCGACTCGGCGCGGGCTGACACGGCGACCGCAACCGTAGGCCGAGTGGCAGCATTACTTTGCAGCGAGGATACCGGGGCACTGGGAGGGACAAGTCGTGACGGACGAGACGCCGAGGGCGTGGAAGTGTCCGAAGGATGGATCGGCCATGGCGCAGATGGGACGGCGCGGTGTGTGGCGCTGCCCGGCGTGCGGGGCCATCTTCCTCGAGATGCCCGACATGGGCGGGCGCGTGAGGCGACCGCCCATGTGGGTCCGGATGGTCATGAACGTGCTCGGGAGCCTGCTGGTGGTGGCCGCCGTTCGGCGGCTGCGCCATCGCACGAGCCGGAAGTCCGCTGCATAGGACATACCGGCGCGCCGCTGATCACGACGCGGCGCTGGATCACGACGCGGCAGCTGATTGGAGGCTAGGGTGCTGATTGTGCTGTCCGGCCTGCCCGGGACCGGCAAGAGCGCGGTCGCCGACGGTGTGGCTAGCGCCCTCCGGCTGCCAGTCCTGTCCGTCGATCCGCTGGAGTCCGCGATCCTGCTCGCGGGCATCGCACCAGGCTTCGAGACTGGGTTTGCGGCCTACCTCGTGGCGGAGACGCTGGCCGACCGGTTCATGGCAGTCGGGCTCGACCCGGTGATCGACGCGGTGAACTCGGTCGAGCAGGCCCGCGACGTGTGGCGGGCGCTGGCCTGCAAGCATCGCGTCCCGCTTCGGATCGTCGAGTGCCGCGTGTCCGACCCTACTGTCCACGCCGCACGGCTCGCCTCCCGACAGCGCGACCATGCGCTCGCTGAGCCGACCGAAGAGGAGGTGCAGCGCCGCCGAGCCGAGTGGACGGACTGGCCGGAACCGCACCTGACGCTGGACGCTCTCGACGGCATCGGGGCGAATGTCGCCGCCGCGCTGACCTACCTTGCGGCTCCGTCCATCGGAGACTGACACAGCGGCCTACACGCCCCTGAACGGTGGGGCGGTCGCTCTTGTGTCCGTTGGGACACCTCAGAGGAACCAGACGGCGTCTGGGTGCGTCGGTGAGGTGCGCTCCCGACGGTCCTGGGAGTTCCCCACTGAAGGAGCACTTGCCATGTCCACCACCTCACGGTTCCTCGGCCTTGGAGTCGCCCTCGGGCTCGCCGCCGGAGTGCTGATCGGCGTCGGCCTGACCCAGTCTGGTCGGGCGGCTGCCACCACCTCCTCGGCCCCACCACACATCGCGTCGAGCGGTGGCGCCGCCGTCGCACCAGTGACGACGACCGTGACATCGGGCGGAACGAACGCCGCGACGGTGACGTCCTCTGGTCCTGCCATGGCGCCCTACCCGTACTTCGCTGGGTCGCCGGGACTCGCACCCGACCACACCACCGTCGTCACTGGCGTCGGGCAGGCCGACCTCTCGGTGGACGGCTCCAATCAGGCGGCGGCCGAGAAGGCGGCCCTCGCCGCCGCGCTCGCCGATGCCAAGGCGCAGGCCGATGTCATCG
>JBKQRF010000325.1:0-14525 GCA_052144055.1 Candidatus Limnocylindrales bacterium
CGGAAGCGTCCGTCTCATGCCGTCGTCCGTCTGCTGGTCCCGTCGCTCTCCATGTTGCTCAACGCGCGCCGACGTTCAACATCACGCAGGGCGATCACGAGGGCCAGGATGACCGCGTTGCTGCTGGCCGGCCGCAGAGCCAGGCGGGTGGTGGAGACGTGGCCCTGACGAGTGGCCAGGGCAGGGCCACTCATGCCGAGGCCACTGGGCGATAGGGCGGGTGGCAGGTCGCGCAGAACACGGAGCCGTCCGTCCGCCTCTCGGAGAGGTGCGCGGGGCCGATCGGGCACCGCCACTCGCGTGTGGTCGGGGCATCGATCCCTGCGGGCGCTGCGGGTTGGCGTACTCCCCAGGCCGCCGCGATGCCGCCACGGAGCGCGTCGAAGAGGCCGAGCGGCTCTACTCCTGCGGCAACGGGCGACGTCGGTGTTCCGTCCGCCGCGAGCGCCGTCGGGACCGCGTCACCAGCTTGGCGAACTGCTAAGGGGGCCATGGAATCCCTAAGAGGCCCATCCTCAGGGGATGGACCCCTTAGCGGTTCGTTGACCCTCTTAGGCGCAAGCGACCACTCCCAGTGGCCACCGGCACCGAGGCCGCCGATCCGATGGGACGCCACGCCAAGCTTGTGACGGGCGCGTTTCAGGGTCGACTCCTTGACGCCCGCCACCAGTGCCGCAGCCTCTCCGATCTCGGCCGGCACGGGGCCCTCGGCCAGGATCTGCGTCAGCACGTCCATGGCCTCGGCCAGGGCCCCGCTCTCCTCAGCGGCCGGGCCAACCTCCAGGAGGGCGTCGGCAGTGTGCGCGGTGGCACCCTCCCAGGTCACCATCGCAACGTGGAGCGTGGGATGCTCGACGATGCGGAACGCGAACGCGGCGGGCAGTGTGTCGAGGTTGTTCTTGATGGGCGCGAGGAGACGCCGATCAGGATCGTCGGGGTCCGCTGCCACAAGCAAGGCCGAGCGCGCGGCCCCCACGATCCCGATACTGCCGCCACCCCGGTAGATGGCGGGCCCGCCCGGCGACTTCGTGAGATGGCGCACCAGCACGATCGCGGCGCCGGTTCGCTCGGCGAGGGCCGCGAGTGGCGCGATGGCCCGGCGCACGTCCTGATCCCGGTGGCTGTTCACCGTCCCCGGCAGGTAGGCCACGAAGGGGTCGACGATCACGAGGACAGCTCGGTGCTCGACGATCACGCGCTCGAGCTCGGTGAGATCAGTCGGCAAGGCCGGCAGCCGCTCGCCATCCCCATCGCCGACCGCCGTGATCGCAAAGGCGCGATCGAGGTCCGCTTGAGCTGCCTCGAGACGAGGACGGATCGTGTCGGCCAGGCCGTCCTCAGCCGAGAGGATCACCACATCGGCGGGCCCCACCCCTGCCTCGCCATCGGGCATCGGGCGACCCGTCGTCACCCGGGCTGCCAGGTCGAGCAGCAGCGTGCTCTTGCCGAGACCCGGATCGCCGTCGAGGGTGGTTACCTTGCCGAAGTAGAGCCGCCCGCGCCAAGCTGGCCGCACCTCCTCCCGCTCGACGTCAGAGATGCGCTCGACGCGGGCACCCCGCGTGGCCCTGTGTTGGTCCGGGACACGTCCGGTCCACGATATGGCCGCGGCTAGGATGGCGCGCACGTCGCGGCCCTCGGCAACCGCATCGGCGGCGTCCCAGCCGGACGGCACCCCATCGGGCGGCTCGACGACCGAGACCGCGCCAGCGACGCCAGCCAAGCGCTCCGCGATCCTGGCCATGTGCTTCTTGCCCACAGCGTCCGCGTCAGGCCAGAGGATGGCTCGCCAGCCACCCAGCTCGGCGAGGACCCTGAAGCTTGGCGTGGAGGCGGCACCCGTGACCGTGGCGACGGCGGCGATCCCGACGCTCCAGAGGGCCTCGGCGCACTTCTCGCCTTCGACCATCACGACCGTCGAGGCCGTCCCGTCGAGCCGCCCAATGCCATACAGCGGCAGGTCGACGACGGGCAGCCCGCTCAGACCCGGCGTCCCGTCGGGCTGGCGCCAGGTGAAGCTCTTGGACCCATCCGCGTGGTCGTGGCGCTCGTGGAGCGCCACCAGGACGCCCGAGGCGTCGCGCAGCTCGTACATGGTCGCGGTCATGGGGCGGCCGACTCGGCGCGCTTGGTGGCAGGAGATTGCAGCGAGGCAGGCCCCTCATCCGGGGCTGTCCGATACCGTGCCTGCGGCTTCCGCCGGGCCAGCGCCCTCTCCAGGAGGAGCGCGGCCTGTTCACGCGGGTCGCGCCGCTGAACGCGGGCCAGTGCGGTCAGCCGCTCAGCGGTGTCCTGGTCAACTGCAACGGTGAATCTGCGCACCTCCAGACAATGCGCGGGGCCGGACGGACGCAAACACGCACGAAACGGACGGAAACCGGCGCCTTATCCGCTTGACCTCTCGATTGCCCGCTTGTCCATGCCAAAGTCCCGGCGCGCATGGCGCAGGGTGCGCTCATCGACGCCCAGAGCTCGGGCCACTTCGGTCCAGTACGGCCGATGCCCACCCTCGGCCCACAGCTGCCGGTAGACTGTCTCGATCTCCCCCCGCGTCTGGATCAGGTATGGCCCCCTTGGGCGGCCTGGGCCGCGCTTTGGGCGACCTGGGCTGGGCTCAGTAAGCGGCACCTGATGGGCGAGATACCAGAGCTCCGCAAGGTCGGACCACCCTGGTAGGCGGTAACGATCGATGCGGCGCGCGGGTGGCGTGAACTCAGGCGTCCCTCCGTCGGCGAGCGAGATCAGAGGAGGGGCTTCGATGAGCTGCCCTGCCGTATGTTCGCTGTGGCGTAGAAAGGCCCGACGGAGAATGTCGCCGGCGAGGATGTCAGGGCCTGGGACGTCGCCCGCCCCGATCAGCAGTACCGAGCCGTCGCGCTCCCAGCCGACGGTGCCGATTACCGGGAGATCGCCCGCAATCTCTGCTCCCGAGCGACCCTCCAGCGGGATATCGAGCCAGAGCAACTCGAGCAAGGCAGCGTGGTCGCCTCGGAAGCGGAGGCCGTCCGGGGAATCCTCGTCGGGTGGTACATGCTCCACCGGCGCGATGACGGTGACCCCGGCTCCGTCCCGCAGCACGGCGACCAGCTGTGAGATCGCCACTCGGACGCCCGCCGCGATCTGGCGGGCCAGAGCCAGTCGCTCCTCCGGCCAGGCGGCGAAGAAGTTCAGTCTCTCGGTGCCATTCGGGAGGACCGAGCCGATGCCCAGAATCCGCAGGGCCGCTTGGGCCTGCTCATCGGGGTCTTCCAGCCCGAGCTGGTCGAGTTGTTCGTGGAAATGGGGGCGGAGCTCCAACACGACCAGGGTGACGCGTGGGTCACCAGCCCACAGTCCCACCGCTAGGCGCTGTGAGGCGTCGAGGTGCGCCGCAGCTTGCTCCTCAGGAGTGGCAGGCCTGTCTTCCACCGGACCGAAGATAGCGCGTCGCGCGCAGGGCGAGGAGAGCCCTGCCGTGCTATCAGAACAATCGCAGCCGGACCTTCGCTACCTCGATGAGAAGACGCTCGCAGATCCGGCCTAATCCTTGCAGCCCACGCTCCGGCCTAGGGGGCCAGCTCAGGTGGGGGAGGTTGCGTCGGCGCGCTCGGGCTGCTCGCCGGACGGCTGGGACCGCACCCGGAATTCGAAGCTAGCTCGGCTGGTCCCGGCACGGACTGCAACAGCGTAGGTCCCAGGTTTCGTGATCGGGACTCGGCGGAGGTCGATAGCCAGGGGGGCGCGTATGGCCTGCGTCGGGTCTCGAATCACCCCTCGCACGCCGCCTTCCAAGTGGCCCAATGTGGGTCCACGCCTCGCCCGCACCGTGACGTCGAGTGGGATCTCGAACTCCGTCTGGCCTCGGAATTCCGAAGGTTGCACCTCGATGACAAGCGCCAGTGCGGCCGGGAGCGGTAGCGGAAACGAGCCGGCGAGGACCTCGCTTATGCCACCGCCGCTGACGAAGAGAAGACCCTCCCTGACGGACGCATGGTCGGCCAGGATGGCCGAGGTCAATCTCATCGGGGAGAAGGAAGGGTCACGCCCGAACTCATCGGTGCCTGAGCGATCTGACCAGTGAGGTGGAATGGCGGGGTCCTCGCCCCGGTCGAGACGTAGACAGACGTGGCACTTCCGGCAGCGCCACCCTGAAGCGTGAGATCAACCTCATCAACCACGCTCCAGGCGCGCGCCTGGAGATCCAGCCCCCGGCTCACTTCGCTGATTTCTTCGGGCCGCTCTCCCATTCGAAGCAGCGCCCACGTGGATACGCTGCCGCCTGCGAGCAGTTCGGCGCGCACCACGCTCAGCGCCTCGCCGAGCGTGTCCACGTCGTCGATGACCCCGCCTGATCGACTCTCCAGCAGCACATACATGCTCAGATCTCCTCGACCGGGACGATACCATCGACAACAGCAGCGATCATCGCGTCGCGGTCCCCATATAGGTCGGAGTGGCCAGCGCGTGAGGGTGGCGTGACCTCAATCCCGTGGGCGAGCAGCACAGCCACATCGAGCGGCGCGACGTAGCGTTTGCCGAGCCCCCTCGCAAGCGCCGAAGCGCGCTCAAGCGTGGTCCACGCTGACACTCCCTCGCGGAAGGACCGCTCCTTCGCGGGCCTCGCTGGACCTCTCGGCATCTGGCCCTCCTCAGCCATCGACCTGAAGTCCTCGAGCGTGGCGGGATCATGATCGATCGCGCGATAGAGGCGCGTCAGGCCCCCGAGAGAGTTCTCGACCAATCCCCACCCCGTGGCGCGAGGTACCACATGCAGCGAGGATACGGCCTCGCGTTGCGATTCGCGGTACGGGAAGATGGTCGCATGGCCGGGATTCGAGTCACACTCCGATCGCCACCGCCACCTCGCGCCACGCCCGATCTTCGACGCCTTCGAGCCGCCGCAGGTACGTCGTCGTTACGGCCAAGCTTGAATGGTCCAGGAACGCCGATACCTGCTCAACCGTCTCACCGGCATCTCGGCGGAGCTTCGCCGCGGAGTGCCGTAGAACGTGGAGCCCGGTTGGCGCGAGCCCGGCAGCTTGCAGGTACCGCCGGAAGCGCCCGTAGAAGGTGCCGGACGATATCTGCCAGAGCGACTCGTCGCGCGCCATCGTGGCCAGCTCGCTGCCAGCGTCGGTGAGGGTGCGGACGATCGCCTCGTAGGCCGGCTGTGGGAACTCCCGGCGCCCGCGCTTGCCGCCCTTTCCGCGATAGGCGTAGAACCACGTGCCGTTCTCGACGGTCAGGTCGCCTGCCTTGAGGCCGATCACTTCGGTGCGCCGTCGCCCGGTGAGCACGAAGGTCAGCAGGATGGCGCGGTCCCGCCGTCCCCGAACGGTGTCCGGCACCACGGCGAGGAGCCGGCGCACGTCCTCGGCGCTCAGGCCCCTCGCGGGAGCAGGAGAGGTTCGTGGCCGTTGGAGCGCATCACAAGGGTTGCCCGTGACCAGGCCCATGCGGATCAAGAAGCGATAGAACGAGCTGAGGCAGGCGATGCGCGCGCCGATCGTGGTGGCCGAGGGGGTCCGCCCGGACTTGCCGACGCCGTGCGCCCAGCTGAGGACATCCGCTGGGGTGACCCGATCCGGCGTCTTGCCGAGATCGGCGAAGAAAGGCCACAGCATCCGTCCGTAGCCCTCGACGGTGCGGCGAGAGCCAGAGCGATTGCCCTTCTCGACGAGGAAGGCATAGAGCGCTTGATCCCAGCGGTCGGCGTCGCTGGAGCCGGTGGGGAGGAGTCGCGGGTTCGTCACGGGGCACCTCTGAGCACGATGTGATGCCGACATCACTCACTCGGCTGCGCCCGAAAGGCAACACGATTCCACGATCGTCGGTGATGGCAGTGCTCGTCCGAGGTTGCTGCGGTGCCCTACCCTGTGGTCCTCCAGGAACCTGCCGTGGGCAGCGCGCAGCTGGACGGGCAAGGTGGTGAGAGATGGCCGTAGTTGAGGGAGTTGTCACGGGCACCGGAGTCGTGCCGAGATTCGGCCGGTCTCTTCTGAGCGTTGATGCGCTGGCCCAGATGGCCGAGCGGCTCCGCGGCAACGCGATTCCCATGCACCTAGAGCACGACCTGGACCAACCCATCCGCGTATCCGTGCTCTCTGCCCGTGTCGATGAGGTGGAGGACGGGGAGCACGTGCTGCGTGTGCGCTACGAGATCCCCGACGAGGATCTTGAGCGCGTTGGCGGGCGGATGGGTCTGTCCGTGACCTTCACGCAGACGCTGATCAAGCCCTCCGAGCAGTCTGACGTTGGGATATTCGTCGATGCGGGGGAGTTTACCCAGGCCGAATTGCTAGTGGCCGTCGAGCGCCTGGCGGCAGGAGGCTTCACGCCGGCCGGCGGGGTGCTGTATCAGCTCGCCGAAGTATCGACCGCAGCGCTCCTCCTGCAGGTGGGACAGCAGACCATCGATGCAATGCCTGCTGCGCTGTTGGCCGCTGTCTTGATTGAAGCGCTCAGGGTGTTCGTTCATCGCGGACGCCCGACACGGTTTCGGTTCCAGATCGAGTCTCGGGACGATGTCGTCACCGCAGAGATCGAGACGAGTAGCGAGCGGATGCTTCGAGAGGCGGTACATGGCCTTCGGGAGCTGCGCGGCAAACGAGGGACCTACATCCGCGATTCTCACGGTCGAGGATGGCGCCAAGCGGGGAGGGGCCGTCGGCGAAGGCGGAGTGGACGCGGTTGAGCAACCGCGTCTTACTGCGGCAACATGCGCGGATCGTGACATGTAGGTTGTTCGACCCGGTCGGACGAGGGTAGTCTCCCGACGTGACCGGCGCGACCCCGTCATCGAAATCGCACAGAGGCGTTGCTCGACCGATGTCCGTATTTGGTCGAATCATAGGTGGCGCCATCGCGCGTTGGCTCCGCCCGAGAGGATCGGGAGCACGAATTGCCGGCCCAGTAGTGCGAGAGACGCAAGAAGCGCCGCTCAGCCGCGACGACCGTCTGCTTCTCCGAATGCACGAGTACGACGTGATTTCCGCCCAGATCATCCACTGGGACCAGCATCTCTGGCGCCAGGCCCAGTTCTTCGTGGCTGTGGAGTCCGCGTTCGTGGCGGTCGTCGGCAAGGAGCTCATCGATCGAGCGGACAGCGGAGGAAACCTGCCGCCATTAGTCGCGCTGGTGCTGTCGCTGGGCTCGGCGCTCAACCTCTTCCTGTGCTACGTCTGGTTCCGCGTTGGCCGCCGGAACCTCGAGTACAGCGGTGTGAGGTATGCCAGGGCGAAGGCGCTTGAGGCGGAAACCGAACTCTCGGGCACCCTGAACCTCTATCACCTCGAAAGCGAAACCCTTCGAGAGCCCCACAACCTACGGCACGGAAGCAGATCCTGGGTCAAGCACATCCCATCGGTGTTCATCCTCGCGTGGCTCGGCGTCCTCGTTGTGATTGCCGATGAGACGGACTCTTGGCCGGCGGCCGCGATTCCGATCCTCCTTGTCGTATTGACCATCATCGTGATCGTCGTGGTCGAGAAGTCAGGACGGATCGGTCCTAAAGCAGACGTGAGTCGCCGCTGAACGCGCGAGGCGGAGGCTACGCCGCGCGCAGTCGGGGACCATGAGGTCGCGGGGCCGCTGCCGAGGGGGCACGACGTGGTGATCGTGTGCGGGCTGTTGAGGCGCATACGTGCGTGCAGCGCCCGTGCGAGACGACACGGCGACTCGTAACCTGACCCCAGCCGGGCGCCCATGACGCTCGGCCAGCCGGAGGCACGGACGCTGGTGAACTTGTACCAAGGCCGCCTCGAGCTGACGTGGACCAACAAGCCACTGCGGCTGCTCGCTCACGAGGACGGCCGATACGAGTGGGTTGCGTCTTCCGACTACCGAGTCGCGGAGGTCCGCCTGCTCGATGACGTGGCGTCGGTAGGCGAGGTCTGCCCCGAGCGTGCCCGGGACAATCTGCTTATGCGGGGCGACGCGTTGAACGCCCTGCGAAGCCTGGCCCACCTCCCCGAGTTCGCGCGGGAGTACCTGGGCAAGGTGAAGCTGGCATACCTCGACCCGCCCTTCAACACGCAACAGAGCTTCCTCCTGTACGACGACGCCTTGGAACACTCGGTCTGGTTGACGATGATCCGTGACCGCCTGCTGCAGATTCGCGAGCTGTTGGCCCCCGACGGAACGGTCTGGCTGCACCTCGATGACTCGGAGGTGCATCGGGCGCGGTGCGTGCTCGACGAGGTCTTCGGCCCTGACTGGTTTATCGCCACGGTGATCTGGAACAAGGCGGACACCCTGCGCAACGACGCTCGGCGTTTCTCAGTGAGCCACGACTACCTGCTCGTGTATGGTGCGCCGGGGTGGGAGGCGCGACGGCTTCCTCGAACCACCGCCATGGACGGCGTGTACCGGAACCCGGACAACGACCCGCGCGGCCCGTGGCTGGCAGGGACCCTCATCAGCCCCCACTACCGGACGAGTGGCGATTTCGAGGTTGTGACACCCGGCGGCGCGGTGCATCGAGCGCCGACTGGAACCACCTGGCGTGTGCCCCGGCAGACGTTCGATCGCCTACTGAGCGAGAACCGCATCTGGTTTGGGAGGGACGGACGGGGCACGCCTCAGCAGAAGCTCTTCCTGGCCGACGCGAGAGATCGGGTCGTCGACACGATCTGGGACGTCAAGGAGGTCGGGGGCAACCGGCAGTCGAAGGCCGAGATCAAGAAGCTGTTTCCCGACGTCGCCCCGTTCGATACACCGAAGCCCGAGCGTCTTCTGCAGCGGATCATCCACGTCTCAACAAGGCCGGGCGACGTGGTGCTGGACCCCTTCTTGGGTAGCGGCACGACGGCAGCGGTAGCTCACAAGATGGGACGGCGATGGGTGGGCGTCGAGTGGGAGGCTCGCACCGTTGATACATACGCCCGCCCGCGCCTCGCCAAAGTGATCCGCGGCGAGGACCCCGGCGGGATCACCGCGGACGTGGGCTGGTCCGGTGGTGGCGGCTTTCGCGTCCTCGAGGTCGCGCCGTCGATGTTCGAGGCTGACAAGGGCCTTGTATTCCTCGCCGAATGGATGGCAAACGGGAAGCTCGCTGAGGGTACAGCCGCTCAGCTGGGATTCGAATGGGAGCCTGATCCGCCGTTCGCCGGCCGCAAGGGCCGCACGCGCCTCGCGGTCGTCGACGGCGTGGTGAACGAGGCCGTGGTCCGGCTCCTCGTCGACGCACTCCCCGAGCGCGAGCGGGTCGTCGTCTGCGGGACCGGCATCGACACCGACGCCCGTGCCGTGCTCCGCGAGCTGCGGCCTGGATCGACCCTACGCAAGATCCCTGCTGCCCTGCTCGACGAGTACCGCGCCACACGGCAGCTACGGCTGGCGTTGAATGAAACCGGTGGCGCGCCGGCATCGGAGGCCGGAGCGTCGACGGCGGAGGACTCCTACGGCGATGGGTGAGCTCCAGCTCTTCGAAGACGCCGTGGCGGAGATCGCCGCCCGCCTCGACCTGCGCGACCCGAACCGCGAAGCGGTCCAGACGCTGGCGGCGGAGGTCTCCCAGCACTACGACGTCGAGGCGAAGCCGGCACCCTTCGAGGCGGTTATCGACTCGGCGACCGGCGTAGGGAAGACCTACATATTGGCCGGGGCAATGGAGCTCTTCGTCATCGCGGAGGGCGTGCGCGACTTCGTGATCGTCACGCCGGGCCGGACGATCCTGGAGAAGACCCGCGACAACTTCACCCCGGGCCACCCGAAGAGCCTCCTCGGCCCGATGAGCTTCCGGCCGGTCGTCGTGACCGCGGAGAACTTCAACACGCCGGTCATGCGGGCGGCCATGGACGACGAGGGCCAAGTCAAGGTCTACCTCTTCACCGTGCAGTCGCTCATCCAGCCCGAGTCGAAGGTCGGGCGCCGCACCCACAAGTTCCAGGAGGGCCTCGGGACGGAGTTCTACGCCCACCTGCAGGGCGTCCAGCGCCTCGTCGTCTTCGCCGACGAGCACCACTGCTACTACGGGCCGGCCTTCTCGCGGGCCGTGCGCGATCTCGACCCCTGGGTCCTGGTCGGCCTCACGGCGACCCCCGACAAGCACACGCCCACGGAGCAGATCATCTTCCGCTACCCGATAGCGGCTGCCATCGCCGACCGGCTCGTCAAGACCCCGGTCATTGTGGGACGCCGGGACGATCGCAAGGACGCGCTCACCAAGCTGACCGACGGGATCATGCTGCTCAAGGCGA
Organism: Candidatus Limnocylindrales bacterium; assembly: GCA_052144055.1. Lineage (GTDB taxonomy): Bacteria > Chloroflexota > Limnocylindria > Limnocylindrales > CSP1-4 > JAJYNJ01. The sequence goes on from JBKQRF010000325.1 coordinate 10,179, forward strand.
AGCACGACGCCATCGCCGCCTACGTGGCGGCCACCGCGGCCACTCCGGTCAACCCGGTCATGCTCGTGGTTGCGAAGGACATCGCCGATGCCGACGAGTACGGCCAGATCCTGCGCTCGCCCGAGTTCTTCACCGGGCAGTACACGGACTCGGTGCTCGTGGTGCACTCGAAGGCCCCCGACGAGGCCCTCGAGGCGCTGGATGCGGTTGAGGATCGGGACTCACCGGTCCGCATCATCATCTCGGTCGGCATGCTCAAAGAGGGCTGGGACGTCCGCAACGTCTACGTCATCGCCTCCATGCGCTCGAGCGTCTCGGAGATCCTGACCGAGCAGACCCTGGGACGCGGCATGCGCCTGCCCTTCGGGGCGTACACCGGGATCGAGATCCTTGACACGCTCGAAGTGGTCGCCCACGAGCGCTACGAGGAGCTGTTGAAGAAGGCCGGCGTACTCAACGAGGCGTTCATCGACTACCGCACCCGGGCGGCGCTTCGGATCAATGCCCGGGGCCAGCAGGTCGTGGTTAGCGAGACGGTCCGGGCGAGCACCGAGCCGATCGTCGGACCAGAGGACGCTGCGCCGCCCCTCGTGTTGGACGCCGACTCCAGTCCGGTGGTGACAAGCGTGGAGCAGCGGGCTGCGCAGGTGGGTGAGGCGGCGCTGAAACTGAGGCGCCAGATCGTCCGTCGCCCCGACGCGCCGCGAATCGTCGTCCCAGTGCTGCGCATGTCGACCGTGGACAGCAGCTTCACCCTCGCCGACATCACCAACAGCGACCGCTTCCGTCGGCTGGGTGCGTCCCTTGCTGCTGACCCAGAGGGCGAGTTGGCTCGCACACTCGTGAGCGCCCGCGTGGTGGTCGGACTGGATGGTGTAAAGCACACGGAGCTCGTCACATCCACGGCGGCCGACCACGTCGCGTCGGCGCAGATGTTGTTGCCCCTGCAGGACCTGCGCGGCCAGCTCGTCGACATGGTGCTCGCCTCACCGGCGGTTCCGGCTAGAAGAGACCAGCAGGCGGCCGTAGCGCCGCTCATGGACGCCTTCTTCGCGGGCCTCGGGGACGCGGCGGTGGAGGTGCTCTCAGCGAACCTTGAGCGCGCCGGAGGGCGCCTCGTCAAACTCGTGGCGGAAGAGCAGCGGCGCTACATGGCAACGCCCAGTTACGGCACCGTCGTGGCCTTGCGGGACTTCACCCCGACGAGGGCAACCGACAAGCCTGTGTCCGGAGACCGGTTCGGGGAGTTCAGCCGGTCCGTGGCGTATGAGGGCTGGAGGCGCTCGCTGTTCCCGCTCGAGTGGTTCGACTCCCGCCCGGAGCGAACGGTCGCGGATCTGCTCGACGCCGACGCCCACGTCTTGTGCTGGGTCCGACTCCACGTGGGTGAGCTCCCCATCCTGTGGAGCTCCAGCGGGCAGGAGTACAACCCGGACTTCATTGTGCTCGAGGCCGAGGGGACCCATTGGGTCGTCGAGGTGAAGATGGACAAGGAGATGGCGTCCGAGGACGTCATGGGCAAGCGCGACGCCGCTCGACGCTGGGCGAACTACGTCACCGCCGATGAGCAGGTCGCGGCCGTCTGGCGCTACCTGCTCGTGTCCGAGGCCGACGTGGACACGGCCAAGGGGTCGTGGGCGGCGCTCAAACGCTTTGGCGATGAGTAACGCAGACGCGTTAAGGATCGACCAGCCCGGGGCCATTGCTCCTGCGAGGCTCGCAGAGGCAGCTCAGCGTCAGCTGCTTGCCATCGATATTGTGACGAGTGCTATTCAAGCTCAGCACCTGCAGACGTACCTTGGCGGCGCGCACTGGGTCGATCCCAGCGAGGATGCCAATCGGGCAGCCACGAGGCTAGATGCCGCTGACTTCGACCAGGCGCCCGCTGGAACGCCCGGTCATCTTCTTGGCTACGTGCTAACGGCCGACCTCCGTGCTGCATCGGAGGGAAGCGCGGCGCGTAGCGCGCTCCGACCCCTCGACGCGGAGCACCTGGTCAGCGCCAGCGCTAGCGTCCTTCTAGTGCTCGAAGCGTTGCAGGCCAGAGGGCCGATCGCTTTCGTCGTCGATGGCCGCGACGTCACTGGCTTCGTCACCTCGTCAGACCTCAACAAGCACCCGGCGCGGGTCCATTTCTACCTGCTGTTGACCAGCTTCGAGATCTCCTTGGCAGCGTGGGTCCGTAGCGAGTATGCCGACCCCCATTCCACGCTCGGCCTCCTGGAAGACGGAGGTCGGAAGGCGCTCCGCCGGTTTCGGCGCGATCAGCGCAACAACGTCGTGGTCGATCTCCTAGCCGGCATGGATCTCGGGGATCTTCTGGCGATCGTCGGGAGCCGCGACGACGGACGTCATGCGTATGCGACCAGCCTGTTCGAATCCTGGGACGAGTGGACTGCCAAGCTCACCTCTCTCCGCAACGCTGTGATGCACCCCGTGCTGAGTCTTCTGGCTCCGAGTCGCACAGTCTCGGAACTGATGTCACTTGAGCGAGGCCTTCGGGAGGTCCTCGAGCGGCAGGGTGCACCGGTGTAGCTGCCAGCAGCCTGCCGCATCGCCCAGTCTCGGTGGGGCCGCCCCGCCCCTTCACCATGGGTGCGTGTTGTCGACGTCGGGTGACGCTCACTGAGCGCCGCGCCACCCGCAGCCGCTGGTGCAGGATCTCGGGCCGCCTACGTCAGGGCCCAGGCCGCGCTGACCGCGGCAGCCACACGCTCGAGTTCGGCGTCGAGGTGCATGTGCCAATCGCGAGCCTGGCCCTGCCAGCCGAGGCGTTCCAGAAAGGCCTGGCGATACGCGGTGTTCTCGAACAAGCCGTGCAGGTACACGCCGCAGACGTTCGCCTGCTCCCAGCCGAGGCCGTCGGGTAGGTGCGCCTGGGCCAGTGGTCCGGCCTCCGTCCGGCCGTGGTGGATCTCGTAGCCGCGCAGCCACTCGCCGTTCCAGGTCACCTCGACCTGGCGCGTGGTCTTGTCGGCAGCCAGCGTGGTGCGCACGTCGAGCAGCCCCAACCCGTCGAGGTCGCCGCCCTCGAGCGCATGCGGGTCGTCGATGCGCTGCCCGAGGATCTGCATCCCGCCGCACACGCCAACGAGCGAGATGCCGGTCTCTGCTGCGCGTCGGAGCTCGTCCGCCAGGCCGCTTCTCTCTAGGTAGCGCAGGCTCTCGGCGGTGTTCTTGCTGCCCGGCAGGAGAACCGCAGCGAAGTCGGTCAGCGAGGCCCGCTCGCGGATCGGGGTCACCGTCACGCCCGGCTCGTAGATCAGGGGGTCGAACTCATCGAGGTTGCTGGCATACGGATACAGCACGAGGGCGAGATTGAGATCGCCGGCGACGGGCGTGGCGCGGTGATGGAAGGCGTCCTCCTCGGGCAGGTGATGGCGGAGCATGGGGACGATGGCGACGGTGGGGATGCCGGTGCGCGCCTGGAGCCACTCCCTGGCATTTCCCAGCAACGCCGGGTCGCCGCGGAACTTGTTCAGTACGAAGCCTTTGACCAACGCTTGCTCGTCGGGCTCCAGGCACATCCACGTCCCGAGTAGGTGCGCGAAGGCCCCGCCTCGGTCGATATCGGCGATGAGATAGACATCGGCGCCGCACTCTCGGGCCACGCGCATGTTTACGATGTCGCTGGCGCGGAGGTTCACCTCGGCGGGGCTCCCCGCCCCCTCGATCACGACGAGCTCGTAATCGCTAAGCAGGCTGTGCAGAGCGTCGCGCACGATCGGCCACAACAGCCGCCCTCGTTTCAGCCAGGGGTAGGTTGTCATCGCCTGGTCGTAGCGGCCCATGACGATCACTTGGCTAAACGTGTCTGCGCTCGGCTTCAAGAGGATCGGGTTGAAGCGTGCCTGCGGCACCGTCCGCGCGGCGAGCGCCTGCAGGTACTGCGCCCGGCCGATCTCCCCGCCATCGGGCGTGACCGCGGCGTTGTTGCTCATGTTCTGCGCCTTGAACGGCGCGACCCGGATGCCGCGGTCCGCGAAGATCCGGCAGAGCGCCGCAGTCAGGAACGATTTGCCGGCGTCGCTGGTGCAGCCCATGAGCATGATGGGTCGCCGAGAGCGAGGCATCCGAGTTCTCAAGACTTCGACTTGGTCGGCCGCCGGACCGCGATGAACGCGCGAGCGAGCGCCCGTTCGGTCCGCGTCCGTGCGAGGGTCAGGCCTGCTTCTTGCGGCCGCCTCGAGCACCTGGAATGGGCTCTAGCCCGACGTATGCCACGCCACCCTTGATCGCGTAGTGCAACTCGTGGGCGCGTTCGTTGCGCGCGATCACACGCGCGAGTGTGGCGCGCAGGGTCTCGAGCTTCTCATCGGTCGGCTCGAACACCGCCACCTTGCCAGC
>JBKQRF010000326.1:0-10566 GCA_052144055.1 Candidatus Limnocylindrales bacterium
TGTACCTGCGCGCCGTCGGCGAGTCACCCCGGTCGGCCGATGCGATGGGGATCAACGTCACGACCTACCGCTACGTGCACACCATCATCGGCGGAGCGCTCGCCGGCTTCGGCGGAGCCTACTTCACGCTGGCGATCGCGCCGATCTGGACCGACGGCCTCACGGCTGGGGCCGGATGGATCGCGATTGCGTTGGTCATCTTCGCCTTCTGGCGGCCCGACTTGCTGCTAGTCGGGGCCTACCTGTTCGGCGCACTCTCCAGCCTGGGCTTCACCCTGCAAGCTAACGGCGTGCAGCTTCCGTCGGAGTTCTTTTCGGCCCTCCCCTACGTGATGACCGTGGTCGTGCTCGCGGGAGCGTCCACCACGCTCGCGAGGCGCCGCATCGGTACACCCGCCGCTCTCGGGGTGCCGTACGTTCGCGAGGAGGGATAGAGGCGCCAGCGGGGCCCTCAACAACCCTCCATGCCCCTGCAGACCGCTCGGGACTATCGGACCGCCTGCAGCGCGGCCACCGCATCGTCGACACTGTTGAAGACACGCCCCTGGAAGCGCTGCACGAGCGAGCCGGCGTTCAGCTCGGTGCCCAGGCGCCCGAAGGGGTGCGCGATGGCGAGCGTGACCCCCCGCACCCGCAGTTCGTCGTCGAGCTCGGTGAGCACGTGCATGCCCGTGAAGTCGACGTCGTCGATCCCGACCGCCTCGATGACGAGGGCGCGGACGGGCCGTCCGGCCCCAGCGATCACCGCTCGAGCGCGCGCGGCGAAGTGCTGCGCGTTGGCGTAGAAGAGCGGCGCGTCGAAGCGGAAGACAGCGACACCGGGCGTCGCCTCGGCCTCGGGGTGACGTCGCCGAGACACCCATACCCCTTCCGGACCCGCCAGTCGCCCGAGCACCGAGTCGTGCGGCCGCGCGCTCAGGTACGTGCGGCGGAGCAGCGCGAGCGCGATGGCGAGGTAGATCCCCTCCTGGATGCCCAGCAGGGCCACGACGAGCAGCGTGACCACGGCGATCGCGGCCTCTGGCCGGCTGTAGCGCGCGACAGCAACGAGGTCTCGCCACTTCACGAGCTTGACCCCGACCGCCACGAGGATGCCCCCCAGGGTCGCCTCGGGCAGGTCGGCCAGCACGCCCGTGGCGACCAGCAGGACGGCGGCCACGAGCAGCCCGGCAACCAGGTTGACGATCTGGCTGCGGCCGTTCGATGCCGCCACGACACCCGTGCGGGTCGGGCTGGCGTTCACCGCGAACGCTCCGGTCAGGCCCGACAGGACGCTCGCCGTGCCGACGGCGAGGAAGTCGCGGTCGACGACGACGTCGTAGCCGCCCGAGACGGCGAAGCCACGCGACGTGGCGGCCGTCTGCGCGAGGATCACGAAGAAGATCGGAACCGCCACCGGGAGGAGCGCCATGACGTCGGCGGGCGCGGGCTGGACGAGCGAGAGCGATGGCAGGCCGGGCGGCAGCCGCCCGACGAGGGCGACCCCCCGATCGCCCAGCCCCAGTGCGGCCACGGCAACCAGCGACCCAATGACGGCCACGAGTGCGCCGGGGAATCGCGGCCCCAGGCGCTCTCCACCGAGCACGATCGCGAGGACGGCCACGCCGACGGCGAGGGTCACGACGTTGACGCCCGCGAGGTGCTGCACGACGGCGGCGAGCTTCTGGACCGTGCCGCCGCTCGACGCCGACAGCCCGAGCAGGACGTGGAGCTGGCCCACCACGACCGTCACCCCAACACCGGAGAGGAAACCCGACATGACCGGCCTGGAGAGGAGGTCTGCGAGCCAGCCGAGCCGTGCAGCCCCGGCCGCAAGGAGGGCGACACCCAGCAGCAGGCTCAAGAGAACGATCCGCGTCGAGTACTCGGGGCTCGAGGTCGTCACGACGAGGGAGCCGACGCCGACGGCCATCATGGGTCCGATCGTGGAGTCAGGTCCCACCGACAACTGGCGTGACGTGGAGAACAAGAGGGCTCCGAGCGCACCGGCGAGGAACGCGTACAGCCCCGTGACCGGGGGCATCGCCGCGAGCTTCGCGTCGGCCATGCTCTCGGGCACGCATACCGCGGCCAGGGTGAGCCCGGCGAGTAGGTCGACCCCGAGCCAAGCCCGCGAATAGCCGCGCAGGCTGGGCAGCAAGAAGCTCACCGCCAGGTCACGAGGCCGCGGGAGTCCCGACGATACGGCACGGGATGTCGGTGTCCTCGTCGAGGTGATAGCTCGCGCACACGCGGTGGTACCCGTCGGCGATCTGCAACGGGACTCCGCGAACAAGGTCGCCCCGCACGAACAGGACCGGGGAGAGGGCCTTGCCGGACTTCACCCTGGCCACGTCCTTCGCCACGTGCACATTATCGAGCGGCAGGTCCGCGAGGCCCGAGGCCCGCAGGATGTCCTTGGCCTTGTGCCGCTCGATCGGCGCGCGCCGGAGGTCCTCGACAAGCCGCTCGACGGCGTCGGGGGCCGCGAGGAGCCCAAGGTACGACGCCGCCGCCGGATAGTCGTGGTCATCGGGCTCGTCTTTCCAGCGTACCTCGGTCATTAGACTTCCTCCAACGCCGCGGGTCGCCGGCCTCGCACTCGCGCGCCGCGTCCGCTGCCGCCCATGATCGGACACCGCCGCAACTGGTTGGTGCCGGAGTGATTGCGGCTCGTCCGGAGCAGCCCCGTCCGCTGCGGCTGTCTCCCTCTCTGCGGCTTCAGCTCGCGACGCGCGCCGGCGTTCGGCCTCTCTAGATGCAAGCCCTCACCATGCCGTGGTAGGGTCTTGGGGCGCTTGCTGCTCCGGGCGGGAGTAGCTCAGTTGGCAGAGCGGCAGCCTTCCAAGCTGCACGTCGCGGGTTCGAGACCCGTCTCCCGCTCCATTCCCCTCGTTCGTGCTCAGGACGACACGATAACTGTGCACCCGGCTTCCTCCGCGAGCGGTCAGACCGACGAAGCGCCTGCTACACCGCTCGACGACACGCTGCCAGGCGACATGAGGGCTCGCGCCATCGCGACGCGCCAGTTGAGTCGGGCGCCGCGCGCGCAGGCAACTCGCTGGCGGACGTTCCCGCGACGCGATACGCGCGCGCTGCTCACGACGGCCTCTCCGGCCGGGAGCGCATGCGCGGAGCCGAGACCGGACAGCGGACCGGGCGGGCCGCCGGGCATGGCCGAGCGGCCCATCCGGGTTTATGCGGTTCCGACTTGCCGCCCACGTGCACGACGGGGCGGCGCGTCCTGTCAGTCGGTGCGAGTCATGGCCGAGAGCTGCGCGCGGCAACGCCGATCATTAGACCGGTCAGGGACCCACAGCAACCCCGCAGGGTGCCTGCGCGCCCGTGATGAACTGCTGGTTCACCCCAGTCCCGTCGAGCTTCGCCCGCCCGATCGTCGTGCCGGCGCCCGTGGACGTCGTCTCGTTGCCCCAGTAGAGGTGCGTGCCGTCGACCGCGACGCCACACGGGCTCTGCGCGCCGCCGATGAAGCTCTCGTCCAGCCCCGTGCCGTCGAGGTTGGCCCGTCCGATCGTCGTGCCCGAGGTTGGTGTCCAGCCGGAGGTCCCCCGGTTCGCCCAGTAGACGTGCGTGCTGTCGACCGCGACGCCGCAGGGAGCGAAGGCACCGCCGATGAAGCTCTCGTTCACCCCCGTGCCGTCGAGGTTGGCCCGTCCGATCGTCGCGCCCGTGGCGTTGTAGCCCTCGTTCGCCCAGTAGACGTGCGTGCCCTCGACCGCGACGCCACACGGGCCCTGCGCGCCGCTGATGAAGTTCTCGTTCACCCCTGTGCCGTCGAGGTTGGCCCGTCCGATCGACGTGCCCTCGCCTTCAGTGGTGTTGGCCCAGAACAGGTGCGTCCCGTCGGAGGCCACCCCGCAGGGAGCGGCGGCGCCGGTGATGAAGCTCAGGTTCACACCCGTGCCGTCGAGGTTGGCCCGTCCGATCGTCGAGCCGACGGCGGGATTGCTGCCGATGTTCGCCCAGTAGATGAACGAGCCGACGATCGCCACACCGCACGGATAGGACAGGCCGCTGATGAACTTGTCGTTCACGCCCGTGCCGTCGAGGTTAGCCCGTCCAATGCTGCCGTCCGCGACATCGTTGGCCCAGTAGAGGTAAGACTGCGGCTGCCCCGCTGCCACGGTGCCGCTCGAGACGGACGTCGTCGGCGACGCCGATGGCGAGGCGCTCGCGCTGCACCCGCCCAGTAGCGCGACAACCGCACACCCGACCAGTGCCCGCACGATGTACCTACGCCCGCCCATGGCCGAACCCCCTCTGGGACGCGTATCTCGGATCGGTCTCCCCTCAATGGCTCGGCGCGGTCTTGGGCGACCAGTGGTCGGGCCGCGTGTCAGAGCCCCCCTGTGACCCGAGCGTGAACGACGCTTGGCACCACCTCCTGCTCAGCGAGCACGGCGTGCCGAATCACGGGCACGCTCACCCAGATGAGTCACGGAGGGCCCCCGAACGTTCAAAACGGGCGGCCAGGGCCAGGCGTGGCGCGGGCGCGCACACATACCTCTCCTACGTTCCGCCTGGACGCGAGATCGGCCCAAGATCAGGGCCACGCGTCAACCCCCGAAGGCGAACCCGCAGGCACCGTCGGCGCCGCTGATGAAGCTCTCGTTCACGCCGGTCCCGTCGAGCTTCGCCCGCCCGATCGTCTTGCCCGTGTCGTTGCTGCCCACGTTGCCCCAGTACAGGTAGGTGCCGTCGCTCGCCACGCCGCAGGGGTTGTCGGCGCCAGTGATGAAGCTCTGGTTCACCCCCGTGCCGTCGAGGTTGGCCCGCCCGATCGAGTTGCCGACCGCGACCGGCGATCCGGGAGTCTCACTGTTGGCCCAGTAGAGGTAGGGACCAACGACCGCCACCCCCATCGGATCCATGGCGCCGCTGATGAAGCTCTGGTTGACGCCCGTGCCGTCGAGGTTGGCCCGCCCGATCGTCGTGCCGGAGCCGCTCGCAAAGTTGGCCCAGTAGATGTGCGTCACGTCGAGGGCCACCCCACAGGGCTCGTCGGCTCCCGCGATGAAGCTCTCGTTCACCCCGCTCCCGTCGAGCTTGGCCCGCCCGATCGTGGTGCCAATGCTGGGCGAGACGCCCGAGTTCGCCCAGTAGAGGTAGGTGCCGTCGCTGGCCACGCCGCAGGGACCGTTCGCTCCCGTGATGAAGCTCTGGTTGACGCCGCTCCCGTCGAGGTTGGCCCGCCCGATCGTCGTGCTGTGGCCGTTGCCCCAGTAGAGGTGGTCGCCGACGACCAGCACCCCGTACGGCTCGTTGGCGCCCGTGATGAAGTTGTTGTTCACGCCGGAGCCGTCGCTGTTGGCCACGCCAAGCGACGTGCCCTTAGGCGCGTTAAGGGCCCCGTTGGTCCAGAAGATGCGGGCCGCACCGATGCGGGCCGCACCGGCGGGCGCGGTCGGCGCGGGGGTCGTGGGGGCCGTGCGCGAGGGAGTCGGCGTCGGCGGTGGCCCCCCGACGACCGGCCCGTTGCTGCGCGAGGCGACGACAAGGACCCCGGCGCCCAGGATGACGATGATGACGGCGGCGGCGATGGCCAGCCGCGCGGGCATGGACATCGTGAGGTACCTCCACGGCGTGCCGACGGCGCGCCGCTGCGTGGTTCGTTTGACGGTCTCGAGGGCCCGCTCGACGACGCGATCGGCCACCTCGTCCGGCCCGTCCGCGAGCCAGCGGTCGAGGAGCCGTTCGATATCTTGGTCGCCGCTCATGACCGCTGCCCTCCGGCAACCTGGTGACGGGCGTCCGCCTCGAGGGCGGCTCGCATCGCCGCATGTGCGTAGTGGAGTCGGGAGCGGGCCGTGCCGGCCGGGATGCCGAGCGTGTCGGCGATTTCGGCGGGCGCCAGCCCGAGGTAGTGGTGCAGCACGAGGATCACCCGTTGCTCGGGCGGCAGGCGTCGGAAGCCCCGCTCGAGCTGGTCGCGGTCGGCGACCGAGATCTCGCCATCGGCGGTGGTCGGTTCGCCCATTGGAAGGACCCGGATGACCGCGTCGATCCGCCGCATCCGACGGATCTCAACGCAGCACACCCGCACGAGGAGTCGGCGGAGCCAGGCTTCGCAGCGGTCCGGATCGCGGAGCGTCGGCAGTTCGCGCCAGGCGATCACCAGCGTCTGCTGCACGGCGTCCTCGGCTCGGTCGAAGTCCCGGAGGATCCGCTGCGCGACCGCGAACAGCCAGTCGCCGTTGGTGCGGGCCAGGACGCCGAAGGCCTCCTGGTCTCCGTGCTGCGCCTGCCTCACGAGGTCGCGTTCCAACGCCTGCTCCTCCGACGGGTCGGCCCGTGTGGCCGCTCCACCAGTATTGAGGCTGCGGCGGCGCGCAGCGTTCAATCTTCGCCGCGAGGACGGCCCTTCGCTCCGCGCTCAGCCTCCGAGGCCCCTCCCAGCCCCACCCGAAGGAGGCGCGTCAGTTGTTGCGCTACTGGCACCCGCCTCCCCACATGGGCGATCTCGCCGGGCCTGTGCTAGCTCGCGGTCCACCGCGAGCCACTCATCCTGACCCGCCCTGAACAGGGCTGAGCGGACCCTCGTGAAGACACGATAACTGGACACGCTTCGCTCGCGCCTCTGAGCACGGTGCCACAACGCTGGGACGTCCCGGCCTTCCAAGCTGCATGTCGCGGGTTCGAACCCCGTCTCCCGCTCCAGACCTCGGTTGTGAACGTGACGCGCGCCCGCGGCGACCAGAGGCGTGGGACGGAGGAGCCCGCCGGAGCGCCGTGAGCTCGACGCCCTTTGGATCGACGACAGCCGCGCGGCGCCCGTCGAGCCGCACGAAAATCCATTTTTCGTGATGTCTCGTCGACCAGCAGTGAGGCCCCGGCCCCACCGGTTGCGACCCGCGCCAGCTCCCGGGCAGGTCAGACCTTGCGGACTCGGTCGCCGACGCGCACCGCGCCGGACACGACGATGCGGGCGTTGAGGCCGCGCATCCGCTGCACCCGCCCAATGGGGGAGTTGATCCACGCCAGGGCGTCACCCCCGAAACGCGCACTGAACTTAGCGCATCCCGTGTGCGGCATCTCGCTGACCTCGACGATCGCCGAGCCGATGGCGAGCCGGCTGCCCGCGGGGAGGTTGTCCACGCTCAGATCGAGATCGACGTACAGCTGATCCCCGGCGAGGGGCCAGCGCGAACGGTCGGGTTCGATGGCCGCCAGGACACGCGTGCTCATCACCGTGAGCTGGGTCGCCCGAGAGGCTGGCGTAGTGGGCGCGTGGCGGGCTGCCCAGCGGTCTCCGATGAGCCCACCGTCGATCTCGAGGCGAGCCTCGTCGAGGACCTCACGCTCACCCTCGGCGGGCCGGCGCACGATCAGTTCGAGCGGGCCGTCGTCGGCCACGGCGGCGCGAATGTCGTCGAGATGCGCGTCGAACTGACGCCCCTGCGTTTCCTGCACCTGCGGAGTATCGCGGAGGTCAGGTCACCATGTCGACTGCCTGGTCGACCGCATGACATGGTTAGTCGGTCGGACGGGGACCGGCGATCAGTGCTCCTGCGCCTGTAGGGCAACGCTCGGCACCCCACCCAGAGCACCCTGCCGACGGAAAGCCCAGTGACCGCGGCGATGGCACGCCGGCCTGTGCCTTGGCATCCACGAGCGTGGCGGCGAGGGCGCTCTGCCGGGCGGCGGCGCGATCCGACCCGTCGTTCTGCATGTTACGGGCACGGACTTCTTACGGGCACGGACTTCGGCCTCTGCGGCTGACGCAGGCCGGGAGTCCGCCCGGCCAGTTGCCGGCGGGGCGGCGATCAGCCTCCGCTCGCCGCCGCGGCCCTCAGGCCGGCTAGGAATCGCAGCACCGGCAGAGCGGCCGCAAAGCCATCCGCCAGCAGGTCGGGCAGATGGGCCGACAGCGCCTCCTCGTCCGACAGCCGTCGAGAGAAGGTCACGTCCTTGAGCCTGAGGAGATCGGCGTCCGGATGGTCGGCGGGAAACCCGGCGGGCACGCGCTTGAGGCGTTCACCCTCGACGTCTCCGAACGCACGGACAAAGTCGACGTCCTGTAGCGCAGCGTGGACCTCCGCGGGCCGGTCGGCAACTGCGGTTCTCCAGGCAGCCAGCACCGCCGGCTCAGGGTGCCACAAGCCGCCCCCCGAGTAGATCTCACCGGGCCGAAGGCTGAAGTAGCCCCCCGGCCCGCCTCCCAGCCAGGGGAAGCTCGCGCTCACATAGGGCTTGTAGGGGGACTTGTCCTTGGAGAAACGAATGTCGCGGTAGATCCGGAACGGCGACCGCGCGGGATCGGCAACCAGTGGGATGCTGCCTTCCACGAAGCGCTCAGCGAGGGCCACGCACAGCGCCTCGAGCGGTTGTTTCAGCAGCCGCTCGTACTCTGCCTTCCGCGGCTGGAACCAGGCTCGCTCGTTGTTGACAGATAGATCGGCCAGGAACTGCAACCCCTCGCGGGAAAAGCCGGCGAAGGTCATGGGTGCTCCCCTTCCTCCCCGTGGCGGTTGCGCGGGTGTGTGGATTGTCGCGCGGCCACGTCTGACGCGCCACGACTTGTACGCCGCAGTGTGGCGTCGCGGCGAACCCCGCGGCTGTCGAGTAATCCGTCCCGTCCAGCGGAGTATCGAGGTGCCGCTTCGGCCTCGACGGGGCAGGCCATCCGGTCCGTGACGCACGGCGCCGGTCAGGTACCCTTCCATCGACTCCGGCCACGTCGTCGCCTGCAGATACGTTCATGCCTCGGGGGCCACGACCTCCGGCCGCCAGGGAGGTCCCATGACCGCCATCGCATCCGTTCACGCCCGCGAGATCCTCGATTCGCGTGGCAACCCCACCGTCGAGGTCGACGTCGACCTCGAGGACGGCGCCGCGGGTCGCGCCGCCGTGCCTTCCGGTGCTTCGACGGGCAGCCACGAGGCCGTCGAGCTGCGCGACGGCGACAAGGCCCGCTTCTCCGGCAAGGGCGTCCGGAGAGCCGTCGCCAACGTCAACGACGTGATTGCTCCGGTCGTCACCGGGATGGACGCCGACGACCAGGCGAGCCTCGACGCCGCGATGGTCGAGCTCGACGGCACCCCTAGCAAGGCCCGGCTCGGCGCCAACGCGATTCTCGGCGTCTCCCTGGCCGCGGCCCACGCCGCCGCCTCCGATCGGGACGAGCCGCTTTACCGCTATCTGGGCGGCCTCCGATCACGGACGCTGCCGCTGCCGCAGTTCAACATCCTGAACGGCGGCAAGCACGCGGTCGACTCTTGCGACTTCCAGGAGTTCATGGTGGCGCCTATCGGGGCCGCCACTTTCGCCGAGGCTCTACGCTACGGCTCGGAGGTCTTCGGGGCTCTGCGTGCCGAGCTGCACGACCGCGGCCTGGCGACCGGGCAGGGCGACGAGGGCGGCTTCGCTCCCACGCTCTCGTCCAACGAGGCGGCCATCGAGACGGTCGTCCGGGCCATCGAGCGGGCGGGGTACAAGCCGGGCGTCGACGTGGCGATCTGCCTCGACCCCGCCACCAGCGAGCTCGTCGAGTCCGGTGGTGACGGCACACCCTACAGGTACCGGCTGGCCAAGGAGGGCCGCACGCTCGACTCGGGCGAGATGATCGACCTGTGGGAGGACTGGGTGCGCCGCTTCCCGATCGTCTCGATCGAGGACGGGCTGGCAGAGGACGACTGGGCCGGCTGGCGGGCGCTGACGGAACGGCTGGGCTCGCGCATCCAGCTCGTCGGCGATGACATCTTCGTCACGAACCCCGAGCGCCTGGCGCGCGGCCTGCGGGAGGGCAGCGCGAACGCGATCCTCATTAAGCTCAACCAGATCGGGACGCTGAGCGAGACGCTCGCCGTCGTAGAGTCGGCGCTTGACGCGGGCTGGGGGGCGGTGGTCAGCCACCGATCCGGCGAGACCGAGGACACGACGATCGCGGACTTCGTGGTGGGCGCGGGCGTCCGCCAGATCAAGAGCGGGGCTCCCTCCCGCTCGGAGCGCGTGGCCAAGTACAACCAGCTGGTCCGGATCGAGGAGGAGCTGGGCGCGTCGGCGCGATACGCCGCCGGCCTGTCCATGCAGCGTTTCGCCCGCTGATCGGGCGTCGGTCGACCGGCCCGGCCCGTATCAGCCGGGCCGGTCGGGGTCGAGCGCGAGTCCCTGGATGCCGAGGATCGACAGCGCGTCCGTGATGCGCCTGTCACGGCACATCGCCAGCGCCTCGTCGAAGTCGACCCAGCGCAACTCAAGCCGTTCGGTGCCCTCCGGCGACGCGTCCCCCGCCTCAAGCGCGCGCGCGACCCAGACGAAGGCCTCCTCGTCCGTCGCCGAGTTCGAGAGGTACGCCCGGGCGATCTCGCGCCAGTCTGCAGCCGAGTACCCAGTCTCCTCGGCGAGCTCCCGCTTCGCCGCCTCGAGCGGGTCCTCGTCCGGTCGCGCGCCGCCTTCCGGTATCTCCCACGACCACGCGTCCAGCGCGTAGCGCTATTGCCCCATGCGTCAGGATCGGGCTGCGCGGCTCTCGCCATGTGCGAGGGTTCGTCGAAGCCGGGCCCGGGTGACTCCCTTACACCTTGTCCCGCCTGCTGGGTGGTGACCTGCGCCTCGTGAGTGTCCCCG
>JBKQRF010000327.1:0-14046 GCA_052144055.1 Candidatus Limnocylindrales bacterium
GTATCGGGCCGAAATGCCCAGACAGACCGTCAGCCACCCCGCGAGGATGGCCAGGCCGACCGTCAGCGGCACGAATGGCGAGCCGCCGACCATGGTCTGGCGGAGGGCGTCGCCGAGATAGGTCAAGGGCAGCAGCGTGGCCACGGTCTTCATCCAGTCGGGCATGAGATCGATCGGGAAGAAGATGCCCGAGAGGAACATCATGAGCACCTGGACCACCTGGGTGACCCCGTTCGCCGCCTCCTCGGTGCTGGTGAACGAGGCGATCACGTAGCCCAGCGATGTGAACATGAGCGCGCCCAAGGCTACGATGCCCGCGATCAGCACCCAGCTGCCGGTCACCTGGACCTTGAAGCCAACGATACCGATGCCCAGGATGATGACGGTCTGCCCGGCCGCGATCACCAGCCGCAGCAGGACGTTCGAGCCGACGAGCGTCCAGCGCGGGAGGGGCGTGGCCCCGATGCGCTTGAGGATGAGTTTCTCGCGCTGCTGCACGAGCGGGATGGCGGCGAACACGCCGAGCTGCATGATCGCCATGGCCAGAATGCTGGGCACATAGTAGGTGGCGCCGGTGGGCACGGCGCTGCCCTGGATCGGCCGGGTCTGCACGCTGAGCAACGGCGGCCGGCCCGAGAGGGCTTGGTTCACCCCGGTGGTCACCCCGGACACGATCTGCTCGAGCGTCTGCGCGGTGGTCGTATGGCTCGGATCGGTGTAGAGCGTGAGGGCCACCGAGCCTCCGGAGCTCGCTCCGCCGCCGGCCCCCGCCACGGCCGCGCCGTACCCCGCCGGCACCACGACCACTGCGTCGAGCTGCCCGTTGCGGGCGGAGGCCAGACCGGCGGACTCACTGGTCGGCTTCAAGGTGAGGACGCCGAGCTTGGCGAAGGCCTGCTCGAGCTGCGCCGCGGCGACGGTGCGGTCCTGGTCCACCCAGCCGACACGATAGTCGGCTGTCCCGCCGCCGAAGAGCGTCCCGAAGAGGACCACGAAGATGACGGGGAACGCGATCGTCCAGAACAGGGCGGCGCGATCGCGCACGAAGCTCTTCATGTTGGCGACGGTGAGGCTGAGCAAAGCGTCCACGGCGACCTTCGGTACTGGTCAGTCGCGCAAAGCGTGGCCGGTCAGGTCGAGGAAGACGTCCTCGAGGCTGGCGCGGCGCACCGACAGGTCGTGGGGCGGCGCGTCCAGCGCGTCGGCCGCCGCCAGAACTGCTCCGATCGTGGCCGGTACGTCGGCCGTGTAGAGGAGCACCTCGCCGTCCTCGTGGACCACGCGGCTGACCCCGGGGAAGGCCCGCATGCGCGGATCGTCGAGCCCGACGATGGCGGCGAAGTGCACGGCCCGCTCCTTGAAGCGCCGGCTGACGAGCTCCTCGACCGTGCCTGACTCGAGGATCTTGCCGTGGTCCATGATGGCCAGCCGATCGCACAGCACCTCCGCTTCCTCCATGTAGTGGGTCGTCAGGAGGACCGACTTGCCCTGGGCGCGCAGGTCGCGAATGACGCCCCAGAGCGAACGTCGGGCTGCCGGATCGAGCCCCGTCGTGGGTTCGTCGAGGAAGACGAGTTCGGGGTCGTTGACCAGCGCGAGGGCTACCGATAGGCGCTGCTGTTGGCCGCCCGAGAGGGTCCGCGTCTGGGCGTCGCGCTTCTCGTTGAGCTCGAGCGCATCGAGCATGCACTGGAGCGGCAGCCGCCGGGGGAAGAACAGGCCGAAGAGATCGATCAGCTCGGCAACGGTGAGATAGGGGTACAGCGAGGCGGTCTGGAGCTGCACCCCGATGCG
Source organism: Candidatus Limnocylindrales bacterium (assembly GCA_052144055.1). GTDB lineage: Bacteria > Chloroflexota > Limnocylindria > Limnocylindrales > CSP1-4 > JAJYNJ01. Next base: position 1,795 of record JBKQRF010000327.1, read on the forward strand.
AGCCTTGATCGCTCGGGCCTCGCGCCGGGGGTCGAGGCCCAGCACGCGGACCTCGCCACTGTCGGCCTCACGGATGCCCTCGAGGATCTCGATGGTCGTGGTCTTGCCCGCGCCGTTGGGCCCGAGCAAGCCGAACACCTCGCCCGGGTGCACGTCGAAGCTCACCCCCGCGACCGCCTCCAGCGCGCCGTAGCGCTTGCGGAGATCGCGGCACGCGACCACAGCGTCGGCGGGCCCGGGTGAACTCGGCATGTGCACCTCGACTGCATGACGCGGAGCCAGGCTGTTCACGGTTGGCCCCGGGGCGAGGCCAGCCACGCATATCAGAGCCTATCCCAGGGTCGTTAAGAGTGCCCACCGTGGATGGTTACGCGTCGGTCGGATCTGTCTCGTGCCAAGCATCGCCACGCCAGCGCCAGCGTTCGAAATGTGGCGCGGCCTCGGTCCGACGTCAGTGCGCACAGACCGCTCCCCAACCGCTCGCCGGTCTGGGATCTCGTGAACGGGACGATATTGGCGGGTCATGGCGAACATGCTGGACTGTCTGCCCTTACCATCGCTGCTCTCACAGGTGCTGACCGCGTTTATGATCGCCCAGCGGGGCTGGCAGGAGGTGGCGGGCCTGCGTTCGACTGGATCGGCCCGGGCGGCGGCAGTCCGCTGATCGTCCGGGCTGCCGATCGCGTGACCTCGAGAGTCGACCGGCCGGTGGCTCAGAGGCTGCGGCGAGGCAGTTCGTACTGCGACTCAGGGGGAGGAACATGGAGCAGATCACCGTTTACGGAGCGCCCTGGTGCCCCGACTGTCGCCGCTCCAAGACGTTCCTCATGGAGCAGCGGATCCCCTTCCGGTGGGTCGATATCGACAGCGACGTCGACAACCTGCGCTTCGTAGAGACTCTCCAGCACGGAGGACGGACGATCCCCACAATCGTCTTCCCTGATGGCAGCTACCTGCTCGAGCCATCGAACGTCGAGCTGGCGGAGAAGCTGGGCCTTCGGCTGCACGCGGAGCGCCGCTACTACGATGTTCTGATCTTGGGCGGCGGCCCTGCGGGCCTGTCGGCGGCGATTTATGCGGCCAGGGAGGGCATAGACGCGCTGGTGATCGAGCGCGGGGCCCTCGGCGGTCAGGCCGGAACGACGGATCGGATCGACAATTACCCGGGATTCCCGGAGGGCATCAGCGGCGCCGAGCTAGCCAGTAGGCTGATCGCCCACGCTCGGCGCTACAACGTCGAGCTCCTCCAGGCCGTGGAGGTCAACAACCTCCACGGCGAGCCGGACCGCGTGTCGGTCACGACGTCGACGGGCGACTCCTATGGTGCCGACGCCGTGATCATCGCGACGGGTTCGCGCTATCGTCGACTGGGTGTTCCAGGCGAGGACGGGCTTATCGGGCTCGGGGTCCACTACTGCGCCACATGCGACGGCCCCTTCTACCGGGGCGTGAAAGAGCTTGTCGTGATCGGCGGCGGCAACTCGGCCCTGGAAGAGGCGGTCTTCCTCACGACGATCGCCGACAGGGTCACAATTCTCACCCGGGGCGACCTTCGCGCCAGCGAACTCGTCCAGGCACGCGTCCGATCCGATCCGAGGATCGAGATCCACACTGGGATGGACATTCTTGGCTTCGAGCGGGCCACCGGGCGTCTTGGGGCGATCATGACGCGCGATCGGGCCACCGGTAGCGCGCAACAATTCAAGCCGGCCGCCGCATTCGTCTTCGTTGGCCTCGACCCGAACACCCAGTTCCTGCGTGGGGCCGTAGACTTGGACGAGCGCGGTTTCGTCGTGACCGACGACATGTTCGCCACCTCTCTCACCGGGGTCTTCGCGGCCGGCGACGTCCGTGCGGGGGCGACCAAGCAAGTCGGCAGCGCCGCCGGCGAAGGCATTGCGGCGCTGCTGGCCGTCCGCAGAGCCCTGGAGCGCCGGCACCTCAAGGCCGTCATGACAAGTGACGAATCCATGCCCTTAGCCGACGCTGGCTGAACTGAACGCCGCCCGCCACGGTGGGCGAAGCCGCGAGTTAGGGGGCGGCCCGGCTGGCTCCGCAGCGCAGCTCCTAACGCCCCTTGACCTCGGCGGGTGGCGAGATGTAATAGTTCAAGGGAGCGGGCTGACCATCCCCGATTGGAGCACCAACCGCCTCGGGGAACTTAGAAGAGGTCGCCCGCTCTTTGCGTCAGCCCCGAACTCAGTCGATGCAGAGCGCGCCTGTCGAGCTCGAACACGGACTGGACCGTGACGGTGGCAGACCAGCGAATCGTGGATCGCGTGATCGGGTCGCTCGTTGTTCAGGGAGCCCAGGGGCTCTACGCGGCGTGCGCGCCCGGCGCGACGGTTCTCAGCGCGGTCGGGAGCCCGCCCTGCAGGTCCGGCGGCGCTTGCCCCCTGTTTCGGCTCGGGTTCCGTCTCACGATCGTGGTCGCCAGAGATCCGCACGCGCTGGACCGACGCTCTCGAGGCTTCGCTGACCAAGATGCTCTGCTGTACAGAGTATCCTTGGACTGAGTCCAAGAACTGACTTCCCGAAAGAGGTACCGCATGACGCAGCTGCTAGAGACACGCCCGACCGGCGAAACCGCCTTCTCAGCCGAACCGCTCCAGGCGACCCTGGTGGAGCTCATCGACCTGAGCCTACAGGCCAAACAGGCGCACTGGAACGTCGTCGGCCCGAGCTTCAAGGCGATCCATCTCTTCCTGGACGAACTCACCGACCAGTACCGTGAGTGGTACGACGAGGTGGCCGAGCGGCTGGCCGCGATCGGCGTTTCCCCGGATGGACGCGTCGCGACCCTGGCAGCCAGCTCTCCGCTCGAGTCGCTGCCCGCGGGTCAGCTGCGAGACCAGGATGTGCTGGCGTTCTTCGACTCCCGGGTCACGCACGTGGCCGGCCGGATGCGCGCGCGCATAGACTCCGTCGGCGCGCACGACCCTGTCAGCCAGGACCTCTTGGTCGGGATCGCTCACGGGCTCGACAAGCAGCGCTGGATGCTGCGCGCGCACCGCGCGTGATCGACGCCTCGGGGCGACTGCGCGAGGCGGGGCTTCGTGTCACGCGCACCCGCCTCGCTCTCCTGAGCCAGCTCGACGCCCTGGGCGGCCATCGCTCTGCCGAGGAGCTCGGCGCTTCCTTCCGCGGGCGCGGCACACCGGTGCCGCGCGCCACCGTCTATCACGTCCTTGGGGTGCTGCAACGGGCCGGCCTCGTGCTCGTCGCCGACGCCGGACCGGGGCGGGTCTTGTATGAGTCGACCGCGGCGTGGCATCACCACCTGGTGTGCCGTTCCTGCGGTTCCGTGATCGATGTTCCATGCCTGCTGGGCGAGACGCCCTGCCTGCAACCCGATCACCCCGGGTTGCGAGTGGACCAGGCCCAGGTCATCTTCCGCGGGCTCTGTGTGGCGTGCACGAAGCGCGAGGGCCGCGAGCGCCGCCCGACAGGTTCGCGAGCCGTCGGGGGTGAGACCGACCGGCCGATGGGGGTTCCTGTGGCTGCACCCCCGGCGCGCTCAATAGGAGGTCCGTCTCGGGGCCGGCTAGCAGGCTGAGGATAGCCGTCGAGGCGGGTTCCTCGAGCGGCGGCGCCCCGGCAGGTCGCCACGGCCTCATCCCCCACGCTCAGCGACGCTGGTCGAATCTTCAGGGCCTGTTCAGACGTATGCCCGAAGGTTCGGGGAACGCCGTGTGTCAGACGAGGCTGGCGGTTGGTTCCTGATCCGGCGACCATGTGAAAGGACGAAGCCGACGAGGGCTACGGCGTACCGATCGAGCACAGAGTGAGCACGAGGAACGCCCAGCGTTCCGTTCGGGTGAACCCGCGTTGACAGTAGTGCAGCTCCTGCTGGTCGGCGCCGGCGGCTTCTTCGTCATGGTCTACGGTCTCCTAGCCGGCGACGTGGTGCGGACGTGGGCAGCGCGCGACGAAACCGTTCGTCCGCGCCTGGAGGTCGAGCTGGCCGAGACGATGCTCCCCCTCCTAGCTGTACTGGCCACCATCATGGTTGCGGTCGCGGGCTTCGGGAAGGCCGGTCCACGCTGAGCTTTCCATCGGCCCTTGGGTCGTGGTTCGGACCCGACACTGGTTGTCTGTGCTTCAGGCGCGCGACGCACCACCCATTGCACAAATACTCGGAGTACCTCATCACATGATGCGTCCCACTGGTGGGTTCCTTCGCTCGACCCGCTTACGGATCGGCCTCGGTCTCGTGGCGGTCGCGGTCGTCGCGGCCGCCGCGTATGGTGGCTGGTATCTTTTCCTGCGCCCGGCCGGACCCGCCCCCGTGAACCTCGCGGCCTTACCGGCGGCATCGCAAGCTCCGGCAGCTCCGTCGTCGGCGCCTGGGCCGGGCACCTCAGGTGGAGAGTCGCACGGCTCGACACCGTACGGCCCACGACCTGCAGTCCGTCGGTCGAAGCCACCCGCCGCGCCGGCCTTGGCTCCTGCGCCGGCGACGGGCGCCGCCATCGGAGCCGCGGCTCTCGACGGGACCTGGACGGTGAATACGTCAATCGGGTCGGGTGCAACCGGATCGTTCGTGGGATACCGCGTGCAGGAGCAGCTCGCCGGCATCGGCGCGAACACCGCGGTCGGGCGGACGTCAAAGGTGACCGGATCGTTCACTCTGCAGGGCACCAACATCACGGCCGCCACGATTAGCGCCGACCTGACAGCTCTGCACAGCGACAACCCGATGCGCGACGGTCAGCTCGCCCGGCGTGGGCTGGAGACCGCCACGTACCCCACCGCGACGTTCGTGCTGAGCAAACCGATCGCCCTCGACTCGATCCCCGCCGAGGGCCGGATCGTCAACGTTTCGGCCACTGGGCAGCTCACGCTCCACGGCCAGACCCGGACGGTGCAAATCGCGCTGCAGGCTCGCCTGTCAGGCGGGGTCGTCGCCATCGCCGGGTCGTTCCCGATCGTGTTCTCCGACTACGACATCACTCCGCCGACGTCGTTCATCGCACTCTCGGTCGCGGATCACGGGACCATAGAGGTCCAGCTCATGTTCACGCACGCCTGAGCCCCCGCGGATGGCTCGCTCGGCAGCCCGTGAGCAACGCCATGACGACTGGGTTCCCGAATGCCCCGTCGGCCGTTGATCCGCGTCGTCCTGTTCCTGGGCCTGCTCGCTGTGGTGGCCGGCGCTGGTTGCGGCAGCCGGGTCACCGGCACCACGGCGACGCTCACTCCGGGTTCGCCGGCCCCGACGGGGGCGTCGGTGGGCGCGTATGCATTGACAATTGCTAATGTCACGCGCTTGTTGCACGACAATGCCGGGTTCATGCCGCTGACAACGCTCGACAACCTGCGGGTCACAATCGCGTCGAGCGCCGACGAGGTGGACATTGAGGCGCGACCAAACCTCGTACTCGACGAGCGCACCTTCCTTCTACAGGCGGGCTCGGACGCGCTGGTGGCGGCGAAGGCGATCTTCGGCTCGTACCCCTCGGTTCAGCGCATTACTGTCACCCTCGACGGCACCTTCACCGACGCTGCCGGTAACTCGATCGTCGAGCCGGGCGTGTCGGTCACGCTGGGGGGCGACACCGTCGCAGCGTGGTTCGCGGGGACGGTGGTGGCCCCCGACGCCAGCACCGTCCTCTGCTACGCCGACAGCTACGCCATCAACCCGATCGTCTGGGATGTACTGAGCCCGAGCGACCGTGGCTGCCTGACACAGCCGACCGGGTGACCGTCTCCTCTCGGCATCTCGTCGCGGGAGTGTCGGGCGGTCAGGTCTCCCGTGCCACGGCAGGGGCTGCCGTCGGCTCGATGCGTGGGTCCAGCAGCGCTTCGGCCTGGAACAGGTTGATGCCGCTGGCGACGAGGTCGGCCGCGCGCCGCATCTCTCGCTCCGCCGCGGCCTGTCGCTCGACGAGCCATTGGGCGACCAGCAGCGTCTCCCCGTCGCCCTTCGACGCCGCCGCGCGGGCGAGGTCGTTGACCTGGACCGTCATCTGGCGCTCGCGGTCGAGCGCCGCGCACACCGCTCGCGCCGGGGACTTGAACTGCGTCGGCGCGCTCGGCAGCTCGGGGAGGTCGAACTCGACACGGTTCGAGGCGAGGAACGCCAGGATCCGTCCCGCATCGGTGGATTCCTCGCGGGCGCGATCGCGGAACAGGCGAGCCCACGTCGTGAGGCTCATCCGCTCGAAGTAGAGTGAGACGCCGAGACAGACCTGTTGTCCCGCCAGCTCGGCACCAACCTGTCGGGTCAGGAGCCTGCGGAGGCGCTTTCCGATCACGTGTGGTTCCCTCGATGGTGGCAAGGGGTCGGGCCAAGGCGCGAGCGTGAGCGCGTCCGTGCCCATCCTTTCGGGTGATGCCGAACCCGCCTCGTCCGCGCTGTCGCCCGCCTTCCCGTGCACCGGCATGAACCCGGCCGGGAGCGCCCGTTCCTCCGAGAGGCGCCGCGCGGCCATGGCGCGGAAGTCGGGCCTACTGTTTTTCCCGGCCAGGATTTGTCACCTCTCGAAGCGCCCCTGAATGACGTCGTCAGTATCGTCGATCCGAGCGTGCGCGTCCGAGGACGGGGGCAAGCGAGACCACCCCGATCCTGTGCTTGCGTCGGCCGCGTGACGCCAGACGCATCGCAGTCGACGACGTTGCCCGCCGGCACGCACACGCTCCCCCTGACACATGACGGGCGCGAGCGGGCCTACCTGCTCCACGTCCCGTCGCTTGCCCGCGCTGAGGGTGCCCCATTCGTCCTGCAGCTGCATGGCCGCGGCATCGACCCGATCATGTTCGACCGCTGGACGGGGTTCTCGGCGCTGGCAGACGAGGTGGGCTTCATCCTGGCAATGCCGAGCGCGTTGGGCGAGGTCTGGAACGACGGGCGCTATCCGAAGCGGGTCGAGGGCGGCCCGGACGACGTCAGGTACCTGCTGGCGCTTCTCGACGACGTCTGCGGGCGCCTGCCGATCGACCGTCGTCAGATCTATGTGGTGGGGATGTCGAACGGAGCGACGATGGCCGCTCGGCTGGTCTGCGAGCATCCGGAGCGGATCGCCGCGTTCGCGCAGGTGGCAGGGACCGCCGCGGAGGCGGTCGCGTGCGCGTGTCGCCCGGCGGTCCCGGTGCCTATCCTCCAGGTCCACGGTACGCGCGACCGGTACGCACCGTATTCAGGGGGACGAGCGCATGGGCTTCGTGCTCGACTGGTCCTGCGCCATCCGGCTGGTCCGTGCGTCGCGGTCGACGAGTGGGCCCGCCTCTGGGTGGACGGCAACGGCGCCTACGACGGTCCGCACACCGAGACCGTCCCGCCCGACGCGACCATCCGCCGCTGGCGCGGTCCGTCACCCGCGTGCGACGTCGTCTTCTACCGCCTCGATGGCGGCGGTCACACGTGGCCGGGCAACCGCACCTGGGTCCCCCCGGTCTTCGGTCGGACGAGCCGCGCCTTTGACGCGACCAGGGTCATCTGGAATTTCCTGTCGACTCACGCGCGCGAGGCCTGAAGAGGGTCTGGAGCGCCGGGGCAGATCTCAGGAGATCGCCGGACGGTCCTCCACCGGCTCACCCCACGGGGGCCGACTATCGCCCGCCGGACACGCACCGAAGCGCCACAGCAAGGATGGGCCGAACCCGCGAGTCGCGGGGCATGCTCGTGGAGCAATCCGCACTTCGCTCCTCCGCTTCTGCGGAGAGGTCGAGGAGGGAAGCGCGAGGCCCACCGCGGAGCGCGCGTGCGTGCCGGCTGCGCTGGACAGCTCAAGGATGAGATCGGAGAAGCCGTTGATCACCGATGCTTGGCTCGCGAACCGCGAGGCGCGCAAGTCGAGAGTCCATCAGCAACGCCGTCCGGCCCATCATGCTCGCGACCGTCGTGGTTTCAGCCGGATCGCAAGGCGATCCGGCTGCCTGCGGTTGCAGTGCCGAACGTCTCTGCCGCGCCGGACCGCTCTGGGCTTAGCTTTGTTTTCGAGAGCATTCCGGGAACGAGAGGTCACGCGCCGATGACTGAGCACCATGTGGCGACCATCGAGCGCCACATTCTGGGTCGCGCCCATCGTGCGCTCGAGCGCGTGCTGGCTCGCATCGAGACCACCGCGGAGGTCGCGGGTACCCTCGAAGCGTCGGGCCTGTCAAGCGTCGTGCAGAGCGTGCTCGTCGAGCTAGAAACGACACTGACGACTCACATGGAATGGGAGGAGAGCATCTGCTTCCCCGAGACGGACCGCCTCGCGGCCACGCCATGGGCAACCCGTCTACTGCGTCTGCAGCATATTCAGATTCGGACAGCCCTCGACCGCCTCGCGGCGGACGCCATCGCGTTGCAGGCCGGCCCGGGACATCGCCAAGTCGCTGACCTACGGGCACACCTCTACGCACTGCACGCGATCCTGTCCTCTCACCTCGAACAGGAGGAGCGCGCCGTTCTGACGCTGCTCGTCAGCGAGCCGGGGGCGCCTGCCGAGGGCGTCACCCTCGCGAACCTGGCCAGTCTCGCCACCGAGGTCGCTGCCGCTGCCTCGGAGGAGTGACCCTCGCGATCTGGCCATGTGGCGCCGTAGGGCACGGATGGCATGACGGTGCGGTCCGGTCGCTACGACGGCCCCACGACGGATCACAGGCTCCACTCGCGCAGGGTTGTCGTGCCGACGCGATATCCCGCCGGTGTCGGGTAGTGTGGCGTTGAGCCCTATAGCACGGGGAGCCGAACCGAAGGAGACGCAGACCATGGCACCGGGCTTCGCTGCCGACGTCAAGCCGCTGTTCCGCGATAGGGACAGGTCGGCCATGACCTTCCTGTTCGACCTGTGGGACTACGCAGACGTCAAGGGCAACGCGCAGCAGATCTTGGCGGCCACGGAAGCCGGCGACATGCCATGCGACGGCACGTGGACGACGGAGCAGGTCGACCTGCTCCGTCGCTGGATAGAAGGAGGATGCCAGCCGTAGGCCGGGTGCCGCTTGACGGCCGGCCCGACGATCGCTGCGCGAGCAGCGTGCCGCTCCGGGCGATACCATGGTGCCTCGAGGCCCTGAGCCGGCATCTAATGGCGTGCACCTTCGGGCAGCCGCCACCCCGTGGCTTCCTGTCTTACGTGAGGTACCAGCAAGGATTGTGCGCAAGCGTAAGGTGACTTACCCGGTGGCACGCACCGCCAACCGGCCTCTAAGGCTCATGAACGAACCCGGCTACGTTCGCCCTACCGTCGTGACCATCGATACCAGCGCCATGGCCCCCCGTGGCTCCTTCGCTGCCGGAGACCGTGTCGTGATCGCGAGCGAGGGCCTTTATGCGGGCGAGACCGCGATCGTCGAACGGCTCGCCCCGGGTGTGATCCCGGCGGCGGTCGTGCGAACCGACGCGGGACGCACGCGCCGGGTTCGCGTGATCGACCTTCGCCCGGCCTCGGCCGGGGCGCCCACCGACAGCTAAGTGTCGCCCACCGCCATCGCGTCGCGTTGCCGCGCGGAACGGGCGGAATGCGCGGAATGCGCGTGAGCCGACGAGGAGCCGTGGCGCGTCGGCCCAACGACCCAGACCGCCGCGCCGGTCGCCACGTCGCGCCGATCCTTGCCATAATCCGCCACTCGGCACCTGCGGAACTTGCGGGCAGGAGGTCTGCCACCTGCTCCTTGCCGCCGAGCAGTCTGGAGTCGAAATGACAGACGGTCCTGTGTCGTGACGCCGGGAGAACCCCCCGCCACGGTCGACTCGCCAGTCCCCGCCGATTCCTCGACGCACACCCTCAGCAGGCGCAACGAGCGGCTGCTGATGACGCTGGTGGTGCTCTACGGCGCGCTCGTCGTCGTGCTGATGTTCCTGCGCGGCATCGAGATCACCCCGGACGTGATGGCGGTCGCCTTCCTGCTCGGCGCGGTGATCCTAGGCCGGGGCCGGCTCTTCCTGCGGGACTGGCTGCCGTTCGTCGCACTCTTCCTGGCCTATGAGCTCATGCGCGGTCTGGCCGACAACGTCGGCCTGCCGGTCCACATCGCGGACATGGTGACCGCCGAGCGGCTGATCGCGTTTGGCCAGGTCCCGTCGGCCCTGCTCCAGAACGCGCTGCACCCTGCGACCGGCGTCGATCTCGTCGCGGAGATTGCCACGGTCGTGTACATGTTGCACTTCGCACTGCCGCTCGTGACCGGGTTCATCCTCTGGGTCTGGAAACGCGCCCATTACTACGACTTCGTGGCCGCACTGATTCTGCTTAGCCTGTGGGCTTTCGTGACGTTCGTGCTGATCCCCACCGCCCCGCCGTGGTACGCGGCCCAGGTAGGCGCCCTCAACGGGCCCAACGGACACGCGGCAATTTCGTACCTGAAGCCCGGCGCGTTCGACACGCTTGCCAACTTCTTCGGGTTCAAGGCCAACTACATCTACACGTACACGTTCTACGACGTGAACCCGAACGGATTCGCGGCCTGGCCCTCCCTGCACGTGGGCTACCCCTTCCTCTCGTTCCTGGTTCTCCGCCGTGCGTTCGGCAAGATCGGCTGGATCGCATTCGCCTACACGCTCCTCGTCGCGTTCTCGGTCATGTACACCGGCGATCACTGGCTGATCGACTGCATCGGTGGGGCCGCCTACGCATACGTCTCCTACTACCTGATCACCCATGCCGCGGTCGTGCAGCGGCGCTTGGCCAGCCTCCGTGACGACACCCTCAGCGTCGGTAGCATGGCTGGCGCCAGGGAACGGGTCATGGCGCTCCCCTCGACCGTTTCTTGGGTGCGCCTGCTGCTGGGAGCTGGGATCGCGCTGGTGGGCGTTGGCGGCGTCCAGGAAATGGAGCGCGCCGGCCACACGGCCACGTGGCTTTACTTGGTCCCTTGGGGGGCGGTCATCGTCGGCGCGTGGCTAGTCGCCGCATCCGTCATCCGGCGAGGCGGCCGGGCCCCGTGACGACCCAAGCGCGAGTCGCGGCCGCCCGTGCCCGCGCCGCCGCGGAGCGCGGGCGTCAGGGCCTTCGCGCGTCGGCGGAGGCTTCCCTGGGGGTGATCGGCGGTTCCGGTCTCTACGAGATCGAAGGGTTGGGCGACGTCGTGGAGGTGAGGCCGGAGACGCCCTACGGGCCACCCTCCGACGCGTTGGTCGTCGGTTCCCTAGGCGACGTGCGGGTGGCGTTCCTGCCCCGCCACGGCCGCGGCCACCGCCTCATGCCGTCGGAGGTGCCTTACCGGGCCAACGTGTACGCCCTCAGACTACTGGGCGTCGGCTCTGTGATTGCCGTTTCCGCGTGCGGCTCCATGCGCGAGGAGATTCGGCCCCGGGACGTGGTGGTTCCCGACCAACTCATCGACAGAACCAGGGACCGCCCTGCCACGCTATACGGGCACGGTGTCGTGGTTCACGTCGCGTTCGCCGACCCATTCTGCCCGGTACTCTCCGCGCGGCTGGCCGACGCAGCGGAGGCCATTTTCGCGAACGCGGACCGGGAGAGCGGCGTTGCCGGGACCCCGGCGGCCCGGGCCGTGCATCGGGGCGGCATCTACGTCGCCATGGAGGGGCCGCAGTTCTCGACGCGTGCCGAGTCCATCCTCTACCGGAGCTGGGGTGCCGCTGTGATCGGCATGACCGGCCTGCCCGAGGCGAAGCTGGCGCGTGAAGCGGAGCTCTGCTACGCGATGCTCGCGTACGCCACGGACTATGACTGCTGGCACGAGGGCGAGGAGCCCGTGACCGTCGCCCAAGTCTTGGCCAATCTCGGCGCGAACGTCGCATCGGCCAGGTCCATCGTGCGGCGCATCACCGAGGGCAGACTCCCGCCACGCGACGCCTGTGGGTGTGCGTCGGCCCTCATGGGCTCGGTCCAGACCGACACCTTCGCAGTCGACGACGCCCGCGTGCGGGAGCTCTCGCTGCTGCTGGGCGCGGACCTGCCGGCCGAGTGACGGCTTACACTGGAACCGGGACGACGCCGTGATGCCGCTGATCGACGCAGACGAGCTCCGATCCGCGCTCCACGACCCCGCGCTGCGCATCGTGGACGTGCGCTGGTACCTCCGTCGGCGCGGCGAGGGCCACGCGGCGTACGAACGGGGTCACATTCCCGGCGCGATCCACCTCGACCTGGACGCCGACCTCAGTGCGCGCGGCGGGCCCGGCCGGCACCCGCTCCCGAACGCCTCCGACTTCGCCCACCGCCTGGGCAACGCGGGGATCGGGTCCGACCATCTGGTCGTCGCGTACGACGACGCGGGCGGCTGGGTCGCGGCGCGCCTCTGGTGGATGCTTGAGCGCATCGGTCACGGCCGCGTCCGGGTGCTTGACGGGGGCAT
>JBKQRF010000328.1:0-7098 GCA_052144055.1 Candidatus Limnocylindrales bacterium
AGTACAGGCCAGCAGCCTGCTCAACAATCCCAACACCGATCCGCACACGTACGAGGCGAGCCCGCAGGCCGCGGCTACCGTGGCCGACGCGAAGCTCGTCATCGTCAGCGGCCTGGGTTACGACGACTTTATGCAGCACCTCATGGCCGCCTCACCGAACCCGAGCCGGATCGTAATCGACGTGCAGGCGCTGCTCGGGCTGCCCGACGGCGTCAACGTCCATATCTGGTACGACCCTGGCACCATGCCCAAGGTGGCCGCGGCGGCCGAGGCCGGCTTGGCGAAGCTCGAGCCGACGAACGCCGCCTACTTCGCCGCTCGTGAGCAGTTGTACCTCGCGTCGCTTGAGCCCCTGGATGCGAAGATCGCCGAGATGAAGGCGGCGTACGCCGGTGCGCCCGTGGCCTTCACCGAGCCCGTGGCGGGCTACCTCGCCAAGGCCATCGGCCTCGACGTGCTCACGCCCGAGGGCTTCCAGAAGGCCATCGAGGACGGCACCGACCCGCCGCCCGCGGACGTCGCCACCGAGCGCGACCTGCTCACCGGGAAGAAGGTGCGCGTGCTCCTGTACAACAGCCAGACCATCACGCCCCTGACCCAGCAGATCCAGCAGCTCGCGGTCGCGAACGGCGTCCCGGTAGTGGGCGTCTCCGAGACGCTGCCGCCCCAATATCACACCTACCAGGTCTGGCAGCTGACCCAGATGAACCTGCTCGAACAGGCCCTCGCCAAGGGCGCTTGAAGTCCGTGTCCACACCTGCCGTCCGCTTCGCGCATGCCACGCTCGCCTACGGCGGCCGCGAGGTGTGGCGCGACCTGTCGCTGGCCTTCGAGGAGGGCTCGTTCGTCGCCATCCTGGGTCCCAATGGGTCGGGCAAGACCTCGCTGCTGCGCGTCGTGCTCGGTCTGACCGGGATCAGGGCCGGCACCGTCGAGGTCCTGGGCGGGCCGCCCCGGCGGGGCAACCCCGGCATCGGCTACGTCCCCCAGGGCCAGGCGTTTGACCGGGACCTGCCGTTGCGCGGCCGCGATCTCGTCCGCCTCGGCCTCGATGGCCACCGCTGGGGCATCGGGAGACCGGATCGCGGCACCACGCATCGCGTGGCGGAGGCCATCGCCTCGGTCGAGGCGAGCGCCTTCGCCGATGCGCCGATCGGGCGGCTGTCGGGTGGCGAGCGGCAGCGCCTGCGCATTGCCCAAGCTCTCGTCGGCGACCCCCGCCTCCTCCTCTGCGATGAACCACTGGCGAGCCTTGACCTGCGCCACCAGCGCGAGATCACCGACCTGATCGGCGGTTGGCATCGCCGTACGGGACGGAGCGTCGTCTTCGTGACCCACGACGTCAACCCGGTCCTCGGCTTCCTGGACCGGGTGCTGTTCGTGGTGAACGGCCGCTGGGCAGCTGGCACGCCGGACGATGTGCTGACCTCCGAGCGCCTCTCGGACCTGTACGGCTCGCACGTCGACGTGCTCCGGGTGCACGGGCGGATCCTCGTCGTGGGCGAGGCCTTCGGCGCGGGGTTCGAGGTCGAGGAACCGCATCACCTGCCGGTGGTGGACGACAGCTGGGAACAGTCCGGCGGGGCGGCGCAGTGATGGCCCAGCTCGTGCACTTGCTGGGCTACCCATTCGTACAGCAGGCCATCGAGGCGGGCATCGTGATCGCCATCGTGTCGGGCGTGGTGAGCCGCTTCGTGGTGGCCCGCAACATGGCCTTCGCGGTCCATGCACTCGCGGAACTCGGCTTCACCGGATCCGCTGGGGCGCTCCTCCTGGGCGTATCGCCCGTGCTTGGTCTCCTGACCGGCACCGCCATCACCGCGCTCTTCATCGGTGCCCTCGGCGTGCGAGCACGCGAGCGCGATGCGGTGGTCGGCGTGGTGATGGCCTTCGGCCTGGGGCTCGGCGTCCTCTTCCTCTCGCTCTACCAGGGCTTCGCGAACCAGGCCTTCGCGATCCTCTTTGGCACCATCACGGGTGTCAGCAGCGGCGACGTGGTGCTCCTCCTGGCAATCGGGATCGTCACGCTGGTGGCCTTGGCCGTGGTGTACCGACCGCTCATGTTCGCCACCGTTGATCCCGAGGTGGCCGAGGCGCGCGGGGTCCCCGTGGGCCCGTTGGCGGTCGTGTTCCTGCTCATCATGGCTGCCGCGGTGGCCGAGGCGGTGCAGGTCGTGGGCGTGCTGCTCATCCTGACCCTGCTCATCACACCGGGCGCCACCGCCGAGCGGCTCACCGCCGCGCCCAGCCGTGCCACCGTAGCCAGCGTCGGCATCGCCCTGTTCTCTGTGCTCGGCGGGATCCTCATTGCGCTCCTGACGAACGTGCCGGTGACGGTCTTTGTGACGTCGCTGAGTTTTGCGTGCTACTTGGTCGGGCGGTTCCTGGCAGGGCCCTGGCTCATCGGCAGAGAGCTCGCCGGACGCCCCGCCGTCGTGCCGAGCCGGGCCACCAGCAGCAGATAGGCTCCTATGAGCCCGGGGCACGCGCCGGCCTGGCGAGGTCCGTCCGGGATCATCGGCGGGCGGAGTTTGCGCGAGGGCCGCGAAGCGTCGGCTTGCTCACGCCACCTCCCGTCGGATCGTGAGCGACGCGATCGCGGCGAAGAGGGCCGCGATCGCGGCCAGCACGACGACGTCGACCTGCAGCGCCCCCACGTCTAGGCCTGCGCCGCGGATGAACACTTGGCGCAAGCCGTCGACGGCGTAATTGAGCGGCATGAGCGGCACCAATGGCTTCAGGACTGACGGCAAGGTGCTCACCGGGAATAGGACACCGGAGAGCAGGAACTGCGGCACGAGCACGAGCGGGATGAACTGGATAACTTGGAGCTCGGTGCGAGCGAACGTCGACAGGAAGATCCCGAGGCTCACGGCGCCGACGGCGAGGAGCACGACGACAAGGAACGCCACGACCGGGCTGCCGGTCATGGCCACCCCGAGCCCCACGGCGAACCCGGGCAGGGGCCCCATGGCGGGCACGTGGACGGTACCGAGTACCCAGACCATGAGCAGGGCGACCTGGATCATCGCGAAGAGCCCGAAGCCAAGCGTGTAGCCGGCGACGATCTCGCCGCGCGACACCGGCGTCGCCAGCAGCCGTTCGAGCGTCCCGCCCGTTCGCTCGCGCAGGAAGCTCACGCCGGTCAGGAGGTAGACAAAGAAATAGGCGAAGAAGCCGACAATCGCGGGCGCGAAGGTGGTGATAGGGTCCTTGCTGGGCACGCCATATATCGTCGTGTGAGAGATGGTCGGCAGGCTGACACCCGCGAGCTCACCCGTGACCGCGAGGAGCGCCTTCTGCACGCTCGTGATCTGGTCGGCCTCGCCGGCAGGATCGAGCCCGTTGGTGATCACTGTGATCATCCTCGCGCCTGCCGAGCCGAAGTCGGCCGGCAGGACGATGGCGATCGACGCGTGTCCGTCCTCGATCTCGCTGCGTGCGGCGCTCTCGTCCGGGGCCTGGGCCACGGTCGAGCCCTGGCTCTGCAGTGCGTCGCCGATCGCGCCCTCCACAGCGGCGCCCGCCGGGCCCGCCCGGTCAACGACGACGGCATGCACGATGGGCGTCTGGCTGTCGCGCAGGATGAACGTGACAAGCCCGGTGACGAGGATCGGGGCGATAAACAAGAGCGCCAGGGACGGGCGGTCGCGGCGGATCTCCTCGACCACTCGCCGGAACAGGGCGTACACGCGCCGACCGCTCATTGCGTCACCCCGTCGCCACCGTAGTGCAGGAATGCCTGCTCGAGATCGTCAGTTCTTGCCCGCGCGCGAAGTTCCCGCCCGGTTCCTCTGGCGATGACCTTTCCCGATCTCACGAACAGGAGCTCGTCGCAGCGGTCGGCTTCGTCCATCACGTGGCTCGAGACGACGATCGTCGTCCCGGCGTCGACCAGGGCGCGGAAGTGCGCCCAGAACTGCACGCGAAGGAGGGGGTCGATTCCGACGGTCGGCTCGTCGAGGAACAGCACCTCGGGGCGGTGGATGAGCGCGCAGGCGAGCGACAACCGGCGTCTCATGCCGCCGGACAACGTGCCGGCGACCGAGGCGTGCCGATCGGCGAGATCGACGAGGGCGACCGCGTCCATCCAGGCGTTCCTGGCCGTGACGCCGTACATCGCGCCGAAGAACTGCGCGTTCTCGGCGACGGTGAGTGCTGGGTAGATCCCGTCGCTCTGGGTCATGTAGCCGATCCGGCTAAGGTTCGCGCGCGACGGCATCGTGACGCCGAGAACCTCGGCGGTGCCCTTCGTCGAGCGCGTCATGCCGGTGAGCAGCCGGATCAGGGTGGTCTTGCCGGAACCGTTCGGCCCAAGGAGCCCGTAGATGCGGCCGGGCGACAGGTCGAAGTCCATGCCGTCGACGGCCCGCACGCCACCGAAGACTTTCTGGAGCCCGACCGCGCGGATCGCTGGCGGTGGGTGGGCACGGCCCTCCTCGTCCGGGACCGCTGCGGGCATCATCGCTTCACCCCTCCGAGTTGGCAATCCGTCGCTGCCCGGGCGTTCGCGGCGGCAGCCATTGGCGGACACAGTGTGGCGTTGCCGACCACTAGCGGTTCGGCCGCAGGTCGACGCTGAAGTCAAGGTGCGCGCGGAGCATCGCGAGGGCATCGGTCCAGAGCTCGATGGCCTCCGCCCAGGCGTCGATCGCTCCGGGCGCATCGAGACGAAACGGACCGTCGTCGAGCTCGATGTGGGTCCCGTACCCAACGGGGCGGATCGCCACCTCCACGTCCGTGACGAGAGACTCGTCCGGGAGCCAGGGCTGGCGGAACGCAAACCGCGAGGGTGGCTCCGCCCGTGTCACCTGCCACCACACCCGCCGGTCCGCCCAAGTCAGCACGGCTCGCGCCCCGACCGCCAGGCCGCCCTCGATCTGCACGGGGAACCATCGGGCGAGTTCCTCCGGGTCGGCCCAGGCACGGAACACTCTCTGGGGAGGGGCGTTGAGACGGCGCCGCAGGCGCACCCGGCGCTCAAGGTCCGTACCGGACGGAAGTCCCGCTTCATTGTGTGCCATGCGGTCTCCCTGTGCTGCCGAAACTCAGGACGCGGCGTCGTGGCGGTTCTGCCGAAGTGCGAGACGCGGCGTCTTGGCCAGCCGATCGCCTGCCGGTCTGGATGCCGGACGTCGACCAAGTGTGGTCGTGCCATCTCTGCGGTGCAAGGTGCACACGCGGAGGGACCTCCGGGCCGGTTCCTTCAGGCCACGCGCTGGGCAGTTGGCTCGAGCGGGGGCGCCGAGTCGTCGGTCAGTGGAGCCGCAGCTCGGGCTGCAACCGGGCGAGCTCGTCGCGAAGGTCTGGGGCTTCGTCGAGCCTGGCGAGGACTTCCAGGACGAGCTTGTTCACGGCGCTCGTCCCTGTTGCTCCGGCTGCGGCTTCCACGATCTCCGTGAGTCGCCGCCCGGCCGTCGCATCGATGGCGTGCAGGCGGTCGACTCCAAGTTCCTCGGCGGCCGCTGCCGCCAGGAGCAAGGCCACCCTCTCGCATACCCTGGCGGTGCGCAGGCGAGCGGCCAGGTTGGGCGGGGCGACGTGTACAGCTTCCATGACGCCTCCCTCGGGCTGCTTGGCGAGCGGCACCGACCGCGTTCCGGACTGTGACGGCAGTGCCCGCCTGCTGGATCACAGCCGATTGCATGGTGGTCGACCGGCGCCTGTCCGGCAAGAGTCGTTGCGCCCGAAGCTTGCGCCATGTTGGCGGCTGCAACCCGCGACCGAGGTTCGCGGACGAGGTGCGCACCTCCAACTGCGCCCGCAACGTCCGCCCGAAACCTCCGGCCCGGTGGAGCGCGGCTCGACGCGCCGTGCGACGGCCGCCTCAGGCCGGGAGGTTGAACCACACGCGCGTCTGGCCGTCTGTCGACTCTGCGCCGACCGTCCCCCCGTGCGCCTCCACGAGCTGCTTCACAATGGACAGGCCGATCCCAGCGCCCCCGCGGGCTCGAGCGCGGGACTTGTCCACTCGGTAGAAGCGCTCGAAGACGTGGGGCAGGTCGGTGGGGGGGATGCCCTCGCCGGGGTTGGTCACACTAACGAGCACGTCCGTGGGACTTCTTTCGGCAGTCACGGAGACCCTGCCCCCCGGCGGCGTGTACCGCACAGCGTTCTGCAGCAGGTTTCCTAGCACTTGTGCGAGCTGGTCGGAGTCCCCGCGGACGAGCAGGTTCGGTGGGGCCTGGACCGAGACCTCGAGGCCGGCCGCCTGCGCTGCCGGGCGTGCGAGCTCGACGGCCGAGCGAATGACAGCAGCCAGGTCGAGCTCGACCAGAGGCGGCGGACCGGCGGCGTCGCCCGCGGCGAGGGTGTCGAGTCCGTGGGACAGGCGGACCAGCCGTTCTGTCTCCTCCCAGAGCGACTCGAACGTGTCCCGGTCGGGCGGGATGACGCCGTCGCGCAGTGCCTCGAGGTAGCCCTTCAGGTTGGTCAGGGGCGTCCGCAGCTCGTGCGCCGCGTTCGCGATGAACTCGCGGCGCATGCGCTCCTGCTCCTCGAGCGCCGCCGCCATCTGGTTGAACGAATCGGCCAAGCTGACGATCTCCTCGGGCCCGCGGCGCTCGATCCGCGACTCATAGCGACCCTCGGCGATCCGGCGCGCGGCCGCCGCCATCTCCCGCAGAGGCCTCACCAGCCGGGAGGCGACGAGGGCGGCGAGCCCGGCGGCCACCACCACCGCCACGATCGCGGCAAGCAGCACCACCTTGACCACTGACTCCTGGAACATGGCGGCGCTCGTCGCAGTGCTGATGCCGTGCCTCGCCATCAAGGCGGCGAATGTCTGCGAGCCGACGACGATCACGCCGGCCGCGAGGATCAACAGGGCGACCGCGGCCACGGCGATCGCTGCCGCGGCGATGCGAAGGCCGATCCCGCCGAGCGGCCGACGGCGGATCATGGTTCCGTCGCGTCCGGCACCACGCGATACCCCACGCCTCGCACGGTCGCGACGTACCGCGGACGGTCCGGGTCGTCGCCGAGCTTGTCACGCAACCGGCCCACGTGCGCATCGATCGTGCGGTCCAGGATGCCCGCCTCGTCGTGGCCGTATACGGCGTCGAGCAGTTGGTCGCGGGTGAGGACCCGGCCGCCCGC
>JBKQRF010000329.1:0-5749 GCA_052144055.1 Candidatus Limnocylindrales bacterium
CGACGCGGCGAGCGCCCGCACCGCCGCCCGCTCGCGCGCCCGGAACCCGGCCTCGCCCTCCGCCTCGAAGATAGCGGGAATCGGCCGGCCTGCGGCCGCCTCGATCATGTCGTCAAGATCAAGAAACGGGACGCCCTGGCGCGCGGCGACGAGCCGACCGACGGCGCTCTTGCCGCTGCCTGGCGGTCCGATCAGAACGAGGTCCACGCCGGGCCCTCAGGCGTCCCCGGCAGAGCCGGACTCGCCCGGGGATGCGATCCTGGCCGGCCTTGGGTTGCCGGGAGACCAGTCCGCGTCGGTCATTGCCAGCGTCCGGTCGAGGTATCGCCGCATGTTGTCGCGTATCTCGGCGAGCGAATCCCCACCGAACTTCTCCAGGACAGCGTCGGTTAGCACTAGGAGCACCATCGCCTCGCCGATAACCCCCGCCGCCGGCACCACGCTGATGTCGCTCCGCTCGTAGTGCGCAGTCGGCACGGGCACGCCGGTCCGCAGGTCGGCGGAGGGGAGGGGGCGGGCCAGCGTGGAGATCGGCTTCACGGCACCGCGTACCACCAGCGGCTCGCCGTTCGCAATGCCCCCGGTCAGGCCGCCCGCCCGGTTCGTCGCGTGGAGCCAGCGGCGCACCGGCCCGGCGAAGCCTGGCGCCGGCGCCAGGTCTTCATCGACGCCGACCCCGGTTACCACGTCGTGCACGTCCGATCCGAACCGCCGTGTCTGCTCGAACCCGAGCCCGAACTCCACGCCCTTGACAGCCTGGATTGAGCAGATCGCTGCGGCGAGCCGCGCGTCCAGCCGCCGGTCCCAGTGCACGTGGCTCCCGAGCCCGACCGGCACCCCTCGTGCCACCACCTCGAAAACTCCGCCCACCGTGTCACCGTGAGCGCGCGCGTCGTCGACCCTCGCGATCATCGCCGCCTCACCCTCCGGGTCGGGGCAGCGCAGGGGGCTCGCCTCCGACTCGGCACGGCTGCGGGTCGCCCGCGCGGGGTCCATCGCCACGCCCCCCACCTCGACGGTGAAGCTCCAGACGTCGATGCCCAGCTCGCCCAGGAAGGCGCGGCAGACGGCGCCGCCGGCAACGCGCACGGCGGTCTCCCTGGCGCTCGCGCGCTCAAGGATGTCACGCACGTCGGTTGCGCCGTACTTCAGCGCGCCGGCCAGGTCAGCATGGCCAGGGCGCACGCGGGTGACCGGGATGGCTCGCCGGTCGCCTGCCTCCGCGAGCGCCGCAAGCCCGGCGGCCTCGGCCTCGGAGAGTGCCCCGACCTGCATCACGCGGGTCCAGTTGGCCCAGTCGCGATTGCGCACGAGGAGCATCACGGGCGACCCAAGCGTGGTGCCGTGCCGGACGCCGCCGACGATCTCCGCGCGATCCTGTTCGATCCGCATCCGTCCGCCGCGGCCGTATCCTCGCTGGCGGCGAGCCAAGTCCTCGGCGATCGCCTCGGCTGAGACCGGGACACCAGCCGGCAGACCCTCGAGGATCACGCCGAGGCCGGGGCCGTGCGACTCGCCGGCGGTCAGGAAACGGAACGGCATTGCGACCTCGACGCAAGCGTGCCGGTGCTCAGACCAGCTCCGCTGCGGACTGCCCTGGGCCCGCGGCGCGAGCCTCGGCCAGCTTCTGGCGCATCACCTCGGCCGGCGCCGGCTGGCCGGTCCAGAGCTGGAACGCGTCCATGCCCTGCTGCAGCAGCATCGGTTCCCCGTTCATGACGGCTGCCGCGCCCGCGGTCTTCGCGTCGCGCAGCAGGCGCGTCTCCGGCGGGTTGTAGATCATGTCCATCACGAGCAGGTCTGGCTGCAGGAGCTCGCCGGGGATTGGAGACTCGTTGGACGCGAGCCCCACCGACGTGGCGTTGACCAGGACCCTCGTTCGCGATAGCTCCGATTCGATCACCGATTCGTGCCAGGGCATGGCGCGCAGCTCCATGTGGGCCGCGCTGCGGCCAAAGTGCCGCACGAGCCCCTCGGCGCGGTGAAGGTGCCGGTTGAAGACGATCACCCGCTGGAAGCCCATGGTGATCAGGGCGTGCACTGCCGCACGGGCTCCGCCGCCGGCACCGAGCACGACGGCCGCTCGCGGCATCTTCTGCTTCCCCACCAGCGCATCGAGCGACACACGGAAGGCGTTCACGTCCGTGTTGTGCCCAACAAGGCGCTTACCCTCGCGGGTGATGCAGTTGACGGCGCCGGTCGCTGACGCGTCCTCGCTCTTGCGGTCCACGAACGTGGCGGCTCGCTCCTTGTGCGGGATCGTCACATTCGCGCCAAGGAATTCGTCTCCCCGCAGCGCCTCTACGGTCTCCTGGAGTGCCGGAGCGGGCGTATCCAGCAACTCGTAGAGGACGTCGATGCCGAGCGCGTCGAAGGCGGCCTGCTGCATCTGCGCAGAGAACGAATGGGCGACCGGGTGGCCGATCAGGACAACTCGCTTGGTCATGCGCGCACCCTTTCAAGGTCGGTGAAGAAGTCCGGGTAGGAGACCGCGGCCGACGCCGCGTCGTCGAGCGTTGTCTCGCCGTCAGCGAGCAGGCCGGCCACTGCGAAGGTCATCGCGAGCCGGTGATCGTCGCGTGTCTCGACCGTCGTACCGGTCATACCGAAGCCAACGCGGTCGGGTCGCCCCACGATCGCCAGGTCGTCACCCTCCACGGTGACGCGCACGCCGAACGCGCCCAGGCCGTCCGTGATGCCGGCAATCCGGTCGCTTTCCTTGCGGCGCAGCTCACCGGCACCGCGAATTCGCGTCGTTCCGGTGGCGCATGCAGCAGCCAGGCAGAGGGCCGGGATCTCGTCGATCGCGCGGGCAACGTCGGACGGGTCAAGCTCGATCGCACGCAGGTCGCTCGTGGTGACCGTCAGAGTCCCCACGGGCTCGCTCCCGTCGGTGGCCAGCGGCTCCTCACGGATCTCGGCGCCCATGCGGCGGAGCAGGTCCACGATCGCTCTCCTCGTAGGGTTCAGCCCCACGCGCTCCAACCTAAGCTCGGCGTCGCGGTGAGCGGCACCGGCGACCAGCCAGAAGGCGGCTGCAGAGATGTCACCAGGTACCCGGTCGTCGCGCGCCTGCACCGTGGCTCCACCCTCCATCCTGACGACCCATTCGCCATCGGTCGCCTCCGCCGTCACCGGGACCCCGCGGTCCCGGAGCATGCGCTCCGTGTGATCGCGCGTGGCCACGGCCTCCCGTACCTCGACCGCGCCCTGCGCCGACAGACCAGCGAGCAGGACGGCGGACTTGACCTGCGCGCTGGGGACGGTCGTCCGGTGGACGATCGCCGTGAGGGGAGATCGTCCCTCCACGGTGAGGGGCGGAAGGGTGTCTGCGGCTCGGGCACGGAGCGTCGCGCCCATGCGACGCAGCGGCTCGATGATACGGGCCACCGGACGGCCGCGCAACGAAGCGTCGCCGTCGAGCACAGCGCGAACCGGCGTCCCGGCGAGCACGCCGGCCATCAGTCGGAGGGTCGTGCCAGAGTTCCCGGCATCGAGCACCGTGCTCGGCTCGCTCCATCCGGCTCGACCCGGCGATCGGACGAGGCGATCGACCCTGCCGGCCTCCGGCCGGCCGAGTCGCACGACTTCCACTCCCAACTCGCCGAGCACCGCGGCTGTGCTATTGCAGTCGAGGCCGTCGGACCCGTCGCTGATCCGGGACTCGCCCTGCGCGAGCGCCGCGAAGATCAGGGCGCGGTGGGTGACGGACTTGTCGCCGGGGAGGCGCAGAATCCCTCGCAGGCGGCCCGCCCGGCGGATGACCGCCGAGGTCTGGCCGGCCACGGGACCGACCACCTCCCCCGGTCCGGTCGGCACGTCAGGTCCAACCATGACGCCGCGCCCGCTGGGGCTCAGTGACTTCTCCCGCCGCCGACGCCAAGCGCGGCGGCTTCGAGGACAGGGTCCCGGTCGCCCACTGCGCCGTGGACGGCGCGGATCGCCAGCACCACGTCGCGGAACTGCTCCAGCGTGAGCGACTGCTCGCCGTCCGAGAGCGCCGTCTCCGGTCGCGGGTGGACCTCGACCATCACACCGTCGGCCCCCGCAGCGACCGCGGCCAGGGCCATCGGCTTCACTAGCCATCGCTTGCCCGTGGCATGCGATGGATCCACGATGACTGGCAAGTGCGTCAGATGGTGCAGCAATGGCACCGCTGCGATATCGAGGGTATTGCGCGTATAGGTCTCGAACGTGCGGATGCCGCGCTCGCACAGGATCACGTTCGGATTGCCGGCGGAGACTATGTACTCCGCCGACATCAGCCATTCCTCGACCGTGGCGCCGTAGCCGCGTTTGAGCATGACCGGGGCGTCGACGCGGCCTACCGCCTGCAGGAGCGAGTAGTTCTGCATGTTGCGGGTGCCGATCTGCAGGATGTCAGCGTAGCGCTTCACGATCTCCACCTGACCTGGCTCCATCACTTCGGTGATCACGGGGAGTCCCGTCTGGCGTCCGGCCTCCGCGAGGTGGCGCAATCCCTCCACCCCTAGGCCCTGGAAGGAGTACGGACTAGTACGCGGTTTGAACGCGCCCCCACGGAGGATGGTGGCGCCCTCGTCGGCGACCGCGAGCGCCGTCTCCATCATTTGCTCCCGGCTCTCGATGGAGCACGGCCCAGCAATGATGGTGAGCGACCCATCGCCGATCGTGGCGCTTCCCACGCGGATGATTGTCTTAGACGGATGAAACTCGCGGCTCGCGAGCTTGAACGGCCGCGTGATCGGTGTCACCGACTCCACCCCTGACAGGGCCGACAGCCGGTTCATCAGCAGCTGCTTGCGCGGCCCGACCTCACCGACGACGGCGATCACGACTCGGTTCGCGCCGGGGCTCTCGTGCGGGTGCAGCCCCTCGGCGAGGACCTGCGCTTTGACGGCGTTGACCTCGTCCTCGCTGGCCCCCACGGCCATCACCACGAACATTCGATCGGCCCTCTCTCGGCGCCACACCCGGCAGCCGCTCGTCGTGGCGGCGCCCTCCGGCGCTACTCGCCGCTGCATAAACAAAAAAGCAGAGGTCTGAGACCTCTGCCCGCCCGGCACGTGCCGCCTCGGGTCTCAGGACCCCCGAGCCGTCACGTCGGGCTCCGATAAGAGTAGAAACGATCGCGCATCGTGCGCGAACAGTACGCGACGCCCCGCGAACGTGTCAACGACATGTACTCGTCCGGTACCTCCGTTACACATCGACCCCGAGCGAGGCCAGGTACTCGGCCGGGGTGAGGTAGCCGAGCGCTTGGTGGGGTCGGACGTGGTTGTAGACGTGCTCCCAGTCGCGCAGTGCCGCGGCGAGCGAGGCGCGGTCGGGCTCGGCGTCGGTCACCTCGTAGAACTCCTCGGTGTGGGTCCGGTTGGCGCGCTCGACCGATCCGTGGAGCTTGGGCGAGCGGGGCGGCAGGACGAAGAGCGCGATGCCGCGGTCCCGGCAGGCAACCTCGAAGTCGGCCATGAACTCACTCCCGTTGTCGACGCTGACCGCCCGCACCTCGAAGGGCATCCGCTCGAGCACTGCCTCGAGCGCGGCGCGGGCATGCCGGGCGGTGGCGCCCGGGTACAGCTCAACGACGTCAGGAGCGGCTGACCCGATCACGGGCGGTGAACTCCCTTGAACGGTCGAGTGGCCCCGGGCGGCCGGACGTCAAGCGTGTCGAGCTCGACGAGATCACCCGGCCGAGCGAGGGCGTGGTCGGCGGGGCGCCGCACGGCATACGGCCGTGACCAGCGCCGGCGCCGCACGCTGATGTGCC
>JBKQRF010000330.1:0-3103 GCA_052144055.1 Candidatus Limnocylindrales bacterium
GGGCAGTGTGGTTCTTAGCGGGGGCGGCAGCGGACTTCGTGTTCGGCTACCGCATCTACCAGATCGCCCAACGCCAGCCTCCAACGTGACGCCTGCCGCGCCCCGGTGGGGCACATGGGCGCCCTACAGCGGCACCGAAGCGGTCGCCGTCGCGGCGGTGCTCCTGGTGGTCGCTGGCATCCTGGCGTATCTCGCCACGCGTCTGCGGGTCCCGCTGGAACCGAGGCGACGAGGCCGTGCCGCCAAGGTCTTCATGATCGCGGTGTGGCTCCTGTCGGGCTGGACGCTCTCCATCGGCTGGCAAGTCGCGGACATTCTGGCGGTGCACGCGTTCCCCGGCCAGACTGCTCCCCCGAGCCCGACCTTCCCCGTCACAGCCAGTGCCATGGTCGTGACCTTCGTGCTCATCCTCGTCATCGGCGAGCGACAGGGCTTCCAGGCGCGTGTTGACTTCCCGGGCGCGCTCATCGGCGCGCTGGCGGCGCCCTTCGTCTTCGAGTTTCCCTTCGACCTCATCATGGTGACCCGGACCTTTCCGGAGATCCCACCGGATCCAACCCTGTTTCGGGTGGTGTACTTCGTGCCGCTCCTCTTCGTCGCCGTCTCGACGATCGCGCTGCTCACGCTCTCGCCCATGGTGCGGGGACTATCGAAGAGCACGCTCTGGGCGCTGGCGGCGATGTTCGTGGTGTTCGCGCTGTGGGCCGCTACCTTCGGGTTCGCGTATCCCGGGTCAGCCGGTCCGCTGGCCATGAACGTGGTCTCGAAGATCCTTGCGTTCGTGGCCACCTTGACCCTGTTCCTGCCCTCAACGCGCGAAGGTGTCAGGGGTCTAATCAATCGTCGGCAGGGTGGTTCTCCACGGGCGGGGGCGACGGCCGCCCCGGTGTAGCCCGGGCGGGGCAGTTCCATGGCCCCGACAACTCGCATGAGCGGGGCCCGAGGGTCCGGCCGGAAAACGGGTCTTTGCGGGGTACTTCGGCAGCAAAGTAGAGACCGTCTGTTGGCTCGGCATCGACCGCGCCAACCACATGGGGGAAGCGCCGGCCTGCGACCGGCCGAGGAGCCGCGCTGGTACGCTAGGACCACATGAGGGCGAGCGTGGCGGGCGCGGAGGGCCGGACGCGGACGGCCCTCGGTGGGGTCCTGTGGATCCTGACTCCAGTCTTCTTCGCCGGCCAGGCGTTCGCGCAGGCCGGCTGGAGCGGGACGCCATACAGCCTCTTCCATGACACGATCAGCGACCTCGGCACGACCGTGTGCCAGCGCGCCGTCCGAGACGGCCATGCGGTCAAGCTCTGCTCCCCCTGGCACGCTGCGATGAACGTGGCGTTCGTCCTGACAGGACTGCTCATCCTCGTCGGGTTGCTGCTGCTCGGGCAGCGCTGGCCCGCCACTCGTCTGGCACGGCTAGGGCTCGTCTGCCTCGCCCTCGCGGGGGTCGGGAAGGTCGTTGTCGGCTTGGTGCCCTGGAACGTCGACTACACCCTGCACACGCTGGGCGGGTTGGGCTTCCTCGTCGGCGACGTCGGCCTCATCTGCCTCGGCCTTGCCCTGCGCTCACGGCGTCGCTGGGCAGCGCTCGCGATGGTGCTCGGGGCGATCGGCCTGCTCGGTCTGCTCACGGCTCCGGCCGGCACCGGGATCGCCGAGCGCCTGGCGGACTATCCGATGTTCGTCTGGTTCGTCCTTGTGGGCATAGCGGCGCTGCGAGACGCACGGCTGGTGGATGTCGCTGCGCCGGTGACCGAGGGACCCACGCCGTAACGGGCGCGATGCGCCGTGGCCGCCCTTCCGGGGCACGCCAGCCGCGCGTGCCCGGCCGCGGCCTCCTCGCCTGTGGCGTTGGTCGGTGCGCCTCTGTTTGTGGGCGCGTTCCTGGTCGAGGGCGCGACGCAGCCGGGCTACGACCTGTCGGACCGTGCCTGGAATAGAACCGGCGAGGCGATCGGCGTCCGCTCGCGCTCGAGTGAACCGCTTGACGGACTCGGGCCGCTGGAGCTCCGGGATGTAGGCGTTGAGATAGAGCCGATCGAGCGACCGACGGTGTGCTCCTGGAGTACCCTCGACGCGCTGGGCATGGCAGACCTCTCTGACCAGTCGCACGCTGGCCACGGACACCCGAACCGCAGCTTGGGCTCCCTGCCCGGCTACACTGGGTCGCTGCCAGCAGCCGGCGGGCGTACGGGGCCTGCATGGCGCTGGCACTGTGCGGAGAGGCGATGGCTAACCCAGACGTCGACTCGTTCAACGTCCGAGCGGACCGCTACGATGCTGACTTCCAGGGCCGGCGCTACCACCGGCCGATCCAGCAGGCCATGGTGCGTATCGCTGCCAGCCTCGCCCCTGCGCCGCGGGCTCTGCTCGATGTCGGCTGCGGCACCGGGTCGACGCTCACCCTCTTCGCCGCGCGGTACCCGGAGGCCGCGCTCTGCGGCGTCGATCCGGCCGCGGAGATGTTGCGCGTGGCCCAGACTCGGCTCGGTGCTGACGCGCGTGTCCGCCTCCTCAACGCCGGTGCGGAGCGGCTGCCCTTCGACGACCTCGCCTTCGACCTCGTGGTGAGCAGCAACTCGTTCCACCACTGGGCGGACCAGGGTGCCGGGATCCGGGAGGTGAGCCGCGTGCTGGCCCCCGGGGGCCACCTCGTGATGACCGATCCCTTCGCCATCGGGTGGCGGCGCTGGGGGGCTCGCATTCGGCCCCACGGACGGATGCGCACCAAACGCGAGGTGGAGGCGATGCTCAGCGCGGCCGGGCTCTCGGGCGTCGTCTGGGAACGCATCCACGTGCTCGGTCCCCTGGCAAGCTACTTCGTAGTGGCCGACGCCCCTCGGGCGGCCTCGACGATCAGCACCGCTCCGCCTGCGTCTCCGCCTGACCTGCGACCGGACTGACCTTGGCCTCCCCACCGGATCAATCTCGACCGCCGGCCCAGAGTTGTCAGGTTCGGCTCTGCTCCATGCGGCACGAACAGAATGACCCTCGGGCTCAACCGATCGACGCAACACCTTGATGGGTGCAGTGTTGATCGGGAGGTGGGCCCATGGCGCAGTGGGGCAGGCCGGCGTTGACGGCCGAGCAGAAGCGGGAGATGTGGTCG
>JBKQRF010000331.1:0-3025 GCA_052144055.1 Candidatus Limnocylindrales bacterium
TGGCTTGGGAGCCTCCAGCCGGGACGTCGATTTCGAGCGGCCGGTGCCCGAGGTGCGGGGCCGGATCGACGCCCTGCTTGGACAGACCGTGTTCGAGTTCAAGCGGGACCTGCGACGCGAGCGGGGCGACGCCGAGGAGGAGCTCACCCGCTACCTCAGCGACCGCGAGCGTCAGACCGGGCTCAGCTTCATCGGCATTGCCACCGATGGCGCGGACTTCGCTCCCTACGAGCTGCGGCGCGGCCGTCTGGCCCGTCTGCCGGGCTTCGCCACGCGGGATGTCGGAGCGGACGTGCTCGCCCTGCTTGACGCCGCTGTCGCGGTGCGTGCCGACCTTGCCCCCACGCCCGAGCTCGTCCGACGTGAACTCGGCCGCGAGAGCGTAGCGTTCGCACGGTCGCGCGGCGCGCTCGAAGGCATGTGGAACGAGGTCGGCGAGCGACCGGACGTCGCGCTTCGGCGCCGGCTCTGGGCCGACCTGCTCAGCCGCGTCTACGGGGCGAGCGTCGACGCCGACGATCTCTTCTTCCAGCATTCCTACTTGACGATCGTGGCCAAGACGATGGCCACGCAGGTCCTCGGGGTCGATGTGCCTGCCGCCGCAGACCTCCTCGCGGGCCGGCCATTCGCCGACGCGGGCATCCATGGCGCCGTCGAGAGCGACTTCTTCGACTGGGTCCTCGACGCGCCGGGCGGCGCCGAGCTCGTCGAGCGCATCGCGCGACAAGTCGCGCGGTTCACGCTTCGCGACGTGCAGGCGGACGTGCTCAAGGGGCTCTACGAGTCGCTCATCGATCCCGAGCAGCGCCACGATCTGGGCGAGTACTACACCCCCGACTGGCTGGCGGCGCGCATGTGCGAGCGTGCCATCGCCGATCCGCTCCACCAGCGTGTCCTCGATCCGGCGTGCGGGCAGCGGCACGTTCCTGTTCCACGCCGTGCGCGGCTTCCTCGCCGCGGCGGAGGCCGCTGGCGTGTCCACTCCAGAAGCCGTGAGCCGCTGCTGCGCCACTGTCCTCGGCATCGACGTCCACCCGGTGGCCGCCATCATCGCCCGCGTCACGTACCTGCTCGCCATTGGCGAGGAGCGCTTGCGCGAGCGGCCGGCCATCACCGTGCCGGTGTACCTGGGCGACTCGCTACAGTGGAACACGCGGGCGTTCATGGGCGAGCGCGAGATTGCCATCCCGATCCCTGACGCGCCGCGCGGCTTGACGTTCCCGTTCTCGGTCACCCGTGATCCGGGCGTCCTCGACGCGGTCATCGCGGCCATGCTTGACTTAGGGGAGCAGGGCGCGGACGAAGCGGCCTTTCGCGTGTGGCTCCTGCGTGCCGGCATGACCGATGCCGCCGACATCGATGAACTCGCCGGAACCTATATCGCGCTGCGCGACCTGCGGGCCGCCGACCGGGACCATATCTGGGGGTACGTGGCGCGCAACCTGTCGCGCCCGATCTGGCTCTCGAGTGAGGGCCAGCGACCCGACGTCCTGATCGGCAACCCACCCTGGCTCTCCTACCGCTACATGGGGGCAGCCATGCAGCAGCGGTTCCGGGAGGAGTCGACCCGGCTCGGGATCTGGGTCGGCGGAGCCGGGCGCGCCCCGCACCAGGATCTGGCGGGCTACTTCTACGCGCGCTGCATCGAGCTGTACCTCGAGCCCGGGGCGACGATCGCGTTTGTCATGCCGTTCGCGGCATTGAGCCGGCATCACTTCGAGAAGTTCCTGCGGGGACGCTTCTCGAGCCCCCAGGGCCGCCCGAAGCGCGAACACGTCTTCGCCTCGGCACGCTTTGTCGAAGCCTGGGGCTTCGATGAGACCGTGCAGCCCCTCTTCCCCGTGCCCTCGTGCGTGTTGTTCGCCCGAGCGGGCGAGACCGGGTCGCCGCCCGATACGATCACCCTCTACACGGGACTGCTCCCCCGGCGCGACGCCACGCCGGCCCAGGCGAATGCTGCTCTGTCGGCGCACGAGGAGCTGTGGGCAGAGCCAGGCACTGAACAGGCGTCCCCGTACAAGGCGAGGTTCCGGGCGGGCGCCATCGTCTTTCCGAGGGTCCTCTTCGTCGTCGAACCGGTGCCCATGGGCCGCCTGGGTGGGGACCCCACCGCGCCATTTGTGCGGAGCCGCCGGACGGCTCTCGAGAAGCCACCCTGGAGAGATCTGGCGGCCCTCGAAGGTCGCGTCGAGGCCCAGTTTCTGCGGCCGCTCTACCTCGGGGAGTCGATCGCACCGTTCCGGTTGCTCGAGGCGCCGCTCGCGGTGATCCCCTGGGACGAGGAGACCGCCACGCTCCTCGACTACGATGTCGCCCGGGCGGCTGCCCACCTCCACCTGAGCCGCTGGCTGGCCGAGGTGGAGGAGCGCTGGACTGAGCACGGCAAGCGCAGCGCTGAACCCCTCGTGCCGCGCCTGGACTTCTTCGGCCAGCTCAGCGCCCAGATGCCGGGGGCGCCAGTCCGCGTCGTGTACGGGGCGTCAGGCACGTGGCCGGCCGCCGCGATCGTGCGGGACTCGCGCGCGATCGTCGAGCACAAGCTGTATTGGGCCGCGGCTGGCGAGGACGAAGCCCGCTATCTCGAGGCGATCCTCAACAGTGAGACTGCACGTGCGGCCGCGGCCCACCGTCAGAGTCGAGGGCAATGGGGCGCCCGCGACTTCGACAAGGTGATGCTCGACTTGCCCATCCCCGCCTTCACACCGGACGATGCCCTACACGCCCAGCTCGTCGGAGTTGCGCGCGACGCGGAGGCTGTGGCCGCAGCGGTCGAGCTTCCACCGGCCCTCAACTTCATCCGTGCCCGCGCGATCGTCCGGACGGCCCTCGAGCGCGATGGTGTCGCCGCACGTCTGGAGGCATTGGTCGGGCGCGTTCTGGGGTCTCCCGTACGCGGCGCGGACTAAGGGCCTGTGGCCGAATGCCCTGGAGGGTTTGCTAGGCGTTTGACGCCTCCTCGGAGCCGTGGAGCAGTAGGAAACGCCAGGACCCGTCGCGCCGAACGAGCGTGCCGGTCAGGCAGTAG
>JBKQRF010000332.1:0-12221 GCA_052144055.1 Candidatus Limnocylindrales bacterium
CCCTACTGCCTGACCGGCACGCTCGTTCGGCGCGACGGGTCCTGGCGTTTCCTACTGCTCCACGGCTCCGAGGAGGCGTCAAACGCCTAGCAAACCCTCCAGGGCATTCGGCCACAGGCCCTTAGTCGCAGCGCCCAGATTAGGAGTGGCTGCGGTACCAGACGAGACCACCAAGATACGCCGCGGCGAAGACAACCCCGACCCAAGCGTAGGGCATTGCGTCGCCGCCCTCGAACTGGGTTACGAGGAAGCCGCCCAGCAGGGCGACCGCAACGAGTTGCGCCGCGAGCGAGAGCGCGCGCAAGTTGAGCGACTCCCAGCGCTCGTCGCGAGGCAGGCCCGAGAGGAGGCTGGCCATGTCCGATCGTGACTGCAGCATCCGGAGGGCGACGGCGTAGCCGGCTACGATGGCGAACGCCAAACCAGCCTGCACAGGTGTGGCGTGCCGACCCAGTTCCGCCGCCGCGATGAGCAAACCGATCACGAAGCCGAGCGCCGGCACGGCCCATCTAGACATGCGTGTCGTCATGGAAGATCTCCTCGATGCGTCGGCCGAAGAACCGACCGATCGCGAAGGCCAGCGGCAGCGAGGGCAGATAGCGTCCCGTCTCGATCGCGTTGATCGTCTGGCGTGACACCCGCAGTTCCTGGGCGAGCTGGCCCTGACTAAGGCCACGGCGCTCGCGCAACAGCCGCACCTCGTTCGTCACCTTGTCAAGCTACCTTGTCAGATGGCGGCCGTCAAGGACCCTTGTCATAGAGGGCGGCTGGACGTCTAGCACGTGGACCTTGCCGCGGCAACGTCCATCCGATCGACACCCCTGTCTGCTCGCACCCGCGGGCCGTCGCCGGGCTCCGGCCGCTCCGCCGCAGGATCACGCCGGGAATGGGCCAGCTCAGCTTTCCGGTTCGGTATCCGTCGGCGGGGCCTCCTCGCTGGCTCGATCCGCGCTTGGGAGAGAGACCGGGGGCAGCGGCCCGCTGGGCCATAGCCTCCAGAGCATCAGGGCGGCGGCAATCGCCGCCAACACGACGATCGCGACCCTGCGGACTCGATCGGACGTACGGAGCTGTCGCATGCCGTCTCTCCTCAGGTGCCTTTGATTCACCTGCGCTCGAGGTCGAGGCGTATCAGTCAGCGTGGCAGGTGATCGGCGCGGCTGGTTGGCCGGTGCCGGCGCCAGCACGCCGCGTCATCACGCCATCAGTCTGCCAGCGGGGTCTCTCGGCCACAAGCCGGCTATGCAAGCCGGCTGCACAAGCCGGCTCCAGAAGCTACTCTCCGTACGTCGTTCGGGGCGAGGCTGGACCACGGCGCCGCCGGCAGATGCTTTCACCTCGACCGGGGCCGAGCGCCGCGTGACGCAGTCGGGCCACGACATGCCCAGGTGCCGCGGGAACCGTCCTTCCGGCCGACCGGCCCGCAGGCCCGCCGAGCAATGCCCGGAGCATTGACATGGCCCGACGCTGGGCGCAGGGGAGGCCGCCCTCCGGCCCCGACTAGTCCTCGGCTACGACGCCGCCGCGTGGGAGAGGACGCCAGCCACGTGGTCTCGCAAGGAGGGCTCGGTGGCGTCACCGAAGCGGGTCACCACCTGGTCGTAGACGGCGATCGCTTCCTCGCTCCGGCCGAGCTGTCCGAGCCGCACCCCTTCGTTGACGAGCGCTAGGGCGACCTGGCCCCGGAGGACTGGCTCCGTCGCCGTGCCGAACCGCTCCACGACCTCGTCGCAGACAGCCACAGCTTCCTCGTGGCGGCCGAGCTGTCCTAGGCGGTAGCTCTTGTTCACGAGCGCCTTCGCCACCTGCTCGCGCATCGCCGGCTCGGTCTCCTCCCCGAAGCTCGCCACGAGCTCGTCATAGACAGCGATCGCCTCCTCTGTCCGGCCGAGCTGTCCGAGCCGGGCACCCTTGCTGAAGAGCGCAGTCGCGACCTGCCGGCGCAACTCAGGTTCAGCGGCATCCCCAAAGCGGGCTACGACCTGGTCGTAGACCGCGATCTCTTCGACGCTCCGGCCGAGTCGGCCGAGCATCATGCCCTTGTAAGCTAGAGCCTTGGCGACCTGCTCCCGCAGGTCCGACTCGTTTGCATCGCTTGGTGACAGCGTCACCCAGACACCTCTTCGAGGCGGAGCCATGTGGCGATCGCCGGTCCGAGCCGTTGCAGCTCGACCACCGATCCTCTGCTCCCCGGCAACGTGCTGTGAGTTCCAACCAACGCGGCTGGAGCGGCCCCTCGATGCTAGTGCCGCGAAGCGGGATCGGAGCCTGGTCATTGGGTACCGGTCGCGATGGTACCTGAGGATATGCAGCCCCGGATCACCCGGTCGCCTGGACCGCCGCGCAGCACCTCGGGCCGTCCCGCAGGCGACCGTGCCCGAACCACTCGGTCGACTGAAACCCCAGGCCGGCCTGAGCGGGCGGATCGGTGCGAGAGTGGGCCGAACGATAAGTTTTCCTCGGGTCATCGTGTCCGGAGGGTGACGCGCCGGGCAAGTTCCGGCCGGGTGCGCCGGCGCGGCTCTGTACGGCTATGCTCCAATGCAGTCGCCGGGTTCCCCGAGGTGCGAGCATGACTGACACTGCCGAGATCGTCGTCAACGGCGCGGCGCGCGCGCTCGCGCTCGACCCTGACCGAAGCCTGCTCTACGCCCTCCGCGAGGAGCTCGGACTGACCGGCGCGAAGCCTGGCTGCGGCGAAGGCGCCTGCGGCGCCTGCACCGTGCTGCTCGATGGTGTGCCCGTGCACGCCTGCCAGGCGCGGGTCTCGGACGCTGCCGGCCACGCCGTCACGACGGTGGAGGGGCTGGCCCGCGACGGGCGTCTGCACCCGGTGCAACAGGCATTCCTGGAGGTCGGGGCCCTGCAGTGCGGCTACTGCACCGCGGGCATGCTCATGCGGACGGTCGCGTTGCTGCAGGATGACGTCGATCCGGACGACGCGCAGGTCCGGACGGCCCTGGCCGGCAACATCTGCCGCTGCGGGACTTATCCGCGAGTCCTGCGCGCGGTGCGCCGAGCGGCGGAGTTGGCAGCACGCCCGGAGGACGGGAGCGGGGTCGCGCCCGAAACCAGCCCGGTCGGGCCAGCGAGCCAGCCGGCGCGGCCGCGGCGACCCTGGGACTTGACCCGGGCGGCGGAGCGCGACTACTTCGCCGTCCTCCCTGAGGGGCTCGTCGTCGTCCGGGAGCCGGCGCCCTCGGGCGGCTGGACGACCAGCTCGGGCGCCTGGCTCCACGTCGGTGCTGACGGCGTCGTGACGGCATTCACGGGCAAGATCGACGTCGGCCAGGACAACCGAACGGCACTCTCCCTGCGCGTGGCGGAGGAGCTGCGGGTGCCCCTCGTCGCCGTGCGCCTGGTGATGGGCGACACGGACGTGTGCCCGTTCGACGTGGGCACCTTCGGCAGCCGGTCGATGCCCGACGCGGGCGAGCAGCTGCGGCGGGTCGCCGCGAGCGCGCGCGAGTGCCTGGTCGGCATGGCTGCCGCGATGTGGAACGTGGAGGCCGCGGCCCTTGCCGCCGCTGATGGCAGCGTCCGTCAGGCGCAGGGGGTCATCTCCGCGACCTACAGCGAGATCGTGCGCGGCCTGCGGCAGGTCGAGGTCGCCCCCGGCGACCCGCCCCTCACCCCGGGCGCGTCCGAGCGGGTGGTCGGGCGCCCGGCCCCGCGTGTCACCGCGCTAGACATCGTGACGGGAGCCCGACGATACGGGTCCGACCTGTCCTGGCCTGGCATGCTTCAAGGCCGGGTCCTGCGCGCTCCGGCACACGGCGCGACGCTGCGCTCGGTCGACGTGACGCGGGCCGCGGCAGTACCGGGCGTGACCGTGGTGCAGGACGGCTCGTTCGTGGGGGTGGTCGCCCCCGACCCGTTCCGTGCCGGACGCGCGCTCAAGGCCATCGAGGCGCAGTGGGAACTGGCGCCTCAGCCGACCGAGGCCGGGCTTGGCGAGCATCTGCGCGCCCACCCCGTGGACGAGGAGGGCTGGGAGGGCGCGTTCCACCACGAAACGGGGGACGTCGAGGGCGCCCTCGCCGTCGCGCCGATCACACTGGTGGCCACCTATACGACCGCGTACATCGCCCACGTCCCCCTTGAGACGCACGTGGCGCTGGCCGAGTGGGGAAGCGACGGCCGGCTCACGGTGTGGTGCGGGACGCAGGTCCCCTTCGGGCTTCGACGCACGCTTGCCGAGGCGCTGCAGGTGCCCGAGGCGGACGTGCGGGTGATGGTGCCCGACACGGGGGGCGGGTTCGGCGGCAAGCATGCGGAGGCGATCGCGACCGACGCGGCGCGGTTGGCGCGCGCCGTCGGCCGCCCGGTCAAGGTGCGTTGGAGCCGCGAGGAGGAGTTCAGCGCGGGACACCTGCGGCCCGCCGCGCTGATCGATGTCCGCAGCGGCGCGCAGCGCGATGGAACCATCACGGCCTGGGAGATGCGCAACACGAACTCGGGCATGTTCGGCCTCGTTGGCCCGTATGACGTGCCCAGCCAGCGGCTCGATTACCAGCCCGCCGACTCTCCGCTTGCGCAGGGCTCCTACCGGGCCTTGGCCGCGACGGCCAACCATTTCGCCCGCGAGTCCCACATGGACGAGCTGGCACATGCGCTCGGCGTCGACCCCCTCGAATTTCGCCTCAGGCATCTGCGCGACGAGCGGCTCGTGGCCGCCTTCCATGCCGCGGCGGAGCGCATCGACTGGGCCGGCCGCGCCAGGGAGCCCGGTCTTGGCGTGGGCATCGCCGGTGGCGTGGAGAAGGGTGCCCGTGTCGCCACGGCGGTCGAGGTGCGCGTCGACGACGACCGGCGCCTCGAGGTCGTACGCATCGTGACCGCCTTTGAGTGCGGCGCCATCGTCAATCCCGACGGCCTGACGAACCAGATCGAAGGCGCCACTGTCATGGGCCTCGGCGGGGCCCTGTTCGAGGCGGTCCATTTCCACGACGGCAGCATCCAGAACGCGTCGCTGACGGACTACCGCGTCCCCCGCATCACCGATGTGCCGCCCATCGACGTCGTGCTCCTCGACCGACGCGACCTACCCTCGGCCGGCGGGGGTGAGACGCCCATCATCGCGATCGCGCCAGCTCTGGCGAACGCGATCTTCGCCGCCGCGGGCGTGCGCCTGCGCTCGCTGCCGCTCGTGCCGGACGGTGTCGTCTCCTGACGGGATCACTTGCCCGCAATCGACGGCTCCGTTCCTAGCCCGCTTGTTTGGGGCTAGCGAACGACCCTCGCTTCGGGTGGAGTAGCCCACCCCCTAGGCGCATAGCATTCGGGGCGCGCGCAGCAACGCCAGCGTCCGCTCGATGCAGGCCGCGAGGTTCTCCTCTGCCGCTTCGCGCGCCCATTCTTCGAAGGCATGCACCCTTCGGGGCAACTTCGACGCCCCGGACGAGTGGGTGCCACTCAGCGAGATCGTGCAGGGGCGTCGAGATCGTCGAGGATGCGATCACGACCTTCTGCCGCGCCGAGTAGTCCGCCCCGCGCCTCGGGAACACGTGTGCTCTCGCCGTGGTCCGGGAGATCGGCCCGACCGAGACGGTCCACGCGCGCGAACGACTCCTCGCGACCCGGGTGCAGGCGGCCGACGACGCCGGCCCCGCCGCCCGACAACCGCAGTCAGGATCGAGCCGCCCCACCTCCGCTAACGAGGGCGTCGAGGAGTCGATGGGAAGACGCCGCGATCTCGTCGACACACGCGTCGAACGCGACGCGGTTGGCCCGCGATGGCACGCGGTATCCACTGACTTTGCGGACGAACTGCAGCGCTGCCGCCCGGACCTCGTCGTCGGTGACGGCCGCATCCGGGCGGCGCAATGTCTTGATGCTGCGGCACATGAATGGCACCGTACCCCGTGGCTCGGGTCTGCACAAGGGGACAGGGGCGCGGACGCCATCCATCTCGCCCCAGGCTCCGAAGAAGTGATGACAACGCACCGTGCTGCCGGCGGGCGCCTCCTGGAAGGAACCGAACTCTCAACGGCTCGCACGTCTCATGTGTCGCCAGTGGCTGATCCACGAATTTGGTGCTACGCTCCGTTATAGCAAGGTGTTGCGATAAGTCCTCCTGACGGAGGTCTGACCGACCCAGGAGCACCAGGATGCACATCCCCGACGGGTACCTTAGCCCCATCGTGTCGGTCGGCCTGGGCGTGATAACGGTGCCGACTTGGGCGATGGCGACGCGGCGCATCAAGCAGGTCCTCAACAATCGCACGGTGCCGCTCCTCGCCATCTTCGCGGCCATGAGCTTCACGATCATGATGTTCAACGTCCCGGTGCCCGGTGGTACCACGGCGCACGGCGTGGGTGGGACGCTCATCGCGATCGTGCTGGGACCGTGGGCCGCCGTCATCGCCGTCAGCGTGGCCCTCGTAATCCAGGCGCTCTTCTTCGGCGACGGTGGCGTGCTGGCGATCTTCACCAACTGCCTCAACATGGCCATCATTCTGCCGTTCGTGGGCTACTTCACCTACCGCCTAATCAGCGGACGGGCGCCCATCCTCTCCACGCGCCGGGTGTGGGCGGCCGCCATCGGCAGCTACGTGGGCATCACCGTGGCGGCCTTCTGCGTGGGCGTCGAGTTGGGCATTGAGCCCATCTTCTTCACCCAGAACGGCCACCCGCTGTACAGCCCGTACACGCTGCAGCAGGCGATCCCTGCCATGGTGGCGGCGCATGCCTTCGGGGCGTCCATCGTCGAGGCGCTCATTACGGGGCTCGGGGTGGCCTACTTCCAGCAGCGCCATCCGGAGTACCTGACCTCCCTGCGCTCGGTCTTCGCGCCGGACGCCGTCGCGGCGGGCGAGGTTTCCTCCCGGCCGCTCTGGCAGGTCATCCTAGGGGCCGGCATCGCGGCCATCGTGGCCATGGCCGCCTTGGGGTTGATCATCGGGGGCGGCAACCCGTCCCACTTCTACGGCGCCGACTGGTCGACGGTGAGCTGGCCGGACGTGGCCACCATGCTGCTCATCACGGCCATCCTCGGGATCGTGCTGGTGCCGCTCGCTCACTTCGTGCTGCCCCAGCGGCTCAAGGGCGTGGGGGCCGGCTTCACGCTGATCGCGGTCATCGCCCCCCTCGGGCTCATCGCCCCAGGCTTCGCCTACGCCGAGGGCAGCCCCGGGGGGATCAAGGCGGCCTTCGGCTACGTCCCCCACGGCCTGCAGCAGCTGTCGGGCATCTTCAGTGCGCCCTTCGTCGGCTACAACGTGCCGCTGCCGTTCTTCAATAGCGCCAGCGCCCCCCTGTGGCACGCGGGCATCGGCTACGAGATCGCCGGCATCGTGGGGATCCTCGTCATCGGCGTCGTCGTCCTGGGCCTCTCAAGGCTGCTCGGCGCTGGCGCTAGCCCTGGCCCTGACGCAGTGCCCGACCGGACCAGCGGGAGCCCCGGGTGACGCAGGCGGCGGCCCCGCAGCCGGCCGCCAAGCCGGGCAAGCGCGAAGGGCGCATCGGCTGGCTGGAGCAGACGCTGGGGGGGATCACCGAGTCGATCGAGCGCGCCGTCTTCACTGAACAGCATGCGCGAGGGGCCGGCTTCCTCCAGGCGCGCGACCCGCGCGCCAAGCTCGGCATGTTTCTGGCCGTCATCCTGGCCGCCAGCCTGACCGGCTCGCTGATTGTCCTGGCGGCGCTCTATGCGGTTATCCTCGCGGCCGCCCGGGCCAGCCACGTGCCGTTCGCGTTCTTCGTCAAACGCGTCTGGCTGGGCATCCCCTTCTTCGCCGGCATCGTGGTCATCCCGGCGCTCTTCCTGGTGCCCGGGCCCCGCCTGTTCGAGCTGCCCGTGGGCCCGGTGCAGGTCGCCCCGTCGGTCCCGGGCATCATCGGCGCGGTCATCTTCGTGGCCCGCGTTGGGGTCAGCGTGTCCCTGGCCGTGCTCCTCGTGATGACCACGCCGTGGGCCGACATCCTCAAGAGCCTGCGGCTGCTGCGCGTGCCCCAGATCTTCGTGCTGGTACTCTCCATGACCTACCGCTACATCTTCCTGTTCCTGCACACGGCCAACGGCGTCCTGCTGGCGCGTAAGAGCCGCATGGTGGCCCGCACGAGCGGCGCCGAGCAGCGGCGCTTCATCGGGGGCACGATGGGCAACCTCGTGAGCCGGGCCTTCATGATGAGCAACGACGTCTACGCGGCGATGATGGCACGCGGCTTCACGGGTGAGGTGCGCGTCTACACCACGTACCGCGTGACTGCGCGTGACGTGGCCGTGCTGACGGCCGCGCTCGCCGTCGCCGCCACGGCGGTCTTGGCTGGCCGCTTCGTGCCGTGAGCGAGCCCGAAGGGCCGATCGTCTTCTCGCTGCGCGGCGTGCGCTACGTGTACAGCGGGCGACATGTCGCGCTCGACGGCATCGACTTGGACATCCACGAGGGGGAGCAGGTCGTGCTGCTCGGCGCCAACGGCAGCGGCAAGTCGACCCTCCTCAAGCTGCTCGACGGGATCATCGGCCCGACCGCCGGCACGATGCGCGCGCTCGGCCGGGATATCAGCGCGGTCGCCGCAGGCGAGGACGCGTTCCGCTTCCACCGCCAGGTTGGCCTGGTCTTCCAGGATCCCGATATCCAGCTCTTCAGCGCGACCGTGCTCGACGACGTCGCCTTCGGGCCGCTCCAGCTGGGCCTGCCGCCCGAGGAAGTGTCCCGCTGCTGCACGCAGGCGTTGGCGGCCATGGAGATCGAGGGTCTGGCCCACCGCGCGCCGTTCGAGCTGTCGGGCGGGGAGAAGAAGCGGGCGGCGATCGCGAGCGTGCTGTCGCTGGAGCCATCGGTGGTGCTGCTCGACGAGCCGACGGCCTCTCTCGACCCGCGCACCAAGTGGGTGCTCGTCAACCTCATCCGCGGCCTGGCTGCCGAGGGGCGCACGCTCGTCACGGCGACCCACGAGCTAGACATCGTACCGATCATCGCCGACCGGGTGGTGGTGCTCGGAGAGGAACGACGCGTCCTGGCCGACGGCACCCCGGATGCTGTGCTCAACGACCGCGACCTGCTGATCCGCGCCAACTTGATCCACGAGCACCTCCACGAGCACGGCCGCATCCGTCACGCGCACGAGCACGAGACGGGGGACGAACACCATTCTCGGGGAGCGCCGGCTCTCCTGCGGGAGGTCGTCTGACCCGATGAGCCTCGACGGACTGGTCGGCCGGTCGCCGAGCATCGTCAGCGGGGTGCGTCGGCTGATTGGCC
Organism: Candidatus Limnocylindrales bacterium; assembly: GCA_052144055.1. Taxonomy (GTDB): domain Bacteria; phylum Chloroflexota; class Limnocylindria; order Limnocylindrales; family CSP1-4; genus JAJYNJ01. Next base: position 9,207 of record JBKQRF010000332.1, read on the forward strand.
GCGACCGCGGTCGCCCCGACCATGACCGACCGGCTCTCTGACCGCGCGCCGGCGGGCCGCCTCCGTCTCATCCTCACCGACCAGGAAGCGAGCCTGCACCGACCTACGGAGGCGGTGCGCTCCCGCGATGCTGCCGTCGGCGCCCTGGTGGCTGACCTGCGCGCGACCATGGCCGCCCACGCGGGGATGGGCCTGGCGGCGCCTCAGATCGGGATACCGTGGTGCGTGGCGGTGGTGCGGGTCGCGACCGTCGAGATCGTGCTCATCGACCCCGTCATCGTGACGCAGCGAGGCCGCCAGGCGGGCTGGGAAGGCTGTCTGTCCATCCCAGACCGCATGGCGTGGGTGGTCCGGCCGGCCGAGGTCGTGGTGAGCACCCTCGACTTGGAGGGGCGCTGCACCCGCGTACGGGCCACGGACTTGGTGGCTCGGGCCGTGGTGCACGAGATCGTTCACCTGCGCGGTCGGCTCTACTCCGGTCTCGTCGCACCCGATGCGCTCGTCGACACGCGCGAACATCCCACACCGCCGCCCCGATCACATCGATAGGCTATGATCGCGCCGACGGCAGCTCGCGATGACGACGTCCGGTCAGGCTTTGCTCGCGCGCGCCGTGCTACTGCCCGCAGGTCCCGTCGGCGCGTCCCGTCGGTTCGTCCGGCCGCCGACCCGCTGGCACTCGGCACACAACCCGACCACAGTAAGGTGCGAGAGATCGACCGCAAACCCGTTCGCACGCCAGAACGACTGGATAGTCGCTGCGGCAGCCGCTTGGTCGATCTCCCAACTCAGGCCGCAGCGCCGACAGTACAAGTGCCCGTGCTCGCTGGCCGGCCGAACGTGAAACTCCTCACGTCCGTCGGCTCCGTGAGCGTGGCACACGACGCCGATCTCTTCGAGCACCCGCAGCGTCCGGTAGACGGTCGACGGGGTCGTCAGGGGATCGCGGGCCCTGCAGCGCTCCACCAGTTCGCCGCCGGTGATGTGGCCGTCGGTGTGATCGAGGACGTCAAGGATCTGGCGGCGCTGCGGCGTCCAGCGCATCCCTCGCGATCGGAACCGGTCGCGGACCGCTTCCATCGTCGCGAGCGGCGTGGGCAGCGCTGTCGGTTCGGTCATCTCGGCTTGGAGCATACCTCCTTGCGCAGCTGCAAGCGCCTGCAGCAGATGTGCATCCCGGGCCGGGCCGAGGCGTCTAGCGCCAGGCCGAACGGGAGGCACCTGTCCCAGAGGGCCTCTTGGGGAAGCGTGACCGCCTCGTCCCCAGAGCGGATCACGTCGATGATCATCTGGGCGCCCGGGTGAGCCTGTCACCAAGGGGTGGAGACTTTCCATCGGGTGCCTGGGCGCGCACCGCGGATCCAGCGCGCCCCTGCTCGATCGGGAGTACCGTCATCCTGTACGTGTGAGAGGTTCCCCTGATGTCATCCCGACGTTCCGGTGGCGGCAACTTCGACTTCGACGACCTCCAGGCTTGGCTCGCTCGCCAAGCTGCTGCTGCGCGCTCTCGAGGAGGGGACGGCGCGCCGCCGCGACGGGTGCGTCCGGGGTCCCCCACTGGCCACCCGGTTCTACGCCTCGTGGTCGGCCTGATCGTGGCGGTGCTCATCGTGGGGTTCGTGTTAGGCGCCGTCTCGGACCCGTTGGCTAACTATCTGTGGTTTTCGAGCATCGGCTTCGGGGCCGTATGGACCACCCAGTTCGCCTATGGCATCGGCTTGTTCGTCCTGGGCCTGGCCGGAGGTCTCGTCTTCCTGATCGGAAACCTCCTTTTGGCTTGGCGCCTCGGAGGCGAGCCCAGCGATAAGGAGCTCGCGGCCCAGGCCCGTGCGCGCAGCGTCGGTGAGGAGCAGGTCGACTGGCTCGCGCTCGCGGCCGCGCTGCCGCGCCGGACTCTCCGCACGATCCTGCTCGGGGTCGGGCTGCTCTTCGTCCTGCTCTTCGCGATGCAGCTGCCGAGCTCCTGGCAGACCGTGGCCTTGTGGCTGCACCGTGTGCCCTACGCGCCTTCGGGCACACCCACGCCCGATCCCATCTTCGGTTTCGACCTCGGCTGGTGGCTCTTCAGCCTTCCCTTCCTGCACCTGGTGGTCGACACGGCGGCTGTGCTGCTTACCCTCGCCCTGATCCTGGCGGGCGCTGCCTATGGCGTGATCGCCCTGCGCGGCGGCGACGTCACCGGCCGACGGCCCGTGCTGCATCTCGCCGTCCTGGGCGCCCTGTTCCTCCTCACCATCGCCGCCATCCAGTGGCTCGGCCGCTATGACCTTTCGTACGCAGGGAACGGCGTGGTCACTGGCGTCACCGCCACCGACGCGGCGGTGCGCCTTCCGCTGGCCGTCGTGACGGCGGTCACCTCGGCGTTGGTCGCCGTCGCGCTCGTGATCTGTGCTCTTGTGCGCCGCGATCGGGCGATCCGCCTCGTCGCACTCGTCGGCGGCGCCTGGTACGCCCTCTTGCTGATCGCCGGCGCCGTCCTCCCTGCGGCCTACCAGCAGCTTGTCGTGACACCCAACCAGAACTCGGCGGAAGCCCCCTACATCGCCAACAACATCGCGCTCACCAGGAAAGGCTTCGCCCTCGACACCTGGCAGGTGCGGTCCTACACGGGCAAGGCCACGTTGACGGCCGCCGACGTCGCCAACGATGAGACGACCTTCAACAATGCCCGCCTGTGGGACCCTCGGCCCCTGGCCGCCACCCTCGACCAGCTCCAGACCGTGCGCCAGTACTACGACTTCACGTCGGTCGACGTCGATCGCTACGTTATCAACGGCCAGCCGACCGAGGTGATGCTCTCGGCCCGGGAGATGGCCCTCGACAAGAGCCAGGCAAGCCCGAGCTGGATCGCCGAGCACATCCTCTATACGCACGGCTATGGTCTGGCCATGGTGCCGGTGAACGGAGTCGCCGCCAACGGCCTGCCGCAGCTGATCATCCAGAACCTGCCGGTCACGTCGACGGCCGGGGCGCCGCTCGTGACGCAGCCGCGCATCTACTTCGGCCAGCGACCCT
>JBKQRF010000333.1:0-6642 GCA_052144055.1 Candidatus Limnocylindrales bacterium
CGAGAGCCCTCCTCCAGCTGATGTCTGACACCACCAGCGTAGCGAGGGCTCTCGCACCGTTCTCAGCCCCGCTCGCGCCTCACCCGCATCCAGGGTCCGGTGTCACGGACGTATCTGGACGAGGACAACGCGTTCGAGCTAAGCCGTGACGGACGCCCGCGGGCCCCGAGGGCGCCCCTTGCCGGGGATCGTTGCCTCGGCGTGAAGCCAGAGCTCATCGCCTTCGCGTCGGCGGCCGGCGTGCTGGTTCGGGCCCGTTGTAGGCTTGACGCATGCGCCTTGCTCTTGCTGACCTGCTCTGTCAATCGTGCGGCGGGTATGTCCATCCGTTCTTCGATCGTTGTCCGGCGTGCGGCGCACTCCGGCCGTCCCACTATGCCGAGCTGCTCGACGGCTCGGACCTCGGGGCGGCGTCCATGGCCGCCGACCCCGCAGTCACCAAGGCCGCGGCGGACTCGATCCGTCGAACGACCACCCTGCTTGCGCTGCGGGGCATGGGGTCGCGAGCTGGGCTGGGGGCAGACCCGGAGACGGATGAGTCAGTCGATGCCGCCCAGATGATCGACTTCGTCGGAGGCATGATGACCTACCGGGTCTTCGGCTTGCTGGAGGACCCGGCAACACCCATCGGCGCAGGGATCCATGTGGCCGCCGGCGCTCTGGTCCTGAACGCGACCCGCGGCGGCCGGACACTGGCTTCGGTTCCGGCGGCAACGATCCTGGGCGCCTTCGCGGGCAGCAGCAAGACGCGGGGGACCCTGCCGTGGGACGGGACATGGACGGAAGGAGCGCGGATGCCGACGAGGCCGGGCGTGCCGCCCGGGGACCTCCTGGTGATCCACGCCGCTGACCGGGTCGCGTCCGCGTTCAGCATCGCCAACCCGTCCGGGATCTTCGGCACCCGGGCCAGAGTCGATCACTACGAAGAGCTGGCGCGCTGGATCGGCCTCCTCGCGATCACGCACGCGGAGGCGCGGTGGCAGGAGATCGGCGCGGCACCGTACGCGGCGGAACTCGGGCTCGTGCCAGCCGCGCAGCTCGACGTCACCTCCGGGCGTGCGGACGCAACTCGCCGGGAGGACGGAACCCCGCCGGCCGTTCGGGAGGCGGCGTCCACCGCGCGTCAAGCGATGCTCGAACTCGAGGAGCTGCGGGCGGCCGGCCTGATCACGCAGCAGGAGTACGACATCAAGCGACGCGAGATCCTGCAGCGCCTGTGACGTGACCTGACGCGCGTAGCGCCCTGGCAGCAGGTGGAACGGGCGCTCCGCGAGATGCGGACCTCGTGCTACCTAACGACTGCGAACGGGTGTCCGAACGACTGCAAGACGTGGAGCGCCGCAGCCGCCGGGACGGGATCCGCGCTTACCCCAGGAGAGTACCAGCCGAAGACGATCGTCGAGCCGTAGAGCTGGACGACGAACTGGGGCCCGTCGGGAAGTTCGTCTGGCCGAAGCCGCTCTCGAGGTGCTGCTGCATCGAGGTCGCGAGCGTCGGCGCCTCCGCCGGGCCGGACGCCTGGTAGATCACGACGTAGGCGGCCTCCGAATTTGCGGCAGCACGACCTGGTTAGACGCCGCGGGGCACCGCGATCCGTCCGAGCGGCTCCGACGGCCGGTACAGCTGGTTCGCCCGGATAAGCCCGAAGCCGGCCTGGTGACAGGCCGCCTCGAACACGGACGCCGCCTGCCCCCCGGCGGCCGGCGCAGGCGCCGCGGACGAGAAGGGCGCCGGGCTCGTGACGAATGCGAGAGGGACACAACCACCGAGCAAGACCGCGAGTGCGACGGGGAACGGGAGAATGCCGCCGGCCCCCGCGCCGCGGTGGTCCGGCCCAACCGGAGGGACCGCGCTCGGACGCACCCGGCGGGCGGTCCGGCTGGGGACCCGCGGGCGAACAATCGACATCGACTAGCCGGGCGGCCAAGTCATGAAGCGGCCGCCGAGGACGTGGAGGTGCAGGTGGTGCACCGTCTGGCCGCCGTCGGGGCCGGTGTTCGACACGACGCGAAACCCGGATTTGGCGATCCCGTCCCGTCGGGCCACCTCCTGGACCACCGAGAACATACGGCCGAGCAGCGACAGGTCCTCGTCCCGCAGGTCCATCACGGACACGAGGTGGCGGCGGGGGATCACCAGCACGTGGACCGGCGCGCGGGGGGCGACGTCGCGGAACGCCATGACATCGTCATCGGCGTAGACGACGGTCGCGGGGAGCGTGCCGGCGGCGATCCGGCAGAACAAGCACGCGTCCCGGGCCATGCCGATCCTTCCGCTGTGTCAGTCGTCGCATCCATGGTGCCACCGATGCGGCCGCGACCCTTCAGGTGCGATCAATCGACCCGCTCGGCCTCGATCGCCACCCAGTCGCCGTCCTCCCAGCGGCGGAGGAGGTGGAATCCCGCCGCTGCGAAGGCACGCCGCACCTCGACCTCGCGTGGCGCGATGATGCCGCCGGCGAGGAGCCGGCCGCCAGAGCCCGCCGTTCCATCTCCAGGCCGCACCTCCGCGTACAGGGCGGCGGCCAGCGGGATCAGGACCGAGGCCACGAGGTTCGCCAGCACGAGGTCGAACGGCGGCTCGCCAGTGGGGACCGTCCCCGTCCGGGACTGGATCGTTTGCGACAGCCGGTTGCGGCGCGCATTGGCAGCCGTCGCCTCGGCCGCGAGCGGATCCGTGTCGACACCGAGCAGGAACGCAGCGCCGAGCCGCGCGGCGCCGAGCGACAGGATGCCAGACCCGGACCCAAGGTCAAGGGCACGGGCCCCGGCAATCCTGCGTTCCGTACCCCATGCCTCGAGACCCAGCAGGCAGAGCTGCGTGGTCGGGTGCAGCCCTGTGCCGAACGCGACACCCGGATCGAGCGCGAGCACGAGATCGCCGACGTGGCGACGGTACCGCCGCCACGTCGGCCGCACGACGAAGCGCTGCCCGATCCGCAGCACCGGAAAGTGCGCGCGCCCCTGCGCGGCCCAGTCGGCCTCGCGCACTACGGCCGTCTGCAGGTCGCCAATCGGACGCAGCTCGATCGCCTGCAGGTGGCCGAGCGCAATCCGCATTCGTTCGAGCGCGTCAGCCGTCGCCGCTCCTTCCGCATCGGGGAGCCAGGCCCGGACGAGAACAGGCCGTGCCGTGTCGAGCCTGACCGCCAGTCCCTCGTCGAGCAGTTCGAAGGCCGGTTCGACGCTCACGCCCCCAGCCGCCACTCGTGAGAGGATCTCGCCTACCGCGTCCACTGCCTCGTGGTCTACCGCGATCGAGATCTCGAGCCATGTCGCTGGCTTCGCGGCAGCCCCGCCGTCCGCAGGATCGCGAATCGCCAGGGGGGCGGCCGTCCGCTTCGACTCGCTCAGCTGATGGCGTCCTTCACTTTGTCGAAGATGCCGCCAGACCTAGCGGGCCGTTCCCCAGATTCGGAGGCCAGCGCCTCGAGCAGTTCTCGCTGGCGCTTGGAGAGCCGCGTCGGGACGCGCACGTCCACCATGACGTGAAGGTCGCCGCGGACGCCGGGGCGGCGGAGATTCGGTACGCCCCGTCCGCGGAGCCGGATCTCGGCTCCCGGCTGCGTTCCGGCCTTCACCTCGACCTGCTCCTCGCCCTCCGCCGTGGGCACGGCCACGCGCGCCCCGAGCGCCGCCTGCGTGATCGACACCGGTAGGTCGAAGAACAATTCCGTGCCTTCGCGCCGGAGCGAGGGATGCGCCTCGATATGGATTGCGACGTACAGGTTGCCCGCCGTGCCGCCCCTCGGCCCCGCCTCGCCCTCGCCGGTAAGCCGCATCTGGTGGCCCTCGTCGATGCCGGCTGGGACCGCCACGCGGAGCTTTCGCTTGCGGTGAATGCGCCCCTCACCGCGGCACTCGTGGCAGGGCGTTGCGACGACGCTCCCCTCGCCACGGCACTTGGGACAGACGCTGACGTTCACCATCTGGCCGAGCATCGTGCTACGTACCTGGCGGATTTCTCCTAACCCATTGCACTGCGGGCAGCGTTGGGATGCGGAACCCGGCTCGGCGCCGGTTCCCGAACAGGTCGAGCACCGGTCGAGGGCCGAGAACTCGATCTCCTTCTCCGCTCCTCGAATCGACTCTTCGAATGTGATGCTGAGGTCATAGCGGAGGTCCGATCCGGCTGGGGGATGCGCCCGCCGGGTCTGCGCGCCGCCGGCTCCCGCGCCGAAGAACGCGTCGAACAAGTCGCCGAACCCTTGAAACCCGCCGAAAGGCCCGTAGCCCTCCGCGCCCCCGGTGCCCACACCGGCACGACCGAACATATCGTAGGCGCGTCGCTGCTGGGGATCAGACAGGACCTGGTACGCCTCGTTGATCTCCTTGAACCGCTCTGGGGCGGAGGGATCCGTGTTGACGTCTGGGTGCCACTGCTGGGCAAGCTTGCGGAACGCGCGCTTGATATCGGCGTCAGGAGCGTCCCGGGGGACCCCGAGGACGTCGTAGTAGTCGCGACTGGTAGCCATGCAAGCCCCAGTATATGGAAGCGCTCCGGCGACACTCCGGCGGCCCCCGCGCGCGCGGCGCCGGCACTCCCGCGCACGTGTGGCACTACCATCCCTGCGTGCCCGACCCCCGAACGGTGGCGGCCCCCGTCGCGCGCCGTTTCCTCGTCCTGCGCCATTTCCTCGCGCCGCCGAGATCGCTGCCACCCGGGCCCGACAGCGTCCTCGCCGTCGTCGACCGGCTCGGGTCGTTGCAGTTCGACCCGCTGGGCGTCGCCGGGCGAAACCACGACCTGGTCCTGCACGCCCGGATCGCCGGTTACCGGCCTTCGTGGACGGACGACCTGCTGTACCGGCGCCGGCTGCTCTTCGAGACACTCAACAAGGGCCTGAGCATCCTGCCGACGAGGGAACTGCCCTGGTATCGGCACACCTGGGATCGCCACGCCCTGACCCACGAGGACGGGATCTTCGCGGAGCATCCCGATGCGGTTGAGACCGTGCTCAACCGGCTGCGCACCGAAGGCCCGCTCTCCTCGCTCGACTTCGAGCGGGAGCGCGCGATTGACTGGTACTGGGGACCCACGAGCCGCGTCCGGGCCGTGCTCGAGGCGCTCTCCGAGGCGGGGGTCGTGGGGCTTGCCCGGCGGGACGGAAACCGCCGCTATTACGACCTGATGGAGCGCCTTCAGCCGGCCGCGCTCCTGGAGCAGCGGGTGCCCGAGGCGGAGCAGGTCCGGCATCGGCTCCTGTCGCGGTTCCGCGGCCACGGGCTGCTCGGCATGTCGGGGAACGGCGAGCTGTGGCACGGAACGGCTCCAGCGCGGGCGGGCACGGGACGCTTTTCCGGCCACAGCCGGAACGAGATGGTCGCGGAGCTCGTGGAGCGCGGCGAGCTGACTCCGCTGGAGGTCGAAGGCGTGCGTGGCCGGCGCTACGTGGTCACCGCCGAAATTGGCCTGCTGGCACAGGCGGAGCGGGAGGTGGCGGTTTCCGCCGCCGCAAGTGGAGCCAGCGAGTCCGGTGGCGCCGGGCCCGGCGGGTCGCCGCCGGCGGTCGCGTTCCTGGCACCGCTTGACCCACTGGCGTGGGACCGTGACCTGTTCCGGATGCTCTTTGGCTTCGACTACGTCTGGGAGGTCTACGTGCCGGCCACGAAGCGCCGCTGGGGATACTACGTCCTCCCCGTGCTCTTCGGTGACCGTCTGGTCGGACGCATCGAGCCGCGCATCGACCGGGCCGCGGGGCGCGTCCGGATCATTGGAACCTGGTGGGAGCCGGGCTTCGAGCCCCACCAGGAGCCCGGGTTCGTGCCGGCGCTCGCCGCCGCCCTCGGCGATTACGCGACCTTTGCGAACACCCCGGCTGTCAGCTGGCCGAGCACGGGCTCCGCACGCGCGCTGGGTCGCGCCGTGCGTGCCGCCGACTCCCGAGGCGCGCGCGCATGAACCGCGTGGGCGGCACGCGGATGTGGCTACCGGTGAGCGCCGCGTTCGTGGTCGGCGCCGTCGCCTACGCAGGCCTCTACTGCTTCCCTCCCATCTCGGTGGCCTACGCGCACGAGTTCGACATCGGCCGCACGCTCGCGGTGACACCCTGGGCGATCTTCCTGCTCGTCACGGCCCTTTCGAGCCCCCTCCTCGGCCGCGCCTACGACCTGGTCGCGGACCGCTGGCTCTTAGCTGCCGGGATGGTGCTCATGGCCGCAGGCTGGGGCGTCGCCATCCTCGCCAGCGACGTGGGCCTGCTCGTGTTCGCCTATGGAATCCTGCTCGCGGTCGGCCTGGAGCTCGTGTTCGTGGGGACCACGACCGCGATCTCGCGCCGCTACGCGGGCATGACGGGCCTGGCACTGGGGATTGCCTACGCGGGGCCCGGCGCCGGGGTCGCGATCGCGCTGCCGCTGGTGACGTCTGCGATTCCCGCGATCGGATGGCGCGAGATCCTCGCGATCTTCGTGTGCGTGTCGCTGGCCGGGCTGCCCTTCGTGTGGCTCATGACTACCGGGCCGGCCGTGCTCGTCCCCTCCAGACGTGGGCGGCGCGGCACCGCCCAACACGCCGACTTAGGGCCTGTGGCCGAATGCCCTGGAGGGTTTGCTAGGCGTTTGACGCCTCCTCGGAGCCGTGGAGCAGTAGGAAACGCCAGGACCCGTCGCGCCGAACGAGCGTGCCGGTCAGGCAGTAGGG
>JBKQRF010000334.1:0-31226 GCA_052144055.1 Candidatus Limnocylindrales bacterium
AGGACCTTCATGACACTCCCTTCTGGCCGGGCCTCGCCGCGGCGAGGCCCGGCCAGAAGGGAGTGTCATGAAGGTCCTTCTCGTTGGGGTCGGAGGCGTGGGCGAGGCTATTGCCGTGGTCGCCCAGGATCGTCCCTGGCTAGAGTCGATGGTCCTCGCGGACATCAACATCGAGCGAGCCCGCGAGGTGCACGCGCGGCTGCACGTGCCCGAGAAGTTCGCCGTGGCGTCCGTCGACGCAAGCAACCGCGGCCAGATCGTCGCCCTGGCCCGGGCGCACGGGGTCGATCTGATCCTGAACGCGGTCGAGCCACTCTTCAACGAAGCGATCTTCGACGCGGCATTCGAGGCCGGCTGTAATTACCTGGACATGGCCATGACCCTGTCCACCCCTGACCCCGAGCGGCCGTTCGAACGTCCCGGCGTCAAGCTCGGCGACTACCAGTTCGAGCGAGCGCCGCAGTGGGAGCAGAAGGGTTTGCTGGCCCTCGTCGGCATGGGTGTGGAGCCTGGCATGGCGGACGTGTTCGCCCGCTACGCCGAGAAGCATCTGTTCGACCGGATTGACGAGATCGGCATCCGAGACGGGGCCAACCTGGAAGTCCGCGGTTACGAGTTCGCCCCCAACTTCTCGATCTGGACGACGATCGAGGAATGCTTGAACCCGCCCCTGATTTGGGAGAAGGGGCGCGGGTGGTACACCACGGAGCCGTTCTCAGAGCCGGAGGTCTTCGACTTCCCCGAGGGCATCGGGCCGCAGGAGTGCGTCAACATCGAGCACGAGGAGGTGCTGCTCGTGCCGCGCTGGGTGTCGTGCGGGCGTGTCACCTTCAAGTACGGCCTCGGCGGCGAGTTCATCCGCGTTCTCAAGACCATCAAGATGCTCGGCCTCGACAACAAGGAACCAATCAAGGTCGGCAAGGTCATGGTGGCACCGCGGGATGTGGTCGCGGCGTGCCTGCCCGACCCGGCGCACTTGGGCAATCGGATGGTCGGTAAGACGTGCGCCGGAACCTGGGCCAAGGGGATCAAGGACGGCAAGTCGCGAGAGGTGTATCTCTACCAGGTGGCCGACAACGAGATCTGCATGCGGCGCTACGGCGTCCAGGCCGTCGTCTGGCAGACGGCCGTCAACCCGGTGATCGCCATGGAACTCCTCGAGGCCGGCGTGTGGCGCGGGACGGGCGTGCTCGGACCCGAGGCGTTCGATCCGGATCCGTTCCTGGAACGGATGCCGGCTTACGACTTCCCGTACGGGGTCAGGGAGTCAGCCTAGCTCCAATCGAGGCTCGTGGCGGGACGCCCAACGGCTCCTCGCCCGGCTCACGTCGGGGTGACGATCGGCACTGGCCACTCCACGCGGATCGGGACATGCTCACCTCACCATAGAGAGGTGCGCGGATGGGGCAGGTGACGGCCGCGGAGCCGATCCAGCGGGACGTGGCGTGGCGGGTATGCAAGCAGCTCATGGACGAGAGTGACGGCCAGTGGTGGCGCCGTGCCGCCTGGCGCTGCTGGGGCTGCCGCCAGTTCAGCCGGAGCGACCCGGCCCTGATGCGCTTTGCCCGCACGCCAGACAACCGGGGCTGTCGCTTCGTCGCCGAACGCTGGGAGCAAGCCGGCCGGCCGCTGCGCTGAAGTCCTGCGCCTGGTCACTGTCGTGACGATCCGCCCGCTCTCCCCTCCCGTACCCGGCATCCGGTTCGATGTGGATACCGACGCGGGTCGGGTAGCGGGCTACCGGCTAGGCGAGGGACGGACGGTCCTGCTCCTGCACAGCTTCAACGCGGCTGGGACAGGCGCGGAGTTGGCGCCCCTGGCGATGCGCTTGGCCGCCCACCGACGCGTCGTGCTGGTCGACTGGCTGGGCTTCGGCACATCGGAGCGGCCCGATGCAGCCTACGGCCCTGCCTTCTATGGGGAGCAACTCGAGCGCATCCGCCTGGCCGCCTTGCAACCCGGCGAGCTCAGCCTCGACGTAGTCGCCTTGTCCCTCCCGGCGCAGTACGTCGTCGTGGCCGCCGCCGAGCACGCCGAGCGCTTCGGCCGGCTCGTGCTCTTGAGTCCCACCGGGTTTGGACGCTTCGGGGGCCGCGCCGGTCAGGCATCCCGTACCCTTTACTCGATCCTGCGCCGGACGGGGGCCGGCCGCCTGCTGTTCGCCGTCCTCGCCCGACGCCAGGTGATCCGCTGGTACCTTCGGCAGACCTTCACGGATCCGGAGCGCATCCCCTCCGACTATGCGCAGTACTGCTGGCGGACTTGCCAGCAGCCGGGTGCCGAGCGGGCGCCGCTGGCGTTCGTGTGCGGGCTGCTCAACGACTCCGGGGCCGTCGCTGCCTACGAGCACCTAACGAACCCCACGCTGCTCGTCTTCGGCGACCACCCGCGCTTCACAGACCCGGCGGCCGCCGGGTCCCTGCTGGCCACCAACGATCGGCTGCAACGGACCACGATAGAGCGCTCGGGGGATCTCCCGCAGCTCGAGCAGCCGGACGCGACGGCCGCCCTGGTCGAGGGGTTCCTCGCCTAACAAGCGCACCATCGCCCGACGCGCACACCGTGCACGAGTTGGCGCCTGCAATGACCGGGCAGAAGACGACCCAAGCCGAACGCCGAGGAGGATGCCGTGGCGAGGAGCAGCTGGACCGAGGAGGACCTCCCCGACCTCACCGGGAGGCGTGCCGTCGTCACCGGGGCCAGCAGCGGGATCGGCCTGGAGGCAAGCCGCCAGTTGGCCGCCGTGGGAGTGGAGGTGGTCCTGGCTGTGCGCGACCCAGAGCGGGGCCGCCGCGCTGCGGAGGAGATCGTGCGCACGGTCGCTGCCGCGCGTCTCGCGGTGGCCGAGATCGACCTCGCCGAGCTCGCCTCGGTGCGGCGGTTCGCGCGGCGCGAGGCCGAGCTCGGGCGCGGGCTCGATCTCCTCGTCAACAACGCGGGCACCAGCGGCGGTCCCCGACGCGCCTCGGCCGACGGCTACGAGATTCAGATGGCGACGAACTTCCTCGGCCACTTTGCGCTGACCGGGCTGCTCCTTCCCCTGCTTCGTCCCGGCGGGCGCATCGTCACGGTGTCTAGTCTGATGGCCCGGCGGGGTCGCCTGTCCACCGCCACGACCCTCGACGACCTGCGGCCCCGCGAGCCGTATCGGTCCGGGCGCTGCTATGCCGACAGCAAGCAGGCGGACCTCTTGTTCGCGGTGGAGCTGGACCGCCGGCTTCGCGCGGCCGGGCGCGACGCCCGGAGTCTTGCCTGCCACCCGGGCGGGGCAGCCACCGGCCTCGGCAGCCAGCGCTCCCGGGCGGCCGGACGCCCCGAGCGCTGCATCGTCGGCGCGCGCCTGATGCGCCTGGTCCTCCAATCGGCGCGGGCGGGGGCGTGGCCGACCGTCTACGCCGCCACAGCCCCCGGTCTCGTCGGTGGGGAGCTCGTGGCGCCGGACGGCTTCGCCCAGGGGCGGGGACGCCCGATCGTCGTGCCGGTCTTCCCCAGTGGTCGGGACACCGCCACGGCGGCCCGCCTCTGGGAGCTCGGCCGGCAGGCGACCAGCGTCGACTTCGACGACCTGTGAGTCATGCCGCCCGGATAGCCATTGTCGCCAGCGTTTGGCCAAAGGGAGCGACCTCCGAGTGCGACGGGGCCACCCCACAACTAGCGTGTTGAAGCAGGAGGACCCGATGGAATACCGACAGCTCGGAAGCGCGGGGCTCACGGTCAGCAGCCTCTCGTATGGGGCGTGGGTGACCTACGGGACGCAGCTCGGCGTCCCCGAGGCGGTCGCCTGCATGCAGGCCGCGTGGGACGCCGGCGTGAACTTCTTCGACAACGCCGAGGCGTACGGGGGAGGGCGGGCGGAGGAGATCGCGGGCGAGGCGCTGCGGCAGCTCGGCTGGCGGCGCGGCAGCTACGTCGTCTCGACAAAGATCTTCTTCGGGATCCACGCGGGGCCGAACGAACAGGACACGCTCAACCGTAAGAAGCTCCGCGAAGGGATCGACGGGGCCCTGCGGCGCTACGGGCTCGAGTACATCGATTTGGTGTACTGCCACAGGCCGGACTCCGGGACGCCGGTCGAGGAGACGGTGTGGTCGATGCACCAAATGGTTCAGAGCGGCAAGGCGCTCTACTGGGGCACCTCCGAGTGGAGTGCCGAGGAGATCCGCGAGGCCTGGGGGATCGCAGAGAGGCATCACCTGTACAAGCCACAGATGGAGCAGCCCGAGTACAACCTGTTCACCCGGCGGAAGGTCGAGCAGGAGTTCGCCCGGCTCTACCCCGGGATAGGACTCGGGCTCACCACATTCAGCCCCCTCGCCTCGGGGTTCCTATCGGGCAAGTACGCCGGGGGGATCCCTTCCGACTCACGGCTGGCGCTGCCGGGCTACGAGTGGCTGCACGCCGGGATTACCCGGGAGCGCGTCGAGGCCGTCCAGCGCTTGGCGGCGATCGCGACCGACCTCGGCGCGACGACCGCCCAGCTCGCGCTTGCCTGGCTTCTGAAGAACCCCAACGTGAGCAGCGTCATCACCGGCGCGAGCCGCCCATCGCAGGTGAGAGAGAACATGCAGGCGATCGACGTCGTGCCGAAACTCACACCCGACGTCATGACCGCGATCGACGAGGCGACGCGCGCGGCTTCCGACCTCGATGGTCCGCGCCTGGAGCTGTGAGGGCAACCTCGACCGGCCGGGCGATCAGTCTTCGGCCTCTGGCGCCACGCACCAACGGTACGCATGGGAAGGAATGGACCGCACACATGCATCTCGACGAGGCGATCTACGGCCGCCGCTCGACGCGCGAGTACACCCTAGAAACGGTGGATGAGCCAACCATCCGTCGGCTGATCGACGCCGCCGTGCACGCGCCGAACGCGACCAACGAGCAGCCGTGGACGTTCACCGTAGTGCGAGATCAGGCCTTGCTCGATCAGGTCTCGCAGGCGTCGAAGACCTATATGCTCCCGACCCTGCCCGCTGGCCCCCAGGCTGACCGATACCGCTCGTGGCTCAGTGACCCGCAGTTCCACATCTTCTATCACGCCCCCATCCTCATCGTGATCTCGGGGATCAGGCAGGGAGCGTGGATCGCCGAAGACTGCGCGTTGGCGGCCGACAACCTGATGCTTACCGCGTACGGGCTCGGCCTGGGCACCTGCTGGATCGGCTTCTCGCAGGGCTATCTGAACACGCCCGAAGGGAAGGACGCCCTCGGCATCCCGGCGACGTGGGTGCCTGTGGCGCCGATCATCGTGGGCCATCCGAAGACGATGCCCGCGCCCGTCGCTCGTAAGGAGCCGGCCATCCGCTGGGTCGGCTGATCGCGCCGATGATCAAGAAGAACCCTCCGGGGCGTGGCGCCGTGCCCCCAGCTCGGACTCATCCGTTCGGTTCGCCGGCAGCCTTCCAGTAGGCCACCCAGTTGGTGGCGATCTCGTGGCGAGCCCTGGCCAGGGTGATGGCGCCGGCGCAGACCTCGCGGTGCAGGTAGTTCTCGAACTGGTCCTTCGTGTAGCTGCCGAGGTCGATCCCGCCCACCAGCACGTGGTGCGGCTCGGGCCACAGGTTCTTCGGGCTGCGCGCTGACCCGCCGATCTCGAGCGAGACGAGATGGTCCTCCTCGTAGTCGGACAGGCGGTGGTCGGCGTAGCCGTAGGTCGCGATCTGGGCGCGCTTCAGGGGCTCCGTGTAGCTCTCCGGCGGGCGGATCGTGGCGGTCTAGCCGGCCACGCAGATCGTGGTGCGGATGGTGGCCTGCGTCACGGCCGGATTGAAGGCGCCGGGGGTCAGAGTCCGGTTGGGCAGGCCCGTGCGGAGGACCGAGGAGGCCGGAGCCGCGGCCAAGGCACTCCCTGGCAAGGCCAGCGCCGCGGCCAACCCGAGGGTGCCAACGAGACTGAGCCTCCGGGCTTCGCGCCTCATGCTTCGGTCCTCCCCGGAAACACGATTGGTCGCGCTCGCCGCAGCGTTGCGCGTGCAGGCCGCGCCACGTCCATGCTACGTCCGGGTGACGAGGGAATCGCCCAAGGCAGGGGGAACAGAAGCGGCCCCTACCACGCGGCATCCCACCACGTGGCCGCGCGGCTGGCGCCATCCAGCAGCCACCGAGGGCTCCGGCTCGTCCTGACAAAGGGCGTCGTGAGCGCCGCGATCTCGTTCACCCGGCAAGCGTGGCGGACGGCCATGGAAGTGTGGGGTCGCGATGCCAGTCGGCTCCCGCGGAGTCCAGCTCGCCGGAGTCCCCCTGTCACACAGACGAGCCGATCGTGCCGTGCTCATGACGACGCAGCTGAAGGCTGGCACGGCCAGCCGTGCGCCGCCGGTGCTGCGCGGCGCGCCGAGACCGGCGAGACCTCAGGGGCGCTCGGCCAGTTCCTCGAGGCGGGCTACGACCTCAGCGTACTGACGGGCCATCGGCCCGGGGCAGCGACGGCTGAACACCGCGTCGAGCGAGCGATGGTACCGGGCGAGCTCCGCGGGAGGCGCGCTGAAGCGCGCCCACACCGACGCCCCGCCGTGCTCGACATCGCGCACGATGGACCGCACGTTGAAGAGCTTGTCGGCCAGCGATACCCGTAGGACCGCCGAAGGCTCGCCCTCCAGCCGTGCCACGTAGGCCGCCTTGCGGGCCCGCCAGGGCGGCTTGGGCGAGTCGAGGGTGTCGCTGCAGCCGTCCACGATGCGGGCCACCGTCGGGCCGAAGCGGGCCGCGATGTCGTCGAGACGATCCTGTCCGCCCTGGTCCTCGGCGGCGTCGTGGAGCAGCGCGCCGATCGCCTCGTCCTCGTCCCCGCCGTCCTCTAGCACGAGGCTCCCGACGCCGAGGAGATGAGCGACGTAGGGCACGGTGGTGCCCTTGCGCCGCTGGCCGCCGTGAACCTGCGTGGCGTACAGGAGGGCAGCCTCGAAGCGCGCACCGAGGGTGACCGCGGCGTGATGTGCTTCCGACGCTCGGACCGGCTCGGGTGCTCCGGCGTCCAGATCCATCGGCCTGCCCTCCTCGGCTCGCTGGGGGCGTCGACGTCGGTCGCGCCGTACTGGCGGCGTGAGGGGTGCGACCGCTCGTCTCGGGACTCTCAAGAACGGGATGACGCGCCACCCGTCCCGAAGTCGATCCGAGACTCCCGGCCGTATCAGTCCCGCGGTCCTCACTCTACTCCGCGGAAGACCCCGGATTGCCGGCGGGCCCGGCCGTAGGCCGCGCGGGGCAGCTGCATCCGGTGGCACGCGCGAAGCGAGCAGAGTCCGGCGCGCGGGCCGACGCCGGGGGTCCCCAAGCGCGCTCGGACGACGAGCCGCCGCCGAGAGACATGCAGGCCGTTCAGGCCTCAGATGCGGATGGTCCCCGATCCGATAAGGAGTGCAACGGCGATCGCGTTGAACGTCATGTGGCCAGCGAGGGACGCCACGATCCCGCGCTGTGAGAACAGCCAGCCGAGGGCATAGCCGACCGGCAGGATCACCGCGAACTGGAGGACGGCCGCCCGGAGCCCATCACTCGCGTTCGTCGCCGTCACATTGAGGATGTGCGCCGCGGCGAAGAAGAGCGTCGCCCGCAGGAGGCCGCTCCGCAGCCCCAGATCGCGCCACCAGGCAGTCAGCGAGAGCCCGCGGAAAAATGACTCCTCGCCGACGGGGGCGACGATCACGGCCGCAACGACTGTCGCCAGTGCGTCGGGCAGCGTGCGCGGAGTCGGCAGAGCGCTGGGCAGCTGGGCGCCGAGCAGCACGGCGAGGGCGCCGCCCAGCAGGATCGTTACGAGATAGGTGGGCACGATCATAGCGACCCCGCTCATGACGTCGCCGATCAACCGGGGCACCGACTCACGCCAGCGCACCGGCCAGCCCATCCCTCCCCAATCAAGGGCGCCAGTCCGCACGACGAACAGCCAGACGGCCCCGAGATAGGCACCGGTGGTCACGGCGACGTCCACCAGCGCGCCGATCGACTCCGACTCAGGCTCGATCAGCCCGACGGCGCTGAGAGCGCCCACAAGGAGCGTGACCCCGAACAGGACGAACCCAAAGAGGATCAGTGGCGACGGTCCCCGGTAGCGGTCCGCGTGCCGGCTCTTCCGCGCGAGCACCTGGTAGCCCGCCGCGCTCGCGCAGCACAGCGTAAGCGCGAGGCATGCGCCGAAGACCAGCGCGATCGCGGCGCCGCCGATGGTTCCGCCGCCCGCGACGCTCGAGGCCGTCCCGCCGGCGACGACAAACAGGCCGATCCCAGCCAGCCCCAGCAGCCAGGCCGCGACGTACAAGCCTGGAGCCGGGCGGCCCTCCAAGGTGAAGGTCCAGGAGCCCTGCGGGCCCCCTCGCCGCGCACCCTCCCAGCCCCGCGGCGGCGTCGGCGCGCCGGGCCCATCGCCGGGCCCGTCGGGAGTGTCGCGGTCACGGGCCGTCGCGTCGTCGGCACCGTCCAAGCCGTGTGCGGATCCGCCGGGGGGGGCCGGGTGCGGTCCCCACGCCGGGCCGGCGCTCACCGAAGGTGGGTACTGCCGCCCCGCTGATCCGCCCGGAGCGCCTCGAGCGAACCCCTGGCAGTCACGGGCTGCGTGGCATCGGCGCCTGGAGCCACGGGAGCCGCCGTGCGGGGCCTGCGGCGACCGGACGGCGAGGGTCGGGACGGAAGAGTCACCGACGGCGCCCCGAGGTCTGCCCCGCACCAGGCGCAGGCGCTCCAGTCGAGCTCCGCGCTGCGGCCGCACGAGGGGCAGACGCGCCGCAGCTGGTTGCGACAGGTCGGACACACCAGCCAGTCCGACACGACGCGCCGGTCGCACGTAGCACAATGCGGCTGAGCCTCGATCTCGCGGAGCATGGCCTCCTCGGCGATGGCGCGCTCGTTCGCCTCCGCCACCGTCTCGCCCGGCCGGATCAAGCGGTATAGCAGGACGCCGAACGGAAACAGGACCGGGGTGAAGAGGACGATCACGACTGCAGCCAGGTATGGTGCGATGGGGTTTGACGTGCGCGCCCCGAGGTCGCGGTACGCCCAGTAGGCGCAGGCGAGCCAGAGCAACACGACGTAGACGGCGATCCCACGGCCGAGGAACTGGACGCTCGGATCGGTGAGGAACGTATTGATCGCGTCACCGAGCGGCGTGAGGATCTGGTCCATCTGCCTGGCTGGCGCCTCCTGGGAGCCGTCGAAGTCGCCCGAGTGTAGCAGAGGCCTTCCGGTGCGCCGGTCACGGGACCGCCGCGAAGCTCCACAAGACCGTGCGGATCGCGGACCCCAGCCCGGCGATCAGGACGGCCACGGCCCAGGCCGCCACGAAGATCATCGTGACCGCGAGCAACATCGCCGGAGCGGGCGGGTGTCGGGAGAGAGTCGCCGTGTATGCATCGCGAACGCCGGGCCAAGCGAGTTCGATGGCGGCCAAGCCGGGCACGAGGGAGGCGAGCGTGACGAGCCACGCGACGATCCACGTCGTACCGACCTGCGGCAGGCGACGGAGGCCCCTTCGAGCACGGGGAGTGGTCGGAGACATCCCTTGCCCGAAGGCGCGCCGCAGCACATGGCGCGAGACGAGCGCGTTGATCACGTCCGCCAGCAAAAGGCACGCCGCCAGCACGATCACGGCCTCGGACGCGCCGCTGAGCACGCGGACTGCGTACGGGACGTCGAGGGACGATGGCAACAGGTACTCCTGCTCGCCCACCGTGACGAGTCGCCTGGTCGCGACGATGGCGGCGACGGCCGCCGGAAGCAGCGCGAGCAGTTCGACCGCGACGAGCTGCCCGACGAGCGGTGGGGTGACCCCGCCGGGCAAGGTGTCCGCCGAGACGGCTGCGACACTTTTTATGCGCGACGCCATGCGCTCGTACGAGACCGCGTCCGCGAGGGCACCGAGCACCAGGGCCGCGATGACCGTCGCTGCGAGCGCCGCACCGACCGCGACGAGCTGCGGCACGAACGCGGCGGAGACACCGCTCGTGGTCACCGAAAGCGGCGGCACCAGGAGCGTTACTCCGACGGGAGTGGGCAGCGACAGGACGGGCAGCGCGAGCACAAGGATGCCACCCCGCGCCAGGAACCCCGCCGCCCCCGCTAGCCAAGTCGAAGGCGACTCCGCGACCTCCCGGAGCACGGCCCTCACGACGGGCTGCCAGCGACCAGCAGCGAGCGCCGGAAGGCCTGGAGCGCCGCCTGCGCCAGCTCGGTCGGCTGTGCGGTGGCGACACGCATCGGTTCCCAGCGCACGGCCATGCGCAAGACGAGGGGCTGACGCCACGGATGTCGCTCGTCCACCGACGAGGGGAGCGCGAGCCGGATCTGCTGGCGCCCGCCCTCCTCGAGGACCAGTCCTGACAGAGCACCGACGAGGGCAGGACCCAGCACGAACAGCGGCGGCACCGGTGGCGGCCCCGATCGGGGGGCAAACTCCTCGGCCTCCAGGACCCCGAGGTCGTCGCGGGCGTACAACACCGCGAGCCACCACCCATCGTCGGTCGTCGACGGCTTGGTCATCCCCACGACGACCGTCGCGTAGCCGCCCAGTGGCGCGGGCACGGGTACCACCTCTTCCTGCAGAAATGGCGGGCCGGGCACGGGCGGTCTGGTACGCACGGGGACGAGGATAGCGAGGGTCGAGTGTGCCCGGGCCGGTCGGCCTTGCGGTTCGCTTGGCCGTGGGGCGCTCAGCGCTCCGGCCCGGCCTCCGGTGCGACGGAGTCTGCAGCGGAGGCCTCGCTGCCTTCCTCGGTCGCCGCAGCGGTAACGCCCTCGGGGGCGGCAAGCGCGGCGGCCAGCCCCGGGAGCACGGCCGCGAGCTCGAGCTCGAGCATGGCACGACGGACCATCGGATCAGGCGGGCCCAGCTCGGGGCGACCGCCCGGAGCCGCGATCGCGTCGGTGACCGGCGGCGTGACCAAAGCAAGGATCTCGGGACTGACGTCGCCCACCACGCGTCGCACGTCGGCGGGCGCCACCGTTACGCCCGGGATGTCCGGCAGCTCGGCGACGGGCTGGAGGGCCGCGCCGCAGGTCGGACACGTCGGAAGATCGGGTTGGGGCAGGGTGGCGCCGCACCACGGACAGCCGGCGGGTTGCCGGACGGCGGCGGAAAACCCGAGCGTCGCATCATCAATCCCGGGTGCGAACGTCCGCGCAGGCAGCGGGTCGCCTGCTGCATCGAAATCGGGTCCGACCGCACTGGCGGCATCAAGCGGCTCGGTCGGAGCGGCCGAACTGGTCGGATCGGAGGGGTCGATCGGCGCGTGCTCGTCCACGGTCACTCCCACTCGATGGTTGCTGGAGGCTTGCTGCTGATGTCGTAGACCACCCGGTTGACGCCTGGCACCTCGTTCACGATACGCGAGCTGATCTTCGCCAGGACGTCGTATGGCAGCTTCGCCCAATCGGCCGTCATCCCGTCATCACTGGTCACGGCGCGGATCGCGACCACGTTGGCGTACGTTCGCCCGTCGCCCATGACCCCGACGCTCCGGACGGGCGTGAGGATCGCGAAGCTCTGCCAGACGGCGCGATAGAGGCCGGCAGCCTTGATCTCGTCGATGACGATCCAGTCCGCCTCGCGTAGCGTGTCCAGCCGCTCCTTCGTGACCTCGCCCACGATGCGGATCGCGAGCCCGGGGCCGGGAAACGGCTGTCGCTGCACCATCGCCTCGGGCAGCCCCAGCGCGAGCCCGACGGTGCGCACCTCGTCCTTGAAGAGGTAGCGCAGAGGCTCGATCAGCCGGAACCGCAGATCCTTCGGCAGACCGCCCACGTTGTGGTGCGTCTTGATCTTCTGCGCGGCCTTCGTCTCGGGCGCCGTCGACTCGATGACGTCCGGATAAAGCGTTCCCTGTGTCAGGAAGTCGATCCGGCCGAGCTTCTCGGCCTCCTCCTCGAAGACGCGGATGAACTCGTCGCCGATGATGCGACGCTTCTGCTCTGGGTCCTCCACCCCGGCGAGCCTCGCCAGGAACCGCTCGCGGGCGTCCACCATCACGAGATGCATGCCCAGGTTCCGCTCAAACGTCGCCCGAAGCAGCTCCGATTCCTTCTTACGCATCAGCCCGTGATCGACGTAGATGCAGGTCAGGCGGTCGCCGACGGCTCGGTGAACGAGTGTGGCCGCGACGGCCGAGTCAACCCCGCCCGACAGCGCGCAGATGACCCGTCCGTCCGAGTCGGTCGCGCGGGCGTGCGTGTCCACGCGCGAGCGGATCTCCGATACCGTCGACTCGACGAAGTTGGTGGACGTCCAGGTTGGACGGGCGCCGGCAATGTCTAGCACGAAATTCCGCAACACCTCCCGGCCCGCTGGCGTGTGCACGACCTCCGGGTGGAACTGGATGCCGTAGAACCGCCGGTCGGGGTCCGCCATGCCGGCGACCGGCGTCGAGTCGGTCTGGGCCGTGGGCTGGAATCCCTCCGGGACTCGCACGATCGAATCGCCGTGGCTCATCCAAACCGGCTGCTCACGCGGGGTCCCGGCGAAGAGGCCGGCGTGCGCGCCGGCGCCGTCGGACTCCATGACCTGGATGGTCGCGGGACCGTACTCGCGCCTCGATGCAGCGAGCACCTCGCCGCCCAGCGCCTCGGCCATGAGGTGGAGTCCGTAGCAGATACCGAGCGTGGGGACATCGCCGGCCCACAGCCCGGCATCCGGGTGCGGCGCGTTTTCCTCGTAGACGCTGCTCGGTCCGCCCGAGAGGACGATGGCCTTCGGGTGGCGACTCAGGATCTCCGACCATGGCGTGTCGAAGGGCAGCAGCTCGGAATAGACGTTGAGCTCACGGATCCGCCGCGCGATCAGCTGCGCGTATTGGCTGCCGAAATCAAGCACCACCACGGTGTCGGGGTGAGAACTGCCTGAATCGCCGCCGGTGACGCGTTCTCCGGGGCGGTCGGCCAGCGACCGTTCCGGGGATGGCGCGCGCAGCGCGGTCTCGAGGTAGACCTCCACCTCGGCGTCGTCCGGGGCGAGCACGCGGTGCCCGGAGTTCGCCGCCTCGCCGTAGACCTTCCTGCCTCTGTCGGGCCGGGGGGTGCGCTCGTGGTAAGCGTGGGCGGTCGGCTGATCGTCCGGCAATGGTCCCTCCCCGCGCGAATCCTGCGCGCAGTCTACCGGTTGCAATCCCGAACAGATCTCTTCACTCGGGCTCGGCCGGATGGCTTACGACGGGTCCGTGTCCGGCCGCGCTGCCGACAGGTCTGAGGCGGAACGAGGGGCCACGTCCCAACCCTTCTGCGGGCGTGCCGCCCCGCAAGACCAAGTCGCGAACTGCGGCTGCATGCTCTGCGCCGTCGAGCGGCTCCGCTCTTGCTGGGAACGACCGATCGGCGATCGTCACCACGCAGGACGGGTCCGCGAGCAGGTTGAGCGCCCAGGCGGTGCTGGCACTTCCCGCCGCGACCAGCACGGACCCGTCCGTACTCGCGACGAACCCGACCACTGCGCGCCGGACGAGTCCGCTGCGCCGGCCTCGCGACTCGATACGTGCCGCTCGGCCCCACGCGACCATCTCGTCACCGATCGCGTCGGGTTCATGCGCCGCGGCGTCCCCGGCGATGCAGGCCCGGTCGCTGTGGCGACGCTCAGCCCGAGACCGCCCGTCTTCGGGGTGCACCGGCTGCACTACCTGGACCGCTGCCAGGACTTGCCCTCGCTCGCGACCGAGGGCGCATGGACCATCTCGACCCGCTGCATCTCAGGGATCGTCCGCGCGCCCAGCGCGGCCATCGACCGGCGCCGGGCCCCGACCAGGTCCTCCGAGCCGTCGGTCACCTGCGCCGGACCCAACAGGGACCGCTCGAGCGTGCCCGCCGGGCCGACGCGGAGGCGCGTGCCGCGCGGCAGCGTGGGCGAAGGCGCGGCCATCCCCCAGTTCGTGCCGCAGCCTGGCGCCTCCTCGGCCCGGGCGAGAGGCGAGCCCAGCATGACGCCGTCCGCACCGGCGGCGATGGCCTTGGCGATCTCGCCGTTACGCCGCATGCCGCCGTCGCCGATCACCGGCACATAGCGGCCCGTCTCGTCCCGGTACGAGTCCCGCGCGGCCGCCACGTCGCTGATCGCGGTGACCTGCGGCACGCCGATGCCGAGAACCTCCCGGGTGGTGCAGGCGGCGCCGGGCCCCAGGCCTACGAAGATCGCGGCGATCCCCTGTCCCATCGGCTGGCGGGCCGCCTCGAACGAGGTTGTGTTGCCAACCGCAACGGGGATAGGCATGACGCGAGTGAGGTCGGACGGCGCGAGTGGTTCGTACCCGGTCGAAAGGTGCCGCGCTGATCTCACCTGGGACTGCACCAAGAACAGATCGGCGCCGTGCTCCGCGCAGGACCGCCCGAACCGGCGAGCCCCCCGGGGCGTGGCGGCCACCGCGGCGCGGCTACGCGCCGCATGCATCTCCGCGATACGGCGCGCGACTAGGTCTTCGCGAATCGGCTGTGCGTACGTCTCGAACAACAGCCGCTGCACGTCGCCGTCGGCTGCGCATGCGATGCGCTCCAGTAGCGCGTCCGGGTCGTCGTAGCAGGTCTGCGCCCCCGCTAGGTTGAGGACCGCGAGGCCGCCCAGGCGAGCCAGCACGCTGGCGAACGCCGGGTTGACGACGGCGTCCATGGCGGCCGCAAGGATTGGGACTCGCTCCGTCACGCCTACGGCTTGACGGAGCGAGTGGACCTTGGATCGGCGGCCCAGCTGCGGCGGGGCAGGCTCTGCGAGGGGCGGACGGCGTGACGCCTGCGACACGATCGATCGGCCCCTTCTGCACAGCAGGCGAGATGGTTGCAGCGCAGTATACCGGCATGGACTCGTCCTTCCGCAGCCTCAACCAGGCCACCATCCCAGCCTCCACCCCGCAGCCGTCCGACCCGCCGACCCTACGGACGCCCTCAGACCGCGGAGGCCCAGAGCCGCCCCTGGTGACACTCGAGCACATCCGAGGCGCCGCGGAAGTGCTCCGTGGCGTCATCGTCCGCACGCCCCTGCTGCCGTTCGGGCCGCCTCTAGCGGGCGACCGGTTCGGCAGGACGCGCACCTGGCTGAAACCCGAGTCGCTGCAGCCGATCGGCGTCTTCAAGCTGCGCGGCGCCTACTACAACATCGCGACGCTGTCCGCCGGGCGGCGCGCGGCCGGGGTCGTGGCGCATTCGAGCGGCAACCACGCGCAGGGCGTGGCCCGGGCAGCCCGCCTCCTCGGAGTGCGCGCCGTGATCGTGATGCCGTCGGATGCCCCACGCATCAAGGTCGAGCGGGTGAGGGCGGACGGCGCGGAGATCGTCGTGGTCGGACCGTCGAGCGAGGAGCGCGCGCAACGGGCCGCGGACCTTGCTGAGCGGGACGGGCTCGCGATGGTCGCTCCGTACGACGATGCGGCCACGATCACCGGCCAAGGAACGATCGGGCTCGAGATCGTCGAGCAGCTCGCCGAGGTCGAGGCGCCCCGCCCGTCGGGCGCGCCCGGGACGGCGCCCCGCCCGTCGGGCGCGCCCGGGACGGCGCCCCGACCCTCGTTCACCGTCCTGGTGCCTGTGGGGGGCGGCGGCATCGCGAGCGGCGTAGCCGTGGCCGTCAAGTCGCTGCGTCCGGACGCGACCGTCTTGGGCGTGGAGCCCGAGCTGGCGGCAGACGCGCGGGATTCCCTCCGCGAGGGCCACATCGTGACATGGCCAGCCGATCGGGTCGGGCAGACCATCGCCGATGGGCAGCGGACGGCGCACGTCGGCGTGATCCCGTTTGCACACCTCCGCCGGTACCTCGACGGCATCGTGGCCGTATCGGAGGATGAGATCGCGCGAGCCATGGTTCGTTCCGCCAACGAGGCCCGGCTCGTCCTCGAGCCGTCGGGGGCGACCACGCTGGCCGCGTGGCTGTTCCACGCCGGGGAACTGCCCGCCGACGGGCGGGTCGTGTGCATCCTGAGCGGCGGAAACGTGGACCCGGCCCGCTATGCGGAACTGCTGGCGCGTGGCGTGGCAGCCGGCGGGTGACGCATGCACTGCCGGAGGAGAGGGGCCGTCGCCGGCATGAGCCGGGCCACGCCGCGCGCCGGCGGATGAGCCACCCTACAGGCGGACGAAGCGCTCCACCGGGAGCACGAAGACGACGGCGCCGCCCATCTCGACCTCGACCGGGTAGGGCAGGTAGAACTCGCCGGGTTCCATGATCGGCGGCATCGGGTTGACCACCTGCGTACGCGCGTGGCACTGCTCGCCGACGACAGCTATCACCTCGTCGACCTGATCGTCTTCGACGCCGACGATGACGGTCGCGTTGCTCTGCTTCAGTAACCCGCCCGACGAATGGAGTCGGGTGGCTCGGAAGTCCCGCTTGAGCAACGCGCCAACTAGAACTCCGCCATCCTCGCTGTGGACGATGGCAACCACGAGCTTCACGGCCGGCAGTATATGCGGGGCCTGAGCACTGACGAGCGGTTTCCGGCCGGTCGCGCTGTTTCCCGTCGGCGACCCTTTCCGGCTGGCAGTGGACGCTCCGGTACGGATGTGCGACGGGTATGATGGGCCGCAGGCGTGCGTCCTCAGGTCGGCGTCGGGACGCGCGGGGTGCTGCAGGTCGACCAAACGACCGGCGCGTAGCCGCGGTGGAGACTGCGATGTCCAGCGAACCTTCAGTGTCCAGCGATCCGCTCACGACGTGCGTACTGTCGCTGGCCGGCACGAGCGACCTGACGGTCCGACTGGGCAGCGTCGCGCGGTGTGCCGGCGCAATCGTGCCGGACGCCGTAGTCGCGGTTCTCCTGCTCGACGAGGATGCGGGAACGTTGCGGCCCGCCGCCGTCCACCCACTCTCGCTGGATGCCGTGCCTGCGATCGTCGTCCCCGCGGGCACGGAAGCGGGGGACGCGGCTGCACGGGCCGTGCGCGACCGCCACGAAGTCGTGGTCCTCGCCGGAGGAACGGTCGGTTCGGCGATCCTGGACGCTATCCCGTCGGCGCACGCTGTCGTGCACCTGCCGATGGTGCTCGATCGGCCGGGCGAGGGCCCCCGTGTGGAGGGCGTGCTGGCGGTGGCCTTTCCGTCGTCACCTACCGAGAACGAGGCACTTACAACCCTTCGCGCGTTCGCGACCCTCGGTGCGTTCGTGTCGTTGCAGGCGCGGTTCGAGGTGGCCCTGACCGAGCGCTCTGACTGGTTCGATCGGCTGGCCCACACGGACGCCCTAACGGGGCTCGCGAACCGGCGGACGCTCGACCGGGTCCTGGACCTCGAACTGGCGCGGGCGGCGCGCCAGGGCACGGCCCTGTGCCTCGCGATCTTTGGCGTGGACGGGCAGGACGCCGTCGCAGAGCGCCACGGCGCGCATGCCGCGGACGACGTGCTGCGTCGCGTGGCGGCCTCGCTGGCCGAGACGGTCCGCCTCGTCGACACGGTGGCGCGGTACGGGCGGACGGAGTTCGTGGTCGTCGCACCCGGCTCGGCCGGGCTCGCGATGGCGCAGCGCGCCGCCGCGGCGATCGGGCGGATCGAGCTAGGCGACGGCGAGGCTCCGATCGGGGTAAGTGTCGGGGTGGCGGTCTTCCCGACCGACGGATCGAGCGTCGACGAGCTGCTGGCGGCGTCGGAGCGTGCGCTCGCGGAGGCCCGCACACGCGGCACCGCGATCGTCTCGGCGACCTGAGCCGGCCAGATCTCCAGTCAAGAGAGCTCGATCGTCGCCTCGAGGAACCGCGCCACGAGCAAGTAGACGTCATGCGCGATGACGTCGGGCGGGCGATCGGCATCCACGACTGACCAGCGGGCTGGCTCGGCGCGGGCAAGTGCGAGGAACCCCCGGCGAACCCGCTCGTGGTACGCGGCGTCGAACGACTCGGCGGCCTCGAACCGTGTCATCCCTTCTGGTGCACCACGAGACCGCCTCGCGAGCCCGGCCTCCACCGAGAGGTCGAGGAGGATGGTCCGGTCTGGCAGCATCCCGCGGGTTGCGAACGCGCCGATCTCGCGCAGCCGGCCGAGCGGCAGCCCACTGCCGTATCCCTGGTAGGCGACGGTGGAGTCCGCGTAGCGGTCACAGACGACGACGGCGCCGCGACGGAGCGCCGGGGCGATGACGTCGTCCACGTGCTGGGCGCGTGCCGCGTCAAAGAGCAGGGCGTCTGCGCGCGGTGAGTGCCGTCCCTCGTCGCGGGCCAGCAGCACGTCTCGGACGCGCTCGCCCAGCGGTGTCCCGCCCGGCTCGCGTGTCAGGAGGACGTCCAGCCCCAGCGCCTGCAGCCGTTCCGCGAGCAGTCCGGCCTGCGTCGACTTACCCGAACCGTCCGGGCCCTCGAAGGTGATGAACCTCCCGCGCCGCTCCACGCCGATCAGTCTACCGACGGCGGCGCCGGCGCCGCTCGTATGACTCGTCCCCGCTCGGGCGGACACCGAGCCGGATCCATACCCCAGCGCTCGCGACGAGCCGTCGGACGGCCCCCTGCGGGCTACCTCCAGGCCCGAGCCTTGTCCGGGTACAGCCGCACGCGGCGGTAGGGCTCGCGGCCGCGCGACAGCGAGACGACGTTCGCCTGCTCCGCCATCTGGTGTTGCAGGCGGCGGATGTACGCGTTCTGCGGTGTCAGCTCGACCGGTCGAGCCTCGTGCAGGACCAGGCCGATCGCCTCCTCGGTCTCGCGCAGCGCCGCCTCACGCGGGTCGACCTCGAGCGCGTAGAGCGAGGTGAGGCACGCCTCCATCTGGATGATCGTGTTGGACTTGAGCACGTAGATCGGGAGCGCCCTTTCCTCTGCCTCGCGCAGCGCCGGCGGCTTCTGCCGGTAGTAATTGCGCAGCGTGATGACAACCTCGGCCTCCTCCGGGTCCTGCACGATCAGGACCGGCAGCTGGAGCTCGCGGATAGCCTGCTCGAGCTTCTTGCGGCTGACGCCGAACCCGAGGACTCGGATGGTCGGCAGCGAGGTCGGGTAGCCGTCGGGTGCGCGGGGCCCGAGGCGATCGAACATCTCGCCGGTCGATCGATCGCCATCCGCATGCCCGTCCTCGTCCTCCTCCGTGTCGTGGTCCTCTTCCCCGATGGGCGCTAGCGCCGGGCGGGGCTCGTCCTCGGGCATGGAGGCGGACGCGTCGGCCGTGTCGGCCGTGTCGGCCGTGTCGGGCGCCGGCCCGGTGCCGGGGAATTCCAGCGCTGTCCCCTCGTCGCCGACCGCCTGCAGCGCCCGAGCCGCCGACTCGCGCCAGGAGCGGTGGCGTTCGACCTCGCGCGCCTCTCGGGCCCGCTGGTCGAGGACCGGCGGGAGCGATCCGCGCTCGAGGGGGCCGCGATCCGCGATCTCCCCGGAACGGAAGGCGACGCCGGGCTCTCGCATCGCCGCGAAGTACGCGTCGCGATCCGAGCCCGAGGGCACCACCTCTCCCGCCGGTTCGGCCGGCGGCGGCACGTCCGCTTTGCGCCCTCGCACGCTTCGGCCCCCGGCGCGGCCACGAGACGCCCGCCACCCACCCGACGTCCCAGGCCGGAATGAGCCACGATAGCCGGGCTCCAGATCCCGGAATCCACCCGTCCGGTACTCCGATTCGCCGCGCCAGCCCGGTTCCGGGCGCCAGCCACCCTGCCCGGTCCCCACCAAGCCGGCGAACCGATCCGCGACTCCCTGCGCCGGGCGGGGCCGGGGTCGCGACTGCGAGCGATGCACGCCGCCCTCGTCCCGCCAGCGCAGCTCCGGCGCCACGGGATCGCCGCGCAGCAGCGCGTCGACCGTGTCCGAAACCTCGGCGTGCACGATGACGCGGTCACGATCCTGAATCTCCACGACCACGTCGAATGTCGGCGGCGCCTTGCGTTCGAGGACGCTCTTCTGGGTCCGGCGGCGCCTCGCCTCCTCGTCGCCGAGCGTGACGCTCTGGATCCCCCCGATGAGGTCAGAAAGCGTGGGGTTCAGCATCAGGTTGTCCAGGTTGTTGCCGTGCGCCGTGCCGATCAGCTGCACGCCGCGCTCGGCGATGGTGCGCGCGGCCATCGCCTCGAGCTCGGTGCCGATCTCGTCGATGACGATCACCTGGGGCATGTGATTCTCCACTGCCTCGATCATGACCGCGTGCTGCAGCGCCGGGGTGGGCACCTGCATTCGCCGGGCACGCCCGATCCCCGGGTGAGGGATGTCCCCGTCACCCGCGATCTCGTTGGACGTGTCCACTATAACCACGCGCTTATCGAGGTCATCCGCGAGCACGCGGGCGGCCTCGCGCAGCATGGTGGTCTTGCCGATCCCCGGGCGTCCCATGATCAGCACAGACCGGCCCGACTCGACCAGGTCCTCGATGATCTCGATCGTGCCGAAGACGGCCCGCCCCACGCGGCACGTTAACCCGACGATCTTGCCGCTCCGGTTGCGGATGGCGCTGATTCGGTGCAGCGTTCGCTCGACGCCAGCCCGGTTGTCATCGCCGAACGACCCGATGTGGTCGACCACCCACTGGATGTCGCGGTCGGTCACCTCGCGATCGAGCAGGACCTCCTCGCCACCGGACCCGAACCGCGCCTCTGGCCGGCGCCCGAGGTCGAGGACCACCTCGATCAGCTCGCGGTCGGGCGGCAAGCGCCGGAGGCGTTCCGCGATCTCCGGCGGGATGGCCACCAGCATGGCCTCGAGATCGTCTGTCAGTTCGTGCCGGCGTGGCGGTGTCACGGTTCTCCTTGCTCGCGGCTCAGCGGATTGCCGGCACGAGCGCAGGTTCCGCGACGCGGACGAGGGCTTCCTTCATCAACAGCGTGACGGTCGCGACGTTCGTGAACCCGCATTGCTCGAAGCAGCGGTCGAGCGGCGCTTCGTATGTCCGCACAGGAGAGATGACTCCCTGGTCATGGCGGCCGGGCCTCCCGCGGCCGCCGCTCGTACGCTCCCCGACGATCGACAACCCGTACCGAACGAGCTCGCTCGCGTCGAGGCCCGGCCGCGCCAGCACCCGCAGGTAGTGCGGCTGCTCCTCGCGCGCGACCCCGACCTGCAGCAGCCCGACGAGCTCGTCACCGCCGGCGGCGCCGCCCTCCTGCACGAAGGATTCGACTTCGGCGAAGCGCAGGATGGGAGCCAGGCTGCTGCGCGGAATGCAAACCTGCTGGCCCGGCCGTTCCCAGTCGGGTAGTCGGTACGCCTCGAGCCGCGCCACCGGGGCGGGCGTCGCCTGGGCATACAGCCGGCTCAGGGGCAGCGCGTCGAGCGGCGCCACCGGGCGGATCCCGACGAGCGCCGCCTCTTCCGCGCTCACTCGCGGCAGCGGAGCCTCGGGTGCTTGATAGAGGATGTGCTCCTGCCCGTAGCTAATGAACCCCGCCTGCATGAACAGCTCGACGTTGCCGCCGGCGTCCGCACACGCGACGTGGAAGCGGACCGCTCCCCGCCGGGCACCATCGCGAAGTAGGTGCTGAACGAGACGCAGACGGATGTCGCCAGCCTCGTGGATTCCCACCGCGTCGAGCTCGACGATCGTCCACTCATCCCGCTGGGGGTCGCGCTCGACTCGGGCCAAGCCAGCAAGCCGGCCGTCTTCCTCGTACACGTACAGCTGGTCGCTGGGCCGGAAGCCGCCGAGCGGGAGCCGGAACAGCCGGAACACGCTCATCTGGCTTCGGCTGACGGGCAGCCCGAGGGAGCGCACGCCGGATTCGCGGTCGTCCGCCTGGTGCGACAGCCTTGACAGCTCGCCCAGCGCAGCGAGATCGGTCAGCCGCGCACCGCGCACCCTCCCGGGTCGCGCACTCACGGCGACGCCGCCCACCCGCCGGCGTCGCGCCGCAGCGGGTGCCGCCGGCGCTCGGACCCCTCGGCAGGCTCGTCGCGGTCCGTCGCCATGGTGACCAGCAGGCGATGGAAGCGCGTCTCGCCCGCTAGCTCAGGGTGGAACGCCGTGGCGATGACGTTCCGCTCGCGAACTGCCACGACGCGACCGTCAGAGAGCCTCGCCAGCACGTCCACGGAGGTCCCGACCCGCTCCACCACGGGGGCGCGGATGAACACCGCGTGCACCGGTCGTTCGCCCAGCAGCGGCACTTCGAGGTCCGTCTCGAAGCTGTCCAGCTGCCGGCCGAACGCGTTGCGCCTGATGTCAACGTCCAGCACGGGAAACACGGGCACAGCGCCGTCCACGATGTGCCGCGACAGCAGGATCATCCCGGCACAGGTCCCCAGTACAGGCACGCCATCCACGATGAGGCGGCTGAGCGGCTCGCGCAGTCCCCAACGCGTGATGAGCTTGCGCATCGTCGTGCTCTCGCCGCCAGGCATGATCATCCCCGACACGTGCTCGAGGTCCCGGGGCAGGCGGACGGGCACGCCAACCGCGCCGATCTCGCGCAGCACGTCGATGTGCTCGGCGAAGCCGCCCTGCACGGCGAGGACGCCGATCCTCATGGCGGTCATGACCGCCAGCCCCTTTCCGGCTACCAGCCGCGGACCGCCAGCCTGTCGGCCTCCGCGATGGTCGCCAACTCCAGCCCGCGCATCGGCGCACCGAGCCCCTTCGACACCTCTGCCAGGATTCTTGGGTCGTCGAAGTGCGTGGTGGCCTGGACGATCGCGTGTGCCATGCGGGCCGGATCGTCCGACTTGAAGATGCCGGAACCGACGAAGACGCCTTCGGCTCCGAGCTGCATCGCGAGCGCCGCGTCGGCGGGAGTCGCGATGCCGCCCGCAACGAAGTTGACGACCGGTAGCCTGCCTGAGCGGGCCACCTCAGCCACGAGCTCGTACGGCGCCTGAAGGTCTTTCGCCGCCGTGAACAGCTCATCGGCGCGCTTGGCGGAGAGCGCGCGGATGCCGGCCTGCACCGCACGGATATGACGGACGGCCTCCACTATGTTGCCGGTGCCAGCCTCACCCTTCGTGCGGATCATCGCCGCGCCTTCGGCGATACGGCGTAGGGCCTCGCCGAGGTCCCGGCAGCCACAAACGAACGGCACCTTGAACTGGTGCTTGTCGATGTGGAATGCTTCGTCCGCGGGAGTCAGCACCTCCGACTCGTCGATGTAGTCGACGCCCAGCGCCTCGAGGATCTGTGCCTCGACGAAGTGCCCGATACGCGCCTTGGCCATCACAGGGATGGACACCGCGCTCATGATCTCCTCGATCAGGGCGGGATCGCTCATGCGGGCGACGCCGCCGGCGGCGCGGATGTCGGCCGGGACCCGCTCGAGAGCCATGACGGCGCACGCGCCGGCATCCTCGGCGATCCGGGCGTGGTCGGCCGTGACGACGTCCATGATGACGCCGCCCTTGAGCATCTGGGCGAGACCCTTCTTGGTCGCCCACGTGGAGGTTTCGGTACTCATCGCTCAGGCACTGACCTCTGAGGACTGGGCGACTCTCCCGGTCCGTGCCATGAATCGCCTGGTGCGGCCATCGGGGAGCCGGTCGTTGATCGGCTCACCGCCCAGACGGTACGAACCGGGCGCCACTCATCCGGGATTATCGCATGGCCGGTCGCCGCACACCGACGGCAGGTCCGTGGCCCCACGGGCCTGCGCGGCCATGCTTGCGGACGCTGTGCGTACTGCGCGTGGGGGCGTACCGCGGCACCGGGTGCGCGCTGGCGCGTGCGCCCGCGGACAGGCGGGTGTAGAACCGGCAGATGACGCAGCTACGACCTGACGGCGCGCACACCGAGGCGCCGAGCCCGGGGGACGACCTCCGAGCCGTCGCATCGCAGATCGTGGTGTGTCGCGCGTGTCCCCGCCTCGTCGAATGGCGCGAGCGGGCCGGGCGCGAGAGGCCGGCGCGCTTCTCAGCTTGGACCTACTGGGCGAGGCCGGTGCCAGGGTACGGCGACCCAGCCGCACGGGTCGCCATCGTGGGGCTTGCTCCGGCGGCGAACGGGGGCAACCGCACCGGACGAGTGTTCACTGGCGACCGGTCAGGTGACGTGCTGTTCGCCGCGATGTTTCGCGCCGGGCTGGCCAACCAGTCCACCTCGACGTCGGCGGGCGACGGCCTAGCCATCCGCGACGCGTATGTCACTGCGGCGGTGCGCTGCGCGCCCCCTGGCAACCGGCCGCTGCCATCCGAGTTCGATCGATGCCTGCCATACCTGGCGCAAGAGCTGCGGCTCCTGGCAAACGTCCGCGTGATCGTGGCGCTCGGCGGCTTCGCTTGGGACGCCGTGCTGCGCGCGCTCGCGGTGCTGGGCCACAGCGTCCGCCCGAGACCCCGTTTCGGTCACAGCGCCCGAGCAGAGGTGGGTCCGTACGCGCTGCTAGGCTGCTTCCACCCCAGCCAGCAGAACACGTTCACCGGACGGCTGACGCCGGCGATGGTTGACGACGTCCTGCGACAGGCACGCGTGCTCGCGGGGAGCGACCCTACGGTACCGGCCGGGAAGGCGGAGCCTCAGGGGGCCTAGGACGATGGCAGGCGGGCCCGGGAGCCGTCAGGCACCAGGCCGGTCAACACATGGGCCGCCAGACGGGCACCGCGTGCCGCCACCGACGGGGAGAGGCGCCCCAGGACCTCGATCAGCGGGTGCACGTCGTCGTCCGGGACGGCAGCCAGCAACGTAAGCACCCGCAGCGACGTGTCATCGGGCACCGAGCCGAGCAGGCGCATGGCGCGCTCCAGTTCTGCCGGCGGCACACGGGCCAGGAGCGATGCGGCACGGTCGACGAGCCTCACGAAGGCGAGAGGGTCGGCGAGCCAGTCCCGCAGCTCAGCCACGTCTAGATCCTCCGGTAATCCCCTGGCCGCCTCTCGCGCGGCCTCGGACGCCTGCTCGATCCCCGCGACGGCCGGGTCGCATTCGCGCCGGCGCCGTTCGTCGACCACGTACCCGAACCAACGCCAGTGGTCTCCGACAGCCACCCACGCGGCGCCGGCAGGGCCGCGGCGTCCCGCGCGCCTAGCGTCGGGCACTCGCTCGACGAGTCCCCAGGCGGTCGATTCGGCGAGCGCGAGGCTGGTCGCCCGGTGACTCAGCCCGAGCGCTGTCCTGATCTCGCGCTCCGCGAGCGGTCGCCGGTGCGCGAGCAGGTAGCCGTGCACGCGCGCGGTGGCGGGGGGCACTCCCCACGCCGAGCCGATATCGCCCCAGGCGGATGCCAGCCCGCGGCGCAGCAATTCGGCGGGGCCCGGCGCGGTCGGTGCCGTTGCGGTGGCGAGCGGGGCGTGCCGTGCACGGCGCTCAGCCGCCGGCTCCTCTGGCGAGGCAGCCGCGACGTCTGGCGAGCGGTGCAGGTCGCGCCTAGACGTTGCCGGCCCGAGCACAGACCCGGGCACCTCGCCAGCCATGCGCCATGTGCCGTCCCAGGGCATGCCGAGCGGGGCGCCCGTGGCGACGCTGACCCTCGTACCGGCCGATGACCTGGTAGTGCCTCTCCTAGCCAGAACTCCTGTGGGCCCAGGCTGCGGCTGATCCCACGCCGCCCATACATGTGCCTTGATAATAGCATGTTGCTGGGCCATTCGGCTGCCTCCTATCTGCTATTGAATGATAGCTTGTATTTCGCTGAGCTGAGCTGCGACGTCGTGGCGGCGTGGGCCTGGCGAGACGGCCCTTTGGAGCGGAGCCTGCTGCGAGCCGGACTCCAGCGCCCATGGGCGCGCGGTGTCTATCGCGGCGCCCGTCCCTCGATCGCCGCATGAGCAGGGAGGTTGCGTCGGGACGTGCCGCACGCCCGTGCGCCGCGCGGGCCGCGCGGCGCGGCTCCTGCTACGATGCGGGGCAGGTGAACATGCATGACTCTGCATGGATAGCGACGTCCTGGTCCTAAACGCGGACTACGAGCCGCTGAACGTGTGCGACGTGCGGCGGGCGTTCCGGCTGCTCTTTGGCGAGAAGGCCGAGATCCTCGAGTACGACCACCTCGAGATCCGCACGCCACGGACCACCTTTCGGGCCCCGAGCGTGATCCGGCTGCAGTACCGCGTCCGTCGGCCACGGCCGAGAGTCAAGCTCTCGCGCCGCGAGATCCTTGCCCGGGATGGCCACACCTGCCAGTACTGCGGACATCACGGCAGTGATCTGACGGTCGACCACGTCGTCCCGCGGCACCGTGGCGGGCAACACACGTGGGAGAACCTCGTGACCGCGTGCCGGAGCTGCAACCACCGCAAGGGCGGGCGCCTGCCCGATGAGGCCCGCATGCATCTGGTGCGGCCGCCGGCGGAGCCTCGCAGCGACCTCTACTCGCTCTTCGCCCCGTACTTGGTCGATCCACGCAACTCGGGCTGGCGCTCGTACCTGTTCCTCGGCCACGACTGAGGAGGCAGCCGATGCCGGAGCCTGCCTCCAGTTTGCCCGTTCCGGCCGCCCGCGGCGCGCGGGCCGGTGGCCGGATGCCCGACGCCGAAGTGATCGCTGCGCTGGTGCCGCCGGCGATCCGCGGGCTACTCGAACGGCTGTGGGCCGAGGGGCACGCAGCCTACGTCGTAGGAGGCTCCCTGCGTGACGCGCTCCTATCGGGCACGCCGAGCGACTGGGACGTGACCACGGACGCGCGACCGGCTCGGATCCAGTCGCTGTTCCCCGGCAGCCGCTACGAGAATCGCTTCGGGACGGTGCTCGTCCCCACCGGCGCGGGTGAGGTCATCGAGATCACGACGTTCCGCAGCGACCATCGGTACGGGGATCACCGTCGTCCGGACAAGGTGACCTTCGGCGACTACCTGCTGGACGACCTATCGCGGCGTGACTTCACCGTCAACGCGCTCGCATGGGGACGACCCAAACCACGGCAGCCGGCCCACGGCGCGCGTGCTGTTACAAGGCCGTCAGCCACGGAGCCGGTCTCGAGTGCGGCATCGCCAACGGCGCAGGCCTCCCTCGTCGACGCTTTCGGAGGCGTGGACGACCTGCGCCGCGGAGTACTCCGGGCGGTCGGCGATCCGCTCCGCCGGTTCGACGAGGACGCGCTCCGGCTGGTCCGCGCGGCGCGACTGGCCGCGCAACTGGGGTTCGAGATCGAGGAACGGACGCTCGACGCGATGTGCGTAACGGCTGAGCTCGTCCGCTACGTCTCCCGCGAGCGACTGGGCGGGGAACTGCGTAAGCTGCTGCGCTCCCGGGAGCCGTCCCGCGGGCTGCGCATCATGGCCGACACCGGGATCCTGGCCGCGGCCATCCCCGAGCTGGCCGAACAGCGAGGCGTGGCGCAGAACAAGGTCCCCGGGATGGACTGCTGGGAGCACACGCTGGCCACCGTGGACGCGGCCAGGCAGCTCTCGCACGGCGACGAGATCCTCCCCCTGGCCGCCCTCTTCCACGACGCGGGCAAGCCCCGCACCCTGAGCGATGGGCACTTCTTCGGCCACGAGCTGGTGGGTGCGCAGATCGCCGAGGAGGTGCTGCGCGGGATGGCCGTCCCGCGCGAGGAGATCGACGCCGTTGCTCACCTGGTCCGCCACCACATGTTCAACTACGAGCTCACGTGGAGCGACGCGGCGGTGCGCAGGCTCGTGCAGCGGGTGGGGCCGGACGCCGTGGACGACCTGCTGGGGCTGCGGGAGGCCGACAACCTAGGGAGCGGGCAGGGTGCCGACCAGGGACACCTGTTGGACCTACGACGGCGCATCACGGAACAGCGGGAGCGTGGTTTCGCGACGTCCATCGCCGACCTCGCGGTCAATGGTCACGACCTGCAGCGCGAGCTGGGACTGCAGCCGGGCCCCGTCGTCGGCGAACTCCTGTCCCGGCTGCTCGAATCGGCGATTGCGGACCCTGCCCGGAACACGTATCGGCAGTCGATCCTGGACGCGCGGGGCTGGCTGCCGGAACTCCTCGAGCAGGCCGCCACACGCAAAGCATCGCCCGCTGGCGGAGCCGACGGAACGTGATAGAGCGGCTGCTGGAGGCCGAGCGCGACCTCGCGGTCGGCCTCGTGGATACAGCCGAGGCGATCTACCGCGGGCTGGTGGACGCCGATCCGCAGAATGCGGTCGCGGTCGTGGGCCTCGCGCGGTGCGCGCTCGAGCACGGCGACGAGCGTGGTGCGTACCTCCTCGCCGTCCGGGCGCTGACGATTGACCCGGAGGACGCCGCAGCGTTGCGGATGGAAGCGCGACTGTCGGAGGTGCTTGCCGCGCGCGGCGACCGGGTCGAGCGGCCCGCTCTCGCGCAACCCGCTGAGCAGTCGGGCGGGGTCACATCCGCAACTGGCGACGACGACGGGGACGCGAGCCTCCCGCAGCCAACCGCGAAGCGCGGCCTGTTGCGACGTATGCTCGGGCGGCGATGAGGGTGCTGGTCACCGGCGGGGCCGGGTACGTCGGAAGCGTGTCGGTGGAGCGTCTCGTGCAGGCTGGCCACCACGTGGTCGTGCTCGACTCGCTCGCCACGGGCCACCGTGGCGCGGTGAGCCCGAGCGCACGGCTGGTGCACGGTACACTCCGCAACCGTGCGGCCGTCGAGCGGCTGCTCCAGGACGAGGACATCGAGGCCGTGCTGCACTGTGCGGCCCGGTCCCTGGTTGGGCAGTCCTTGGCCGAGCCTGCCCTGTACTACGCGGAAAACGTGGCCGGCGGCATCGGGCTCCTCGACGCGATGGTCGCGACTGGGGTCCGGCGACTGGTTTTCTCATCGACCGCCGCCGCGTACGGCGCGCCGGAGGCCGTGCCCATCACCGAGGACGTGCCGCTCGCGCCGATCAACCCGTACGGCGAGACGAAACGGGCCTTCGAGGGGGCCATGCGCTGCTACGGCGAGGCATACGGGCTGCACGGAGTGGCGCTCCGCTACTTCAACGTCGCCGGCGCCTCAGAGAAGAACGGCGAGCAGCATCGCCCCGAGACACACCTTGTCCCCAACGTGCTGCTGGCGGCACTGGGTCGCGCGTCGCTGACCGTGTTCGGCACGGACTACCCAACGCCGGACGGGACCTGCGTGCGGGACTACATCCACGTGGAGGACCTCGCCGATGCGCATTTGTCCGCGCTGGAACTGACGGGACACTGCGGCGGCGGACCGGACGAGACCAGCGATCTGCTCGGCACGGGCGCGGCGACTGGCAGCGCAGGCCCGGGCGGGCTGACCGTCTGCAACCTCGGCTCGGGATCCGGCTTCACGGTCCTCGAGGTGGTTCGCGCGGCGGAGGTCGTAGTTGGGCACGCCATCCCGCATGCGCTCGGTCCGCGACGGGCAGGCGATCCCCCAGCGCTCGTCGCGTCCAACGCCCGTGCCCGCGAACTACTGCGCTGGACTCCGCGCCGAGGAAGCCTGGAAGAGATGATCGGCTCGGCATGGGCGTGGCTGCGGGCGCACCCCAGAGGGTATCGAGGTGAGCAAGAAGCCTCGCCGAGCAGCCCGGGGTAGCATCTCCCGCGTGGCCCACGTCGACACGATCCCGTCCGACCCCCTGCTGTGGCGGCCCCAGACCGCCGAGCCCGGCCGCCGGGCGCGGTCCGTGAACAACCCCATCATCGAGCCTCACTGGCAGGGTGCCCACGTGCTCGTGCACTTCGACGCGGACCGCCGGGCCCCCGATGGTGGCGCGTGGTGCGCGATCCTCGACTCCTATGGCGACGACGTCAGCGACGAGGAGCCGTCAGTCACGGCTGCCATTCGCGCGGCTGTACGTGCCGACGACGCCGTCATCGATGGGTTCCTGACCGATCAGGCTACCCGGTCGGGAACCACCGTGTCGGTGCTTCCGATCGGGCGACGGAGCGGAAACATCGTGATGGGCCACCGGATGGACCCCGACGTCGCGGTGCCGATCGACGACGGAGAGACGCGGCCAGTGGCGTTCGTGGCCGTGGACTTGCTGCGGGTCGACGGGCGCGTCCTCTTCGACGTGCCGCTCCTCGAGCGCAAGCGAGTCCTCGATTCGCTCATCGAAGTGGGCGAGTTCGTGCGGGTCTCGCCGTACGCCCGGCCGCCCGCGGATCCTTGGATGCGAACGTGGCGCGCCTCCGGCTTCGACGGCGTGGTCCTGAAGTCGTCGAACAGCCGGTACCGGCCTGGCGGCGAGACGGAGGAGTGGATCATCTGGCTCGCGGGGCCATCGAGGCGGTGACGGGAACCGAGCGGGGGGCGCTCCCTGTACTACCGATACGTGTCCGGCGGGCGCGGCCCGGCGACACCCGCGCGGTCCTCGACTTCACGCGGGCGACGTGGGAGGGATGGGACTACATCCCGTCGGTCTGGCACTCCTGGCTTGAAGCTCCGGACGGCGTCCTGCTCGTCGCGACCGCGGATGCGCCCCGCGAACTCGACCTCTTCGGGAGGCCGCTGTCGGCCAGCCGGCCGATCGGCATCGGCCGGGTCGCGATGCTCGCGCCGGGCGAGGCCTGGCTTGAAGGGCTACGGGTCGACCCGGGCGTCCGCAACCGCAGCGTGGCTCGATTGTTGCACGGCGCGTGCCTCGTCTGGGCACGCGAGCAGGGCGCCACGGCCATCCGGTACGCCACCGGCGAGGACAACGAAGCATCGCACCGGCTCGGGGCATGGCACGGCTTCCGCCCCCTTCGTCCGTGGCGCAGCTACCAGCCTCCGCGCGAGGCGCACGCCGACGACGAGGACGGTCAGGTGCACGCGGAGGCCGCGGACGAGGACGACTTCGCCGATCTGGCGGACGATGCGGGCGGCCAAGTGCCGGCAGACGTCGTCGCACGGGCGACGGGCGATTTGCCGCAGGCATCGCGGGCCGTCGAACCCGACGAGATCGGCGACCTCGGCGACTCTGCCGAGCTCGGGGACGCCGAAAGACTTGACGTCGACCGAGACCGCCTGTCTCTCGCTGGCACGCGGCGCCGCCTCCGCCGAGCCGGATTGTCACTCGACCCGCACGCCTCCGCGGCCACGGTGACGGCCTGGTGGGCTCGCGTCGCGAGCGACGAAACCTTCCTTGCCGGTGATCGGCTGTACGAGTTCCGCAGCTGGGCCTTCCAGGAACTCACGGCCGATCGGTTTGCGGGGCACGTGCACTCGGGCGAGGTGATTGTGCGTGAAACCGGCGGCCGGACGGCGGACGGCGGCCCCGCCGCCGAGTGGGGCCTCGCCATCGTGCCGCTGGACGACCCGCGTGTCGTGGGCGACCGGCCTTGGGCGGCCCTCGTCGCGGGGGACGGCGACGAGATCGTCCGACTCGCTGTGGCGATCCGGGATGCCCTGCGCAGGCCGATCCGGCTGCGGGTGCCGGAGGGTGCGCCGGCCGTGGAAGGTCGCGCGGACCTGTTCACCGCGGCGGGTTTCCCTTCCTCGGAGGGCGCGCTGCACATCTTGGCCCGCCAGATCACGGCCGAGGATGCCATCGACATCGGGCCGCCGGGCGCAATGACGTTCGAGGAGCCTCCCCGCCGCGTCGCGGTAGCGCCCAGCGTAGAGCGCTGACCGGGCCGAT
>JBKQRF010000335.1:0-22932 GCA_052144055.1 Candidatus Limnocylindrales bacterium
CGGTGACGCGGTCCACTTCGAGCGCCATGGCAGCGACCTCGTGGTGATCAAGACAGGGGTGGGCCGGGTGGCCGCCTTCCTGGCCTCCGAGGTTGCCCTCGTCCCCGTCGCCTCCAGCGATCGCTACACCCTGTGCCAGCGTGGCGTCCTCCTCGCACAGCTGCGGCCGCGCAGGTCAGCCTGACCCGCCAGCGCCCACTGCCCGAGTTCGGGAGTCCCGACGAGCAGATCGGCCGCCTCCGGGCGGTCTCCGGGCAGACGTGGGCTGCGGCACCGCCGGGCAGCGCTCCGCGCCAGGTCGCCGCCGAGCTGCTCGCCAGAACACCGCCACGGGGCACGGCAGCCCAGCGATGGCGCCATGCTCAGCCTCGTCGCCCTTGGGCTGCTCGCGCTCACGCACGACGCGCAGAGCGATCCCTCTGTCTCTCTTGGAGGGATACTCCGGGGCCGCCCGGCCCAAGAATGGGCAGGTGAACTACCGTGCGGTCGGATGATCCGGCGACCGACGTCTCGATGCTCAGCGTCCCACCTGAAATCCGGCGTCTTCCCCGTGGGACGGCTGACCGGCAGACGCCTCCAGCCCGCCGCGATCTCACGGACCTGGGTCAGCCCGGGGACAGCTCCGGAACCACCGCCCCGCCGAGCCGGCGCTCGAGTTCCGCAACCAGCTCTGAGTCGTACGCCACCCGCGTGCGCAACTCCATTGGCTGCGTTCGCCCGTCGCCCAGGGGCACTTGCAGCACGACGGTCGTCTGGCCCGGACGTCCGCTCAGAATCTCCCGGACCGCCGCAAACGCCTCCGCGAGCTGCTCACCAGCGAGCACTCCGAACCGCAGGTGGAGTGTGGCGCCGGCTGCCTCGATCGGCCGGGTGGGTGCGGCTGCCTGTCTTGCCGCCGCCTGCGCCGCCTCCATGGGGAGCGGAGGTTCGTCCTCGGAGAAGGACAGCCCGGAGGCGGATTGAAGCTCCCATGCCGACGCCGGGCTCTCGCCCGGTGACGCCGCGCCGCCGCGCACCTGCGCTTCCGCACT
This sequence comes from Candidatus Limnocylindrales bacterium, assembly GCA_052144055.1. Taxonomy (GTDB): domain Bacteria; phylum Chloroflexota; class Limnocylindria; order Limnocylindrales; family CSP1-4; genus JAJYNJ01. The sequence continues at coordinate 1,032 of JBKQRF010000335.1, forward strand.
CCCTCGCACGGCCGCTGCCGCGCCCCCGCTCCCGATGGCCGCCACTTCGATTACCAGCTCGCCGAGCACACCGCCGCCTCGTAGCGGCGAGACGCGCGGGACGACCCGTCTGACGGTCGTGACGTGCCCGCTCAGGGCACGGCCGTTCGTGACCTGCCCACTCGTGGCATGCCCGTTCGACCCATTACCCTGACCCGGCGATCCTGTAAACGCGACCCCAGGTGCGGTCCCCGACACGTCTGGCTGCGACTGCGAACTGGGGCTTCCCGAGGCGCTGACTCCCGCTTTGGCCCCCAAGTTCGACCCGTCCCACCTCGCGCCTTCGCGGCCGCCGCGCCGTCCGCGCTCGCTCGCCTGCACCTGGTTGGCGAAACCCTCTTGGCCCAGCGCCGCGGCCTCCTCCCACGTCCATACCGAGTCGGCGAGAACCACGGAGCCGTCGCCCTTGTGATCAACCCGCCCGGCCACCAAGAGAATCGAATCCTCCTGCCAAATCGGGGCGGTGGCCTCGAACGTTCTAGGAAATACGATCACTTCGATGGTTCCCTGGAGGTCCTCGACCGTCGCGACGCCCATCGTCGCTTTCGCCTTCGTGATTACGCGCCGCATGCCCGCTACCACGCCGCCGATCACGACGCGCTGCTGGTCCATTTCCTCACCGAGGTCACCGCTGTAGGCAGTGACGTAGCGGTCAAGCTGCTGGGCGAGCGACGCGAGCGGGTGATCGGAGAGGTAGAGTCCGATCAATTCCTTCTCCCAGCGCAGCCGTTCGCGCGGCGGCGCCTCTGTCGCGTTCGGCAGCGGGCGCTCCAGCGCCTCCGGCTCCGCATCTCCCCCGAACAGCGACGTCTGCCCGCTCAATCGGTCACGCTGCTCCCCCTGCGCCGACGCCATCGTGTCGTCGAGCGCCAGCAGCAGCTGGGCTGGGTGGCCGAAGCGGCCTAATGCGCCCACTTTGATGAGCGACTCGAGCACGCGCTTGTTGACGAGCCGAAGATCGACACGGCGGCAGAAGTCCGTGAGCGAGCGGAAGTCCCCGTCAGCTTCGCGCGCCGCGATGATCGATTCAATTGCGCTCTGGCCGACGTTCTTGACCGCGAGGAGCCCGAAGCGGATGCCCTCGCCCTCGACCGTGAAGTCGAGGTGGCTGCGGTGCACGTCGGGGGGCCGGACCTCGATCCCCAGCCGGCGGCACTCGGCCACCGCAGCCGCGACTTTCTCCGTGTTGTCCCGGAAGGCCGTAAGCACGCTCGCCATGTACTCGACGGTGTAGTTCGCCTTCAGGTAGGCCGTCTGGTACGCGACAAGGCCGTACGTAGTGGCGTGCGCTTTGTTGAAGCCGTACCGCGCGAACGGCTGGAACGCGGCGAAGACCGCCTCAATGACGGCCGGCTTCACGCCCCGTTCGGCCGCCTGCGGCACGAACTTCTCCATCATCTGCTGGAGGACCTTGTCCTTCTTCTTTCGAATCGCGTAGCCGAGGGTGTCCGCCTCGGGGCCGCTAAACCCCGCGAGGGCCCGGGCCGCGGCCATGATGTCTTCCTGATAGACGAAGATCCCGTACGTCTTGGAGAGATACGGCTCGAGGAGCGGGTGCAAATAGCTGATCGGCTCCTCGCCATGCTTGCGCCGAATGTAGGCCGGGATGTTATCCATGGGGCCCGGGCGGTACAGAGCAACCATCGCCGCCAGGTCGTATACGGAGGTCGGGCGCAGCTCCCGGACGTAGCGTCGCATTCCGGCCGACTCGAGCTGGAACACGCCAGTGGTCTCGCCAGACGCCAGCAACTCGAACGTCTTCGGATCGTCCAGCGGGATGTGATCGAGGTCAACCTCCACGCCGCGGGTACGGCGGATCGCGTCGACCGCCTGGCGCAGGATCGTCAGGTTGGAGAGCCCAAGGAAGTCGAACTTCAGCAACCCGAGCGCGTCGACGCCGTGCATTTCGTACTGCGTCATCAGCGCCTCGGAGTTGGTCGCCCGCTGCAGGGGCATGATCTCGGTCAGCGGCTCGCGGCTGATGACGACGCCAGCGGCGTGGGTCGAGGCGTTGCGCGCCACACCTTCTACTTGTTTCGCGAGCTCGACCAGCTTGTGAACTTGCGGATCGCTCTCGTACATCCCGCGCAGCTCGGGTGCCTGCTCGATAGCCTCGTCGAGCCGGATGCCCAGGTGGTTCGGGACGGCCTTGGCGATGCGGTCCACATCGCCGTAGGGCATGCCCAGCACGCGGCCCACGTCGCGGAGCGCCGCTCGCGCAAGCATGGTGCCGAAGGTGATGATCTGGGCGACGTGGTCCGCGCCGTACTTGTGCGTGACATAGTTGATGACTTCGTCGCGACGGGCGTCCTCAAAGTCCATGTCGATGTCGGGCATCGTGACGCGGTCCGGGTTGAGGAAGCGCTCGAACGGCAGCTCGTAATGGATCGGGTCCACCGGCGTGATGCCCAGGGTGTGGGTCACGATCGAACCCGGCGCGCTGCCCCGGCAGGTAGTCGCAATCCCCTGCTCACGCGCGAAGCGGGTGAAATCCGCGACGATCAGGAAGTAGGCCGCGTACCCCATCCTGCAGATCACGTCCAGCTCGTACTCGAGCCGCTCTCGGATCTCCTGGGTGATCTCCGGGTAGCGCGCACGCAGCCCGCGCTCGCACTCCGCTCGCAGCCACGATTCCGCCGTGTGCCCGTCAGGCACCGGGAACTCGGGCAGGCGGAGGTGGCCAAACTCGAACTGCATGTCGACCATCTCGGCCACGCGCCGCGTGTTGCGCAGGGCCTCGGGCACGTCGCGGAAAACAGACTCCATCTCTGCTGCGCTCTTGAGGTAGAACTCGTCGCTCTCGAAGCGCAACCGGTTAGGCGTGTCGAGGTTGGAGGCGGTCCCAATGCAGAGTAGGACGTCGTGCGCCTCCGCCTGAGAGCGCCGCACGTAGTGGAGGTCGTTGGTCGCGATCAGCGGCAGACCCATCTCGGGCGCCAGTCGCGCCAACTGCTCATTCAAGCGGCGCTGCAGCGGGATCCCATGGTCCTGGAGCTCCAAGTAGAAGTTGCCCGGCCCGAAGATGTCTCCGTAGGCGCCAGCCAGGCGCCGGGCGCCCTCCCAGTCGTCCACCTCCAGCGCCTTAGGAATCTCTCCGCCCAGGCATGCGGACAGCCCGATCAGCCCCTCCGCGTGCTTAGCGAGGTAGTCCCGGTCGATCCGCGGCTTGTAGTAGTAGCCCTCGAGGTGAGCATCGGTCACGATCCGACACAGGTTCTGGTAGCCGGTCCAGTCCCTGGCCAGCAGCACCAAGTGGTAGGGCTGCGAATCGGCCTTGCCCTCGCGGTCGGTCATCGAGCGCCGCGCCACGTACGTCTCGATGCCGATGATGGGCTTGATGCCGCGCTGGGTGGCGGCCTGGTAGAAGGCGACCGCTCCATACAGCGCGCCGTGGTCCGTGATGGCGAGCGAATCGAACCCGAGCGCCGATGCCTCCGACACCAGCTCGTCAATGCGGCCAAGGCCGTCGAGCAGGCTGAACTCGGTGTGGACGTGGAGGTGGGCGAAGTCGTTAGGGCCGATGGTCATGGCAACGGTCGCGGAGGCAGGCGGGACATGGGGTCAAGGATAGCCGCGACCGCCCGGACTGAGCGGCCGCACGGACGCGCCCCCGGGATGGCGCTCGAGGCCGCTGCATTGTTGCGTTGATAGCACCCCAATGCTCATCGACAGATTCCTCGCCGGCCCCGAGGACGGCGTGCGCGGCTGCGCGGCTGTGGCGACGTCTTCAACAAAGCGCTCGCCCCGGACGAGGCGATCGACGTTGAGGGCGGTGGGTGGATCTATCGCAATGAGACGGTGTCGATGCAGCTGGCAGGCTACGGGTTGAAGACGGGCGTCTTCGGCGGCTCGGGGCAGCTCGTGTTCAATCGCCTTACGGGCCCCGGCCTGGTGGGGATCCAGTCCGCATACGTGCAGCTGCCGACTGAGAGCTGACCGGCGGCGCGGGAGCGGGACGGCGTTGCCGTCCCGTCAGGGTGACGAGGCCCGCGGGCCCCCGGGGCACGCCGGCCGTCCCGCGGTTCACGAGCGTCCGGGCCACGCGCGCGTCTGGCGCTGGCGGGGATCCCTAGCCGCCCTCCTCGGCCGCTAGCGTCGCCGGGACCGGTCGTGCCTCGTGCCGGAGCACCAGCACCACCGCTCCCAGCACAAGCACGGCCCCGCCAAGCAGGAAGGGGGTCAGCGGCTCCGAGAGGAGCGCCCAGCCAAGCACGAGCGCGATTACAGGGTTGACGTAGGCGTAGGTCGCGACCTGCGATACAGGCGCGTGCGCCAGCAGCCACGTGTAAGCCGTGAAGCCCAACAGCGACCCGAAGACGACCAGATACCCGAGCGCCAGCCACGACCGCATCTGGACATGAACGGGCAGCGCGTCCTGACCGGCCAGCACCGCAATTGCCAGGAGGACGAGGCCGCCGACCAGCATTTCGACCGCCGTCGAGACGAATGGGTCGCGCGGCATCGGGATGCGACCGGTCGCGAACGACCCGGCCGACCAGCAAACGCAAGCCACTACCAATAGCAACACGGCGGCAGGGTCGGCTGACCCACGCTCGCCCTGCGCTGCCAGCAAGCCGACTCCGACGAACCCCAGCGCGACGCCCCCGAGCGTGCCTCGGGTGACCCGTTCCTTCGCAAGCGCTCGGAACACGACCACCCAGAGAGGGATCGACGCGGCCACGAGAGCTGCGAGCGACGATGGCACGTGCTGCTCCGCCGCGCTGATACCGCCGTTCCCCGCTGCGAGCAGCGCGATGCCGATTACGCTCGCACCCAGCAGCTCCCTCGGCGGCAACGCGAATCGTCGCACGCCAGCGCGCAGCGCGAGCACCAGGAAAAGAATGGCGCCCGCGACCACGAAGCGGATCCCGGCGCCTAGCAGCGGTGGGAGGTCCGCCACCATCACCCGGATCGCGAGGTAGGTCGAGCCCCACACGACGTAGACGATCCCCAGCGCCGTCCTGACGCGCCAAGCCGGCACTCCCTCCGGATCGGCGGTCGGTGGTGGCCGGCGGGTCAGGCGCCACCCTTCCCGGACTCGCCTCTCGCGCCCGCGCCGGCAGCCCTGGCCGCCTCGGCCGCTGCCGCCGCGATCTGGGCGGCCGTGGGCAGTGCTTCCTCCGCCATCCCCCCGGCCATGAGCAGCCCAACGCGCTCCCGGTCGGCACTGGCGCTCGGCATCACCTCCAAGATGCGCCCCCGGTAGATTACGGCGATCGTGTCCGACAGGGAGAAGATCTCGTCAAGCTCACTCGAGATCAGCAGGATGGCGAGACCCTCGTCCCGCTGCGCCACGAGCTGCTGGTGGATGAACTCGGTTGCCCCCACGTCGAGGCCGCGCGACGGCTCGGCAGCCACCAGCACCTTCGGCTGGTCGGCCAGCTCGCGCGCCACGACTACCTTCTGCTGGTTCCCCCCTGAGAGAGCAGACGCCAGGGCATCCCGACGAGGCGGCCGGATGTCGAAGCGCTCGATCAGGTCGTCGGCGCGTCGCGTGATGGCCTGGTTGTCGAGCTGCCAGCCGCGGCGAAATGGCGCGCGCTCCTGGCTGCCCAGGATCAGGTTGTCCCTAACCGGGAACGGCAGCACGAGGCCGTCAACCCGGCGGTCCTCGGGAATGTAGGCCAGGCCGTGAGCTCGGCGGTCCGCCGGTGACTCGGTGGTGACGTCGCGGCCGCCGATCAGCACCTGGCCGCCGGTCATGTGACGGAGGCCGGCCACGACCTCGGCCAGCTCGAGCTGCCCATTGCCGCTCACGCCAGCGATGCCCAAGATCTCCCCGGAGCGGACCTGCAGGCGCACGTCCTCCAGGGCGGGAAGCCCGCGGTCGGAATGTGCCTGAACACCGCGAAGCTCCAAGCTGACCTCGCCGAGGTGCGGGGCGTCACGCTCGACGCGCAGGAGCACTTCTCGGCCGACCATTAGGCGGGCAATCTCGGGGGGGGACGTTCGCGCGGTCTCCAGGACCCCCTCCACCCTGCCCTGCCGCAGCACGGTGACCTGCTGCGACACCGCCATCACCTCGTTCAGCTTGTGAGTGATCAGGATGACCGTCTTGCCGCCCGCGACCAGGCCGCGCAAGATCTCGAACAGCTCGTCGGTCTCCTGGGGGGTCAGCACGGCCGTTGGTTCGTCGAACACGAGCAGGTTCGAGCCGCGGTACAGGATCTTGAGGATCTCTACTCGCTGCTGCAGGCCCACGGGAAGCGTGTCGATGCGCGCAGTTGGCTCCACAACCAAGCCAAACCGCTCGACCAACGTGCGAACGTCGTTCACCGCGCGTCGCATGTCGAGCTGGATCGTGCCGGGTTCCTGGCCCAGCACGACGTTTTCCGCGACCGTCATCACCCGAACCAGCTGGAAGTGCTGATGCACCATGCCAACGCCGGCCGCGATCGCGTCGCGGGGGCCCCGGATGTGGACCAGCTGCCCATCAATGACGATCTCGCCTTCGTCCGGGTGGATCAGCCCATAGAGAATGTTCATCAGCGTGGTCTTGCCGGCGCCGTTCTCCCCCACCACCGCGTGGATGTCACCGGGCACGACAGTGAGATCCACATGATCGTTCGCGAGGAGCGAGCCAAAGTACTTGACGATGCCGCGCATCGCCAGCTTTGGCGTCGAACCGGCCGCCGGGGCCATCGTTTCCCGCAGCCGGGTGGACGTCACCAGGGCCGGCGGGGCTGGAGGAACGGTGTTGATCCTCGATGCGTGCCCGGCCATCACTCGCCGACCTCGTACGGAGTCCCATCGGCGGCCGGTGCCGTGGACCGCCCAACCAACCCCGCCAGCGCGATGACTGTCAGGATATAGGGCGTCGCGGAGATGAGCTGGTCGGGGATACCAGTGCCGGAACCCTGGAGGTTAATGCCCAGGGAACTTCCGAAGCCGAAGAGCAGACAGGCCAGGAAGGCACCCACTGGGTGCCACTTGCCGAAGATCATCGCGGCCAGCGCGATGAAACCCGCACCGCTCGTCATGTTGTCAGTGAATGAGTGGGCGACGCCCAAGGCCAGATACGCGCCACCCAGCCCGGAAAGCAAACCGCTCAGGATCACGCAGAGGTAGCGCATCTGGAACACATTCACACCCAGCGTGTCCGCAGCGCGGGGGTGCTCCCCGACCGCGCGAATGCGCAGCCCGAGCGTGGTGCGGAAAAGGAACCACCAGGTCACCGGAACGGCGAGGAGCGCGAGCCAGGTCGCGATGTTCATGGTGCCGATAACCTTGCCCACGAACGGCATCGTGCTGATCACTGGCAGGGTGATATCTGGGAGCGCTGGAATGTTCGGCGGCGTGCCACTCAGCGAGTAGAAGTGAAACAGCAGGAAGCTCGTTAGCCCCAGGGCCAGCAGGTTGATCGCCATGCCGGAGACGATCTGGTTCGCCCGGAACTGGATCGACGCCACGCCATGGACGGACGCGATGAGTCCGCCGCAGGCCACAGAGACCAGCGTGGCCACGAGGACGTTGCCGGTGGTCGCCGCCGCGAGGACGGCGAAGAAGGCCCCTACCAGCATCATGCCTTCCATGGCGATGTTGACCACACCCGATCGCTCAGAGATGACGCCGCCGAGTGCCGCCAGAGTGAGCGGGGTGGCGAAGCGCAGCGTCCCTGCCCACAGGTCGGGCCGGGCGAAAACGCCGGCCAGAATGCCGATGAGGTTCATCAGCCAGCTGCCTCCAGCACCGCACGCAGGCCACCGCGGCGGATGATCCAGCGAGTGAGCATCTCGGCACCGACGAAGAAAAGCACGAGCGCCTGGAGGATCTCTACAAGGTATCCCGAGATATTGGCGTTGGCCTGCATGGCGACCGAACCATGGATCATCGCGCCGTACAGCAGGCCAGCCAAGAAGATCCCGATGGCTGAATTCTTGCCGACCAGGGCGATCGCGATCGCCTCGTAGCCGTACCCGGGCGAGAAACTGTCGTACAGCCGGTGCTGGACCCAAACCGGGGCCATGCCGGCCAGCCCAGCGAACGCACCGGCGATGGCCATCGCGATGACCATCCGGCTTGCCACGCCGATACCGCCGTAGGCCGCCGCCTTAGCATTCAGGCCCACGGCCCGGATCTCGTAGCCGAGAGGCGTACGCCAGAGGATCCAGGCGAACACGACGCCGGCCAGAATGGTGATGAACAGGCTGATATTGAGGCGCGCGTTTGCCAAGATCGAGGAAGGCAGGATCACGGGAAAGTATGCCTGGGTCGGGATGGGTCCCGATTCCGGCGTCCCGTAGGCGTTAGCGGGCGTCATGGGTCCCGCCTCCAGGAGCCAGTGGCTGATGTCGATCGCCACGTAGCTCAACATCATCGTGGTGATCACCTCGTGGGCGCCCGTGCGCGCCTTGAGGAACCCCGCGATGGCGGCCCAAGCCGCGCCGGCGGCCATCGCAGCAATCATGGCGAGCGCGATCAGCGGCGGTCCCGGCCACGTGGATAGCGTGGTAGCCACCCACGTGGACGCGATCGCCCCCATGTACAGCTGACCTTCGGCGCCGATGTTGAAGAGGCCGCAGCGGAACGCGAACGAGACCGCGTAGGCAGCCAGGATCAGGGGGATCGACGAGATCAGTGTTTCGGAGATGTCAAAGGGCGTACCGACGGCACCCACGATCATCTGCTGGTAGGCGACGATCGGGTTGCTACCGGTGGCCAGCACCAGCAGCCCGCCCACGATGATGGCCAAGACCACGGCGAGCACGGGCGTGATCCCAGCCGCGAAGAACCGCAGGATGCGCCCGCGTGGGGCCTCCACGGGTGCGGTAGCGACGCTCACATGCTGCTCCTGCTCGGGATGCGCGTCGGGGGATGTGTCTCGGGGCGGGGCGGCCCAAGCCGCGCCCGCCCCGAACTCGTGAGGCTACCAGTCGGCGATCCGACAGGACGGTGGCCGGCGGGACGATCCGCCGCCAACAATGTGATTGATCAGCAGCCGGACGTGCAGTTGGCGGGGATAGTAGCCGGCGGCGTGATCTGCCCGCTCCCGATCTCCTGCTCGATCTGCTGAACCTGCGAGACGATACTGGCCGGCACAGCGCTGTTCGGCGGCGCGAAGCCAGTTGCCTGGTTCTGCAGGCTGAACTCGTTGTCACCAGCCTTGAACGTGCTGTTCAGCAGGCCCTGGATGGTCTGGAAGACGGCGACATTGACCTTCTTGATCGCGCTGGTGATGATCGTCGACGGGGCGACGTAGTTCTGGTCCGCGTCGACGCCGATGCCGTAGACTTTCTGGTCCACGGCTGCCTGCAGGTAGCCGAGCCCGCTCCCGCCGGCGACCTGGAACAGGATGGTCGCGCCGCGCGAGATCTGGTTCAGGCCGATCGCCTTGGCCGTCGTCTCGTCGGTAAAGGATTGCGAGTAGCCGCCCAGGATCTTGATGGAGGGATCCGCAGCCTTCGCCCCTGCGATGTAGCCGGCGATGTAGCGGTTAACAGAGGGGATGGAGAGGCCACCCATCCAGCCGATCGTGCCGGACGTCGCCGCGCCGACCTTACCCTTCTCCATGAGCGCCGCCAGATACCCGACCGTGTAGCCGGACTCCTGCTCATGGAAGAACAGGTTGGCGACGTTGGGCAGGTTGACCGTGTTGCCCTTGGCGTCAGCCGGCGCGGTGTCGATCGCGGCGAAGTGGACCTTCGGATACTCCGTCGCCACCGTGTAGACCGCGTTCGCCATCAGGAACCCAACTGCGATGACTAGGTTGTCGCCCTTCTGGGCGAACGAGGTCAGGTTCGGCACGTATTGGGACTGCTCGGACGACTGGACCACCTCGCCGGTCACTCCGAGCTGGCACTCGGCCTGCAGGAGGCCGAGATACGCGAGGTGGTTGAAGCTCTTGTCGTTCAGGCCGCCCACGTCGGTGACGAGGCCGACCGTGAACTTCGGATTGTTGGGCACACAGCTCGCCGCCGCGCTGGCTGCCGGGCTCGCCATGGCCGCCGCCGCCGAGGCGGGGGCTGCCGCCGAGGCGGGGGCTGCCGTGGCCGACGCCGGAGTGGCCGGAGCCGCTGTCGGCGCCGTTGTCGCCGCAGACGAGCAGGCACCGAACAAGATCACTGCTACTGCGGTCATCGCGAGTAACTTTCGCAACGTTCGTTCCTCCATTACCCGTCACGTCCGGCTCGAACCATCCGGACCAACTCCATCCACCCACCGGGGCTTGCCCCCGGACGGTGGTCTCCCCACTGCCGCCCGTCGCCTCGCACCCCGGCAACTGCGGCGATGCGGCGCCAGTATGCACGCGGCCGGGAGCGCCGTGCAATGCTTGCGCGCATGGGTGGAACACAAAGCGACTCGAACTGCGCTGTGCAATACGGATGGATGTGGGGAGGCAACGGTGGGTGATGGGATGGGGCCGGCCGATCGGCTGGGGGGCGGGATGGTGGGGCAGAGCGCGGCGGCTGAGCGCGACCCGGAGACCGCCCGGTGGACAACTGAGCAAGACCAGGCATCGGAGGCGCTCGACAGCAAGGAGGGACGAGCCGACGTCGTGCTGGCCACGACCACCGAAGCTCGCGAACTTCTGGCGGCTGCGCGCCGGATCGCGATCGTCGGCGCCTCTCCGGACCCGGTGCGGCCATCGAACGGCGTGATGAGTTACCTGCTCGCCGCAGGGTATGAGTGCGTGCCCATCAATCCGTCGGTGTCGGAGGTCCTAGGGCAGAAAGCGTACCCGGACTTGGCGTCGGCGGTCGCGGCCGACGGACGTTTCGACATCGTGGACGTCTTCCGCCGTCCGGGCGCTGCCCCCGAGGTGGCGCGGCAGGCGGTCGCGACGCAGGCAGGAGCGCTCTGGCTGCAGCTCGGTGTCGTCAGCTGGGAGGCCGCCCGCCTCGCGGTAGCCGCGGGGCTCCCCGTGGTGATGGACCGCTGCACCAAGATCGAGCACCAGGTAATGCGCAACGCGGGCCGCTGAGCACCGCCGTGGCGTCGCGACCGCCGAACCCGGCTAGCGGATGGCGAAGCCAGCGACGATCATGACGATCCCCGCGATGCCCGCCAGGATCCAGGGCTGCGCGCGGCGGCGCAGCTCGGCCGCCATGAGGTCCGCGCTGGATGGGCCTCGCTCCGCGGAGCGGCCGCGCCATGTCTCGTAGCGGCGGACGTTGTCCTGCTGACTGCGCATCGCCTGGTAGCGGTGCCAGTAGGGCATCCCGCGGACATACGCGGCGACAAGCAGGGCAGCCCCGGCGATCCAGAGGACGACGTTCACGACGCTCACCGGCGAACCCCGTTGCCGGCCAGGCCCCCCGTCCGGCGTACCGCGGGACGCACAAACCGCGCCGTCACCCACCGTTCTCCAGTCGCTGATGGATCAGCCGTTGCACCATTGCGGCGTTCGCCTGCCCCCGCGTGGCCTTCATCACCTGACCAACCAAGAACCCGACGGCCTGCGGCTTCCCGGTCCGATAGTCCGAGACCGCTGTCTCGTTCGCGGCGAGAACCGCGTCGATCGCCGCCATGAGTGCACCTTCGTCGGAGATCTGGCTGAGGTCGAAGTCGGACACGATCCGCTCGACGGGCTCGCCGGTCTCGACGTGCCGCGCAAAGACCTCCTTCGCGTTCGTGCCCGAGAGGTGCCCATTCTCCACCATCGCGACGAGACGCACCAACTCTGCGCCGGAGGCGTGGCCGCCGTCCCCGCACGTCTTCAGGATGCGCGGGTACTCGCCGGTCACCCAGTTTGCCAGCGCCTTGGGCACCGGCCACGCGGCGGCCGACTGACTCCCAGCCGCGAGCAGCGCATCCTCGAAGAGAGCGCTCGCTGCCACGTCGGCCACGATGACTCCCGCGTCGTAGGGTGACAGACCCAGCGCGGACACATAGCGGGCCCGTCGCGCGGATGGCAGCTCTGGGAGCGACGACCTGATCGTCTGTAGCCAGGCCGGGTCGGTGCGCAATGGTGGCAGGTCCGGCTCCGGGAAGTACCGGTAGTCGTCGGAGTCCTCCTTGACCCGCATCGTGTACGTTTCATTGCGCACGTCGTCCCAGCCGCGCGTCTCCTGCACGAGCACCTCGCCGGCCTCAAGCGCGCGGCTCTGCCGTTGGATCTCGTGCGCGATCGCGCGCTCCACGGCACGGAACGAGTTCATGTTCTTGACCTCAGTCCGAGTCCCGTAGGCTTCGGACCCGGCCGGGCGGATCGACACGTTCGCCTCGACCCGCATCTGTCCGTTCTCCATCTCCGCGTCCGACGCGCCGATCGCGCGGAGCAGGAGCCGGAGTTCCTCGGCGTACCGGCGGGCTTGCTCCGCCGTGCGCACGTCCGGCTCCGTGACGATCTCCATGAGGGGAAGCCCCGACCGGTTAAAGTCGACTAGGCTTATCCGTCGTCCGAGTTCGTCAGTCGTGTGCTGCAGGCGGGCCGTGTCCTCCTCGAGATGCGCACGCCGGATACGAACCGTAAAGGGCCCTGCGCTAGTGTCGAACGTGAGGCGACCGTTGGCCGCGAGCGGCAGGTCGTACTGACTGATCTGGTAGCCCTTCGGGAGGTCCGGATAGAAGTAGTTCTTGCGGTCCCAGCGCGTGACCGGCGCGAGTTCCGCCTCGATGGCGATCCCAGTCGCGAGGACCAACTCCACGGCCCGTCGGTTGATCACGGGAAGGACGCCCGGCAGGCCCAAGCAGACGGGGCAGGTGCGGGTGTTGGGGCCCGCATCGCGTAGGTCGGTCGAGCATGCGCAGAACATCTTGGACGTGGTGCGCAGCTGCGCGTGCACCTCGATCCCGATGACCGCCTCCCAGCGGGTGACGCTCTCAGCCGCTGGTATGTCGATGGCGGCGTCAGACATCGCGGCGCGCTTCCCCTGTCCGGGCGACGAACCGCTCGATGCGCACCAGCGCCTCCTCCAGCTGCTCGTAGCTTGTCGCGTAGCACGCACGCACGTGACCGGCACCGGACGGCCCGAACGAATCACCGGGGACGACCGCGACGTGCTCCTCGAACAGCAGCCGCTCGGCGAACTGGTCACTGGTCAGTCCCGTGCCGCTGACATCAGGGAACGCGTAGAAAGCGCCGCGCGGATCCGGCGTCGGAAGGCCGATTCGGTTGAGCCCGGCCACGAACATCCGCCGGCGCCGGTCGTACTCGGCCAGCATTCGTTCGACGTCGGGCTCGGCCTCGCGAACGGCCACGACGGCCGCGTCCTGAGCGGTGGTCGGGGCACACATGATCTGATACTGGTGGACCTTGAGGATGCCCTCGAGGAGGTCCCGCGGCGCGCAGACGTACCCCACGCGCCACCCCGTCATCGCGTACGCCTTCGAGAAGCCGCCGATGAGCACGGTGCGTTCGCGCATGCCGGGCAGGCTGGAGATCGGTTCGTGGCGGTGGCCGCCGTAGACGAGGCGGTCGTAGATCTCGTCGCTGACCACGAGGAGATCGTGGCGCCGGGCGATGTCCGCGAGCGCGCGAAGCACCTCTGGCGGCAGGACGGCGCCCGTGGGGTTGCACGGGTAGCCGAGGAACAGCACCTTGGTCCGCGTAGTGACCCGCCGCTCAACTTCCTTCGGGTCGAGCGCGAACCCGTCCGCGGCCCGCGTCGGAACGTGTACGGTGGTGCCTCCGGCAAAGACGACCGCCGGCATGTACGCCACGTATGACGGCTCGTGCAGCAGCACTTCGTCTCCCGGGTCGACGAGCGCGGTCATAGTCGCAGCGACCGCTTCGGAAGCTCCAACCGTGACAAGGATCTCCGCGTTCGGGTCGTAGGCGACGCCGTACCGTCGCTCGAGGTTCCCAGCGATGGCGCGCCGCAGCTCCAGCGTCCCGGAGTTGCTCGTGTAGTGGGTGCGGCCAGCTTCCAGCGACCGCACCCCGGCGCGGACCACGGCGTCAGGCGTGGTGAAGTCGGGCTCCCCTACGCCCAGCGAGATGACCTCTGGCATCGTCGCAATCACGTCGAAGAACTTGCGGATCCCCGACGCGGGCACTATCGACATGCGGACGGCCAGGCGCGTGCGCGCGGACGGAGCCTCGGCAGGAATGGTTTCGGTGGACGTGGACATCGCTCGATCCTCCCGATCAGGCCGGCATGGCCGGCACAGGCAGGCGTGGCGCGGACGTGGCCGGGTCAAGCAGTAGGGGCAGGGCGGACGGCTCCATTCCCCGCCAGGTGGAGCCCCCGGTGATGGCCTCGTAGGCACGCCCGATGCGGAGCACGTACCCCTCGTCCCACGCCCGGCCGACGATTTGCAGGCCGACGGGAAGCCCCTCGGACAGGCCGCACGGAACGGACATCCCCGGCAGGCCGGCCACGTTCACGGGCAGCGTGCACACGTCCAACAGGTACATCGCGACCGGATCGTTGAGCCGTTCGCCCAGCGGGAAGGCGACGGTCGGGCTGGTGGGCGCGACGATCGCGTCAACGTCCTCGAAGGCGGCATCGAAATCCGCCTTGATCAAGGTGCGCACTTTCTGCGCCTTGACGTAGTACGCGTCGTAGTAGCCGGCGGAGAGGGCGTAGGTGCCGAGCATGATCCGGCGCTTGACCTCGTCGCCGAACCCGGAACCCCGGCTGGCGAGGTAGTCGGCGAGCACGTCGCCGTCGCGCACCGAGTGCCCGAAACGGATCCCGTCGTAACGGGCTAGGTTCGCCGAGGCCTCGGCGGGCGCAATGATGTAGTACGTCGCCAGGCCGTAGTCGGTGTGGGGCAGCGAGATATCGACGATCTCGGCGCCGGCTTCCTCGAGCGCCCGGACGGCTTCGCGCACACGCGCCTCCACGCCGGGCTCCATGCCCGGCACGAAGTACTCACGGGGCAGCCCCAGGCGGAGCCCGCGGAGCACGCCAGCCGCCGCGTCGTCGTCCTCGGGGAGGTCCGCCAGGTAGTCCGGGACGGCGATCGGACTCGACGTAGAGTCGCGGCCGTCGCGCCCGGCGACGGTCTGCAGGAGCGCAGCCACATCTCGCACGTCCCGACCGAACGGCCCGACCTGATCCAGCGAGCTGGCGAACGCGATGATGCCGTAGCGGCTGACGCGGCCGTACGTTGGCTTCATGCCCACGACGCCGCATAGGGCCGCCGGCTGGCGGACAGACCCACCAGTGTCGGTCCCGACCGACACTGGGCAGTGGTATGCGCCAACGGCGGCCGCCGACCCCCCGCTGCTTCCGCCCGGCGCGCGGTCAAGAGCCCACGGGTTGGCGGTGGGACCCCAAGCGGAATGCTCGGTCGAAGAGCCCATGGCGAACTCGTCCATGTTGGTCTTGCCGAGGACAACCCCTCCGGCCGCCGCGATCCGCTCGGCGATGTGCGCGTCGAACGGTCCGACGAACCCCTCCAAGATCCGGCTGCCGGCGGTGGACGGCTGGCCCCGCGTGACGACGAGGTCCTTGAGCCCGATCGGGATCCCCAACAACGCCGGCAGGGCGGCCAGGGCTGCGCCGCCGGCCCGGCGGGCCTCGGCCAGCCGAGCATCGGCAGCATCGGCAGCCGCTCTCGCCCGCCCATCGTCGATGAAGAGCCACGCGTGCAGGCCGCGATCCGTCGCGTGCGCCAGCTCCAAGTGCGCGTCCACCAACTCGCGCGAGCTGAACTCGCCCGCGCGCAGTCCTCGCGCCATCTCGTGGGCGAAGAGTCGCGTGAAGCCGCGGCCCGTCACCGGTGAGGTCCCGGCCCGTCCGCTGAGCGCCGCTGCCCGTCCATCAGTCGGCGCCCTCTACGACGACCGGCACCACGAAGTAATCGCCCTGCCGTTCGGGCGCGCCCGACAGCGCCTCGTCCGGGCTGAGCGATGCGCCGGGCACGTCGTCGCGCAGGATGTTCTCGAGCTCGATCACCTGGGCCGTCGGCGCGATCGCCGCCGTGTCGAGCTCCGACAGCACGCGGTACTGGTCAAGGATGTGGTTGAGCTGACCCTCGAGGAGCGCCAGCTCGCCGTCCGACAGCCCTAGGCGCGCGAGGAGCGCCACGTGGTCGACGTCGGCGCGAGAGAGCGTGGCCATTCACGGATGATAGCGGAGGTGCTCGCCCCGGCGATGCCACCTGACTTGTCCCCTCTGCCGGGGGCGCTCGGATTAGTGCGGGCTGGGCGACACTCGACCCGGTATCAACCGCGGGCCGCGCGACGGACGATCGCTGCGTCAACCACCGGACGGCCCTGCCTCGGCCTGCGGCTCCTTGCCGGCCAGCAGTCGACGGAACCCCTCCTCGTCGAGCACCGGCACACCCAGCTCCTGAGCCTTCGTGAGCTTCGAGCCCGCGTTCTCGCCGGCCACGAGGTAGTGGGTCTTCCGCGACACCGACCCGGAGGGATGGCCTCCCGCCGCCCGGATCGCCTCCTCCGCCTCCTGCCGGCTGAACCCAGACAGCGTCCCGGTGACCACGAGCGTCCTGCCGGCCAGGGCTCCCCCGCCGGCCGCGGCGCCGGACGACTGGACCGCGCGCGAGACAGGGCGCTCGGCCTCCACTCCCGCGGCGACCAAGTCGCCGAGGACGCTGCCCGTCGCGTTGTCGGCGAAGTACCGCGCGATCGCGTCGGCCACGACGGCCCCGACGCCCGGCACTTCTTGGAACCGCTCGGGAGCCTCGCGTGCCGTGTCGCGCATCGAGCGGGCCACCCGGGCCGTCCAGCCGTCCGGGTCACCCATCTGTTCGTCGGCTCTCGGCGGCCAAGACGCGGCCGCCCAGCCGGCGAGGTCGACCGCCGTCTGTTCGCCGACCTGCGGGATGCCAAGCGCGTTGAGGATGCGGGAGAGCGGGCGCCGCCGGGAGCGCTCGATAGAGTCCACGAGGTTCTGCGCGCTCTTGCGCGCGAACCGGTCAAGTGTCTCGACGTCCTCGACGCGAAGCCGGTAGAAGTCGCCGCGGCTCCGAATCAGGCCGCGCTGCAGCAGTTGTTGGAGCACCACCCATCCGGCACCCTCGATGTCCATGCCGCCGCGTCCCGCGAAGTGCGCGTACTCCTGGGCAACCCGCGCGGGGCACGCCGGGTTCGGGCAGTAGTGGCGCACGGCTCCCTCGTCCCGGACCACCGGGGTGTCGCAGACCGGGCAGCGCTCCGGCATCTCGAAGAGGCGCTCGTGGCCGGACCGCCGCTCCACCAGAGGCCGGACCACTTCCGGGATCACGTCGCCAGCCTTCTGGAGGATCACGCGGTCGCCAATCCGGATGTCTTTGCGCCGGACCTCGTCGAGGTTGTGCAGCGTGGCGCGGGACACGGTGGAACCGGCCACCTTCGCGGCAGCCAGGTGGGCGACCGGCGTCAGGGTCCCCGTGCGCCCGACGTATGGGACGATGTCCTCGACGACAGTCTCGACCTGCTCCGGCGGGAACTTGTATGCGATTGCCCAGCGGGGCGCCCGTGCGACCATCCCGAGCCGGAGCTGCTGGTCGAACCGGTCCACCTTCACGACCACGCCGTCGGTCTCGTACGCCAGGCCGTGCCGGGCCTCTCGCCAGCGCTCCAGGAAGCGAAGCACTCCGTCGATGTCGAGGCCGGCCAGGTGGTTGGGCTCGACAGCGAAACCCAGCGCGGCAAGGCGGGCGAGCGCGTCCGACTGCGATGAACCCGGCCCCGACTGCTCGAGAAGCTGGTACGTCCATAACGCGAGCCGGCGGCCAGCCGTCACGGCCGGATCCAGCTGCCGCAGGGATCCAGCCCCACTGTTCCGCGGGTTCGCATAGAGCGGCAGGCCGGCCTCCTCACGCTCGGCATTGATGCGCGCGAACTCGCTGCGAGGCATGTAGACCTCGCCGCGCACTTCGACATCAAGCGGCTCCGGGAGGCGCGCCGGGATCGCGGAGATCGTGCGCAGGTTGGGCGTGACGTCCTCGCCTGTCGTGCCGTCCCCGCGGGTCGCGCCGCGCGCCAAGCGACCTTGCTCGAAGCGCAGGCTGACCGCGAGCCCATCGATCTTGAGCTCGGCGACATAGCGCAGCTCGGGCGTCGGCTCGGGGGCGGGCGGCAGGGCCAGTCCACGTCGGACACGGGCGTCGAAGGCGCGAAGCTCGTCCTCGCCGAACGCGTTCGACAGCGACAGCATCGGCTGCTCATGCCGTACCTCCGCGAACCGGCCAGCCGGCACCGCCCCGACTCGCTGTGTCGGCGAGTCGGGCGTCCGCAGCTCCGGGTACGCCTCCTCCAATCTGACCAGCTCGCGCATCAGGGCGTCGTACTCGGCGTCGGACAGCTCAGGTGCGTCGTCCACGTAGTACAGGCGGTTGGCGCGCTCGATCTGCTCCCTCAGCTCGAAGGCGCGGACCGCGGCCTCTCCGGTGCCCTCCATGAGGGCTATGGTACGGATCGCCCGCAGAGTCGCACGCATCCTCCACTCCGGGAGCGAGCGGCGGCCGACGGCTATCCCAGCAGCTCCAGATTCGCGAGACTCGCCAGGAGAACCTTCACGCCGCGATCCGGGAAGGCCACCGTGACCTCCTCGTCGTCGCGGGTAAGCCGGGAGCTCACTACCCTCCCCTCACCAAACGCCGCGTGGCGCACGCGATCCCCGTCGCGGTAACGGCGCTCACCGGGTACGACGAACCGGGATGTCCCGCCGGTCGGGAACACGGGTGGCGGCGACTCGGTTGTGAGTAACGGCGGCATCCGACGGCTGGATCCGTAGTAGGACGCGCGGCGCGCATCCAAGTCACGCGACGGCCGGAAAGGCGTCCCGGCTGGCGGCGCGCCGGGCGGTGGCGCGAACCCACCGCCGGGCGGCAGGTGGCGCGGACCGAACGGACGCTGGATGGATCGCTCCCGTCCGTCCGCAGTCCGCCCCCGCGAACGTCCCGCACGATCCCGTCCGAACACCACGTCGAGGTCCAGTATCCCGCCGGTCCGCTCGGTCGGTGGGCGCTGGTCGTCGTCGAGGTCCGCGTCCGTCGCTACAAGCCGGGGGCCATGCAGCAGCCCCGGCGGGATCTCGAGCAGGAAGCGGCTCGGGATCGCGAACCCGCCCCGCCCGAACGTGACACGCGAGGCCGCATGCGTGAGGTATAGCCGGTGCATCGCCCGCGTCATTCCCACGTACGCGAGCCGCCGCTCCTCGGCCATCTGCCGCTCATCGTCGAGCGAGCGGCTATGGGGCAGCACGCCCTCCTCCATTCCGGCTATGAACACCACCGGGAACTCGAGCCCTTTCGCCGCGTGCAGCGTGATCAGGGTAGCCGCGTCGGCCCCGCGCTCGTACGTGTCCTGCTCGGCGACCAGTGCCGTCTCTTCAAGGAGCCGGTCCAGCGCGTCCTCGGGGGACAGATCACCGTACCGCTCCACGACCTCGCGCAGCTCGAGCACGTTCGTCCAGCGCTCCTCGCCCTCCGCCGTGCCGTCGTGGAGCATGGCCCGGTAGCCGGACTGCTCGAGCGTCTCGTCGAGCAGCTGCGGGAGCGGCATGATGCCGACCCGGGCGCGCAGGCGACCAACCAGCGCGCCGAAGTCCGACAGCGCGTTGCGTGCCCGACCAACCACGATGGGCGATTCCGCGGCCGCGAGCACTGCCTCCCACGTGTTGCCGCCCCGCTCCTCAGCGAGCCGCCGGACTTCCTCGACCGTCTTCTGGCCGATGCCGCGCGGCGGCACATTCAGGACCCGCTCGAATGCGACCCGGTCGTGGTCGTTGCGCAGCACCCGCAGGTACGCCAGTGCGTCCTTGACCTCACGGCGCTGGTAGAAGCGTGTGCCGCCGACTAGTTGATAGCGCAACCCCCAGCGAAGGAACGCCTCCTCGATCGGGCGGCTCTGCGCGTTGGTGCGGTACATCACCGCGATGTCGCGAAGCACGTACGACCGCTCGTCGCCCTCGTCGGCGCGCCACACCGTCGCCGAGCCGTGGGCCCCCCGGCCATTGACCAGGGCGTCGAGTTGCCGGGCGATCCAGTCGGCCTCCTCGTCCTCGGAGTCGGCCTCGAATCGCTCGATGAGCACACCTTCGGGGTTGGCGGTCCACAGCTTCTTGTCGGTCCGCTCGGCGTTCCGGGACACCACCGCATGCGCGGCGTCCAGGATCCGCTGCGTGGACCGGTAGTTCTGCTCGAGCTTGACGACGGTCGCGTCGGGATAGTCACGCTCGAAGTCCAAGATGTTGCGGAGATCCGCGCCGCGCCAGCTGTAAATGCTCTGGTCGTCGTCGCCTACCACAGCCAGGTTGCGGCGCTTCGCCGCCAGGTGCCGGATCCACAGGTATTGGGCCCGGTTCGTGTCTTGGTACTCGTCGACGTGGATGTAGCGCCAGCGATCCTGGTAGCGAGCGAGCACGTCGGGCGCCTGCTCGAACAGGCGCAGACCGTCGAGCAGAAGATCGTCGAAGTCCAGCGCGTTTGCCTCCTGCAGTCGCGCCTGGTAGCGCCGGTACGCCTTGGCGGCCAGTCCTTCGTAGTACGTGTGCGAGGCTTGCTCCGCCTCTTCAGGCCCGACTAGATCGTTCTTCCAGCGGCCAACCTGCCCGAGGACGGCCTGCGGACGGGTATCGCCGGTGCCGGGAACGTCGAGGTCCCGCAGCACCTGCCGCATCAGGCTTACCTGGTCGTCCTGGTCGTAGATCGTGAACCGCTGGTCGACCCCGACTGCACTGCCGTCTCGGCGCAGCACGCGCGCACAGAGCGCGTGGAACGTCCCCATCGCCACGTCGCGGCCGGCCTCGCCGACCAGCCCGAGGATCCGCTCGCGCATCTCGGCGGCAGCCTTGTTGGTGAAGGTGACGGCCAGGATGTGCCACGGCCGCACCCCACGTACGCCGACGAGGTACGCGACGCGATGGGCGAGCACTCGGGTCTTGCCGGAGCCGGCGCCGGCAAGGATCAGCAGCGGACCGTCGGCGGTCGTGACGGCTCGCGCCTGCTCGGGGTTCAGCCGGGCGAGGATCTGCGCCTCGAGCTCGGCCCGGCGAGGGTCTGGGCCGGACGAGGCGGTCTCGTCCAGGTCACTCTCCTCCCGCGGGGCGGCCGGCCATGGCTCGTCCACCGGCCAGGGGGGCTCGTCGGGTGCGGACGCCTGTCGGAGACGACGGGTGTAATCGCCGACCGGCCCGTGGGGCTGGCCGACAGCGACGGTGTCGACCACGCGGTCGCCGAGGTCCGTAGGGTCAGCCCGGGCCGGCTCGTCGAGTGGGGGGATATTCACTAGGCCATTCTAGGAAGCAGCTCAGTCACCGGGCAGATGTCGCGTCCGCCGCTGCGAGCTGAAGTCATGTCGACCATCGAAGCTTGCCGATAGCGGAATCCGGCGGCCGCCGCGCACAGTCGGCAGTCTCAGCGCCGTCTCCACAGCTGATCCGGCTCCAACGGACGGGATGGCGCTTGCGATCAGGACGGTCACGGCGGCGAACCCCGCGTTGCTTCCGCGCATCGAGAAGCTCCTGCACCTCCGCGAGACCCTGGGGAGCGACTCGCCAACGCCCGATCAGGCACCCGCGAAGCTCCGGGCGTCATTAGGCCTGACCTGTAGGCGTGGACTGGACCCGCCGGCCGTCAGTACCAGTCAGAAGACCACGCGCTGCTGTCTCCGACGCTGAGCACCTCGCCGGCCGTGGGTGTCGCGAACCGGTCCAGCCGCTCTCGCTGCCGATAACGTGAGAGCCGGGCATCCGCGTACGGAAACCCGGCTCTCGGTCTGCTCTGGGCCTGACATCCGCTCTCGCGGACGCTGAAGGACCCGGACGGACCCCCTAGTAGTCCATGTCGTGGTCATGGCCGCCTCCCGCGGCCGGCTCCTTCTTCTCCGGCAGGTCGGTGATGAGCGTCTCGGTGGTGAGCACCATGCCCGCGATCGAGGCGGCGTTCTGGAGCGCGGAGCGGGTCACCTTGAGGGCATCCACGATGCCCTTGGCGAACATGTCGCCGTACTCGCCCTTGAGGGCGTCGTAGCCGTGGCCGGCGGCCATGTCACGCACCGCGGCGGTGACGACGGAGCCTTCGG
>JBKQRF010000336.1:0-18271 GCA_052144055.1 Candidatus Limnocylindrales bacterium
CCCTACTGCCTGACCGGCACGCTCGTTCGGCGCGACGGGTCCTGGCGTTTCCTACTGCTCCACGGCTCCGAGGAGGCGTCAAACGCCTAGCAAACCCTCCAGGGCATTCGGCCACAGGCCCTAAGTCAAGGCCCGTCCAGTCGGTTCGCGAGCACGACTCGCGGGCGGCAGGCGCGTGCGTAGGATAGGCGTGTGCCGATGCATCGCCGCGGCAGCCGGGCTGCCCAGCCCCGTTCAAGTCACCCTCGCCCGGCATTCGGGCAGTCGTTTTTCGAGCGCGCCCTCGAACGCGCGATCGACGGCCTCCCGGGGCCGCTGCGGCCGATCCTGGACGAGCTGGCGATCGTTGTGGACGACGTCCCGAACCCCGAGCAGCGCAGGACGGCCGGTCTGCGCGCCGGAGAGATGCTCTACGGGCTGTACGAGGGCGTGCCGCCCACCGAGTACGGTGCCGACTGGTCGCCGTTCCCGAACAAGATCACGCTCTTCCGGCAGCCGCTCGAGGAAGACTTTAACGACCCCATCGAGCTGGCTGAGGAGATCCGCGTGACTCTGGTCCACGAGCTCGCGCACCACGCGGGCTTCGACGAAGATCATCTCGAACGACTGGGCATGGATTGACCGGCCCGACCAAGCGCCGGACCTCGGCGAGCAGCTGAGGATTGCAGGCGGTGCCGGGCAGTCGCCTCGCGCTCCCGCGCGCGGGCCACCACCTCTCGGACGGTTACCCGGCCTCCCGACCGAGTGCGACCAGGTCCATGAGGATCGCGTAGGCGGTCTGCTCCACCGGCGCGTCGAGCAGCGTGAGTTGCAGCCGGCCGCCGAACTCTGACGCGACCCGCAGGGCCATCGAGGTCCCACCGACGGTGGCGAGAGAGTCCTCGAGCGGCAGCTCCTCCGGCCCGACGCGGACGTGCACGGTCCGTCGCGGGTCCTCCCCTTCCGACTCCCCGCGGGCCACGAGGCGCACGCGGGCGCTTCGGGACGCCGCATCCACCGGCCAGGCGTCGGGCACCGCCTCAAGGCCGTGCCGCTCGACCCGGTCCGGCCGCACGGGCTCACGCGGATCGAGCAGCAGATTGGCGAGAATGGTTGCCTTCAGCGCCGCATCGTGGCCCTCGAGGTCGTTGCGTGCGTCGGCCTCGGCCAGCCCAGCCCGCTGCGCGCCGGCCAGTGCCTCGGCCGCACCGCGTCCGTCGGCCATCGCCGAAAGGACGACGTTCGTCGTGGCGTTGACGATGCCCGCGAACGACAGCACCCGCCCGACCGGAACCAGGAACTCGCGGATAGCGTGGGTTGGCAGGCAGTCCATCAGCGCCGCCTCGTAGCGGAGACGGGCTCCCGTCGAGGCGGCCAGACGGTCGAGCTCCGGCCCGTGCCAGGCGATCGGACCCTTGTTGGCTGTCACGACGTCGTGGGCCGAGCGCAGCGCGGCACGGACGTAGGTCGCCGCCGGTTCGCCGTCTGCCGGCGACTGCGTCGTTGTCTCGACGAGGACGTCGTAGGGTGCGGCCGGATCGGCGAGGAACGCGACGAGGTCCTGCCACCGGCCGGACCTCGCAGGGGCGGGCTGCTCAGCCCGAGGCGGCGCCGAGTCGAGAACTGCCTCGGGCACCAGTGTCGAGGAGGGCAGCGCGGCTCGTGACGCCACCGCGAGACGCTCCCTATCCATGCCGTCGGCGTTGACCGCCAGCCCGGCGCCGCGCGTCGCGACCGCGGTAACCTCGAACGCGACACCATAGCGGCGCGCGACTTCGGCGGCCGAGCGCGCCAGCAGCGCGGTCAGCGCACGGCCCACGGCCCCATAGCCTGCGAGGGCCAACCGTCGCCTCCGGGAGCCGTGCGCGGTCACGACCGGTGAACGGCCGCCGCACGACGGCGACGGCACGCGCGAGCAGGCTCGCTCCTCTCCGTCACGGCCACGCCACGTCCGGGGCCAGCGCGAGGATGCCGGGGAGGCGGGCAAGGTCGACATTGCCGCCAGATCCGACGACGCAGACCGTGTCATCGTCGCGCAATGGAATACGCCCGGAGATCACGGCGCCCAGCGCCGCCGCGCCGGCCGGCTCCAGAAGCTGCTTCATGCGCTCGAGCGCGAACCGCACGCCCGCGGCGATCTCGCGCTCCTCCACGAGCACGATCTCGTCGAGGTACCGCCGCGCCAGCGCGATGACCCACGGCCCAGCGAACGGCGCCCCCAGGCCATCGGCGATGCTGACCGGGGTGAAGTCGATGACTCGCCCGGCCTCCAAGGCCAGCGTGAGTGCGTTGCTTGCCACCGGCTCGACACCGAAGACGCGCACGCCGGGCCGGACCTGCTTCGCCGCCGCTGCGATCCCGGTCGCCAAGCCGCCGCCGCCCACGCCGACCACGATCACGTCGACCGAGGGGAGATCGTCGACGATCTCGAGCCCGACTGTCCCCTGGCCGGCGATGATCGCCGGGTCGTCGAACGGGTGGATGTACGCGAGCCCGCGGGCCGTGCGCAACTGCTCCATGCGACGGAACGCGTCGCCGACGTGATCCCCGTGGAGGACCACCTCTGCGCCGTACTTCCGTGCCGCCGCCACCTTCGCCTGCGACGCGCCAGCCGGCATGACGACGGTCACAGGGATGCCCCGGCTCGCCGCGACGTAGGCCACTGCCTGGGCGTGGTTGCCGGCGGACAGCGTGATCAGGCCGCGCCGGCGCTCGTCGTCGGTCAGCTGGTCCGTCTTGTTGGTCGCGCCACGCGGCTTGAACGAGCCGGTCAGCTGGAGATGTTCGGCCTTGAGGAAGACACGCGGCTGACCGTCCGCGGCGGCCCCGGCGGACAGGGTCACACCCTGGCCGGCGCGCACGACTTGCCCGGCAGTGCGCGACGAGAACATCGGCGTGCGGAGCACCCGGCCGAGCGGCATGTCGCCGGCGGGGCCAGGATCGGTGGGGACGCCATCGTGCAGATCGTCCATGGCGCGAGTATCGCAGCAACGCGGGGCCCGGTCATGCGGCGGGGCCGGCAGGCGGAGTGCCTGCGCTCGGCACCGCCTCAGAGGCCGCCGGCGTGGAAATCGCACGGCGAATTCTCGTTTGAGGCGCGCCCTGCGCGCTACGATGACGCCGCCTGGCGCGGAGGGAGCGAGGGCCGCGCGGTCGAACACGGAGGATTGCATGGCCGGGTTCACGCCCTTCACGTCGAACTACTCCGACCTCTCCGACGCGAACGGCTACCAGTTCGAGTTCCGCTGTGACGTGTGCGGAAGCGGCTACCGGAGTGAGTTCATCCGCTCGCAGCTCGGCACCGCGGGTACGATCCTCTCGGGGGCGTCGGGCCTCATGGGTGGGTTGTGGGGCGCGAGCCGAGCGGCCAGCACGGCGCGCGATGTGGTCGACCGAGGCGCGCGGGACGATGCGCTCAAGACGGCCTCAAACGACATTATGTCGCTCTTCAAGCGCTGTCCCCGCTGCAATAAGTGGGTCGACGAGACGTGCTGGAACGACCAGCGCAACCTGTGCGTCAGCTGCGCGCCGAAATTGGCGACAGAGATGGAAGCCGAACGCACCTCAGTCGAGCTGAACCAGATGCGCGAGGCGATGCAGACACAAACGGTCTTCTCCGGCGACACGAGCGCGCGCCAGACAGTCTGCCCGAGCTGCGGACGGCCGGTCGGCTCGGAGAAGTTCTGCGCGAACTGCGGCACGCCGTTGGGAACCTCGCACTGCACGCAGTGCGGGGCGGAGCTAGCGACCGGGGCGCGGTTCTGCGGGAATTGTGGCGCGAAGACGACCGGCTGAGCCAGTCAGCCAGTACCGGGGCCAGACTCCGCCGCCGTCAGCTCACGAGGGTTCCGCACGCGGCGCAGAAGCGCGCGCCTACGGCGAGCGGCGAGCCACAGGTCGCGCACGTCGGCTGATGCGGCGATGCGGACGCCCTTCCCGGCGTAGCCGCAGCAGCTTCCGGCTCGGCGAGTCGAGTCACCGCGGGCGCTGATGCCAGCGGTGCGGCGGCGCCGGGCGTGGAAACCGCCGGCGCGGCCGAGACACTCGGGGCGTGGGACGTGGAGACCGCGGCGGGCGGCGGAGCCGCAAGGCTCTGGCCGCACTTGGGGCACGCAGCCCACTTCGGATCCTCAATCACCGCGCGGCAGTTCGGACATCGGCCGGGGGAGAAGGGATCCGGCGTCGCGCAGTACGGGCACACGGCCACGTCACGCATGATGAAGTTCCCGCAATGGGGGCAAGGATGCTTGTACTGCGGCACGTGCGCTCTCCTTTCGCTTAGCCCGGCGCGCCGGCAGGCGAGGTCCCCCCGGCCTCCGAGAGTTCGGTGATGGTGGCCTCTTGCGCCGCCCGTCCTGGCCATTCGGCCGCGTCGTCGCGGCACGTTCCGTGCCAGCGCACAAGGTCATCGAGCGCCGCCGCCCACCCGGCGTCGTGGACGAGGCGCGCCACGAACGCGGCGCGCGCCGCAACGAGGGACGGCAGCACGCCCATTGCCAGCCGGTACCGGGCGTACTCCGGCGCTGCGAGCGCTGCCTCTGGCAACCCAATCGGCTCTCGGAGGAAGCAGACGTCGAGGAGCGCATCGCTGAGAGACGCGACCGCCGCGTTGAACGCCGGGCGCATCGACGCCGGCGCCTCCCCCGCGTAGGACGCGCGCGGGACGGCCCGGAAGCAGTACGTCGCGTGAGCACCCTCGCTCACAAGCTCCATCGCGAAGAGGTTTCCCGGCAGCGCCACCATGAACCATGACCTCGGCTGGTCGGATCCCGGCGATTCCGGTGCTACCGAGAGCCACCGGACCGCCTCGCCGCCGCCCGCTGCCTGGACCAGCGCGCGATAACTCTCGGCGAACGACGGCACGGTGAGCACGGCCGACTCGAGCGGCGCCCACGCGGCGCCGAGAGCCCCGGGGTCCGCCGGCCGGCCGTCGACTAGCAGCGCTGACGCACGATCGCGCGCATCGAAGGGCGCGTCCGGGATCAGCGCCTGGACCAGGGCCGAGGCATCGGCAAGCGCAGCGCGCCGCAAGGCGTCCAGCCTCTGCCCGTGGTGGAACGCGGCCTCGCCGAGCCTGAGCAGTCCGACCGAGACCCCGTCGACCGTCTTCACGATGACCTCGCCGGCGTCCGGGTGAAGCGTCACGCTGCCAACGTGCCCGCGCGGCACGACCAGCCACGGGTCCCGTTCCTCGACCGGCGCGAGGACGAAACCGCCGGCGTGGTACGCCAGCTGACCAACGCCGGATGCGCTCGGCGCACTGGCGACCGACGGCGTGACCAGACTGCCCGTCACGGCTGGGTCGCCCGGCAGGCCGGCTGACGACCGCCAGACGTCGAACTCCACGAGCTCGATCGGCTCAGTCCCCGGCAGCTTGATGAACCGGTCCTCCATTCGCTGGCGGAGCCGTCGGTCCCGCAGCTGTCGCACCAGCAGGCCCAAGTGGCTGCCAAACTGCTCGCAGACCAGGCGCGGCGCCGCCGGACCCGTCCCTAGCACGAGCAGGGCGCTGTTCGGTTGCACCGCGATCACCGCAAGGTCCCGGTACGCGGCGCGACGCAAGCGACCGCCGGCAAGGTCGAAGGAGAACGAGTCGTCCTCGAGCCTAATCGTGAGCGGCACCGATCCGGGATGTAGCTGCAAGGTCGGCGGGGTTACTCCTGCGCCCCCCAATTCGATCAGGCGCCCGGCGCCCTCGAGCGTTGCCCCAGGATCGCTCACGCCGTGAACGCCCGGCCCGGGGCGCAGGTCCCGGGCAAGAGGTCACTGCCGGCCACGGGGATCACGCCCTGCCGACGATCTCCAAGTCGACGCAGCACCACAGCCAGCTCTCTCCTGCTCCAAGGAACGCAGAACGGGACGGCCGGTCGCATCGTAGTGCGCAGTGGCATGCCGTTAGGCGAGGAATTGCAGCAGCCCACGTGGCCGCCGGTCATGCACATTCGCAAGTGCACCCACCGCGCGCCGATCCTGAGTCAATCCTCGCAACCCTGCGCGGACGGCGTCACGTCGCGAACCTGGTCCATGTGCGAGCAACCGTCCATGTAACCCCCTGATCCTGCGGCTTCGGTGCGACGACATCGTGCGGCCTCGCGCGCAGCCTGTCGAATCACCGTTCGCTTCCACAGACGAGCGGCCCAGGTCGGCCGAGGCAGTCGGGTCGAGCTTCAGCGGGATTTCAGGGCCGCTTGCTACGGTCTCGGCGCCCCTCGGCGCAGTGCCTGTGGAGTGAGCGAGTGTATGTGCGCGTGCTACGGCATACTCGGCGGTGACAAGTACCGGTCCCCCGGCCGACGGGGTCAGGAGAGGTATCGAGTGGGGCGCTCCTCCACACTCGCGGCCACTCGATCGCGCGTCGATCAGGTGCTGCCCGCGTCGATGGCGGCGTATGCGCTCGTCCTGGTCTCCCTGACCGTGCTGCACGGCGTCGAGCTCACCCCCGCGCTGCTGGCCATCGCGACGGCACTCCTCGCGATACTCGCCCTTCGGCGGCACCTGCCGCTGCGCGACTGGATCCCGTTCGTCGCGATCGCACTCGCCTACGAGCTTATCCGCGGCTACCAGGCAACGCTCTACTCGATGGTGCATGTCGCGGGCGTCATCGACGTCGACCGGTCGCTGCTGGGCGGAAACCTCGCGACCGCGATCCTGCAGTCCGCGTTCCACCCCGCCCACGGGGTGGACATCCTTGCCACGCTGTCCACCGTCCTGTACGTGCTGCACATACCGCTTCCCATCGTTGTGGCGGCGTTCCTGTGGTTCCGCCATCGCGCTGCGTTCGGGGACTACGTGGCCGCGATGGTGGTCCTGTCGATCGCCGCGTTCATCACGTACCTTCTCCTGCCCGTGGCTCCGCCGTGGTGGGCCGCGGCGCACGGCTACATCCCGGGACCGGGCGGTCACCCGCTGATCACATACTTGCAGCCGCCGGCCTTCACCGCGATCGTCGACAGCGCTGGTCTCGACGGTCACGCCCTGCTCTTGTTGGCGTTCGGCGGCATCAGCCCCGACCCGATTGCCTCGTTCCCGTCGATCCACGCCGCCTATCCGTTCCTCGCGTATCTCTTCGCACGCCGCGTCCTCGGTCGGGCGCGCTGGGCCGTGCTGGCGTACGCGGTGGCCGCCTGGTTCGCGATCATCTATCTAGGAGATCACTACCTTGTCGACGTCATCGGCGGGATCGCGTATGCCAGCGCCTCGTACTGGATCGTCACCGGACGTCCCGTGGCGCTGGCCCGTCTATGCTCACACCGTGCTGGAGCTGCGCTCTCCCGATGGGTTCCTCTGGGGAGCGGCGACCGCCGCACATCAGGTCGAGGGCAGCAACCGGCAGAGTGACTGGTGAGCGTGGGAGCAGGCTCCCGGGACGCCCTGCCGCAAACCTAGCGACGCCGCCTGCGAGCCGTTCCACTGATACCCCCGGGACCTGGCCTTGCTTGCCGAGCTCGGCCTGAACACGTACCGCTTCTCGGTCGAATGGGCGCGCATCCAGCCGTCTGACGGCACGGTTGAGCCGCGGCTCTCGGGCACTACCGAGGAATGGTCGACGCCGCCCGCGAGCTCGGCCTCGTGCCCACCGGTCGTGCAGCGCTATTGATGGTGGCGCCTAACTCCCGCCGGGCCCCGGCGGTTGCTAACTTGCGCATTTGCGCAAGTTGTGGCACCATAGTGCCGTGACGACAGCGACGTTTCCTGCCGACCAGGACCTGCAGCGGTACGCTGCGGTGATGCGGGCGCTCTCCGACGCGAAGCGATTGTGCGTGCTCGAGGTGCTGGGGGCGGGCGAGCGCTCGGTCTCGGATCTGTCGCACGACATCGGATGCCAGGTGCCGAACATGAGCCAGCACCTCTCCATCCTTCGTAGCGCGGGCCTCGTCGCCTCGCGGCGACAGGGAAACACGGTCTACTACCGTCTACGAGATCCACGGGTCTTGGAGGCGTATCGGCTCATTCAGACGTTCGCCCGCTGAGGGCACATCAGGTCCGACCCGACAGATCGGACCCGCAGACCCCGCGAGGCGGGGGAAGGGGACCATCGACGACATGGCCAATATAAAGGCGGTCACGGACGCCGACTTCGAGCAGCAGGTGCTCAACAGCGACAAGCCGGTGCTCGTCGACTTCTGGGCGACTTGGTGCGGCCCGTGCAAGCTGGTCGCCCCGGAGATCGAGAAGCTGGCCGCCAAGTACGGCGACGCGGTCGACTTCGTCAAGCTCGACGTGGACGCGAACCCGATGACCTCGCAGACGTTCGGGATCATGAGCATCCCGACGATCGCGTTCTTCCGTCCGGGGGAGACGCCGGTCGGAGTGGTGGGATTCCGTCCCGCCGACCAGCTGGAGCAAGCGTTCAACCTGGCCCAGTACGCACAGGCTCCCCAGCCCTCCTGACGTCCGGCATCCTCGACGGCCCGGCCCTCCACAGCCGGGCCGTCGAGATTCGGGCTCGGGCGGCCGCAGGCGCTAGCTTTAGGCCCTGGCTCGGGCGAGCACCGCCTGCAGCTCGGCGGCATGATCCTCGTAGTGGTCGAGCGTGCACTCGAGGAAGAACTCGAGGTGCGACGTGTTCTTGACCCAACGGACTTCGGGGACAACCGTCAAGTAGCCACGCAGCTCGCCCGGGGTCGTCGTAAACCGGCGCCGGACATCCTCGATCGGCAGGGCGCGCCACTGCGCGGTCATGCGGTCATTGATCGCCTCTCCCCCGGCCTCCTTCCACTCCGCGTCTACCCGCTCCATCGTCGCACTCGTCTCGCGGAGCGCCAGATCGCGCGCGGCGTCGAGGGCGACCTGCTGCCATCCGGACAGGTGCGCCATCAGGTCGCGGCCCGACCAGCCGTGGGCCGGTCCGTCCTCGGGCAGCGCCCGCTCGAGATCCGCGTCCAGGAGGCATGCGAGTGCCTCAAACGGCGCCCAGGCATCCCGCTCGTCCTCCAAGAAGGACAGGGCATCCACGTACATCTTCCCCTCCTGCCAACCACCGTCGCGAACGGCGTCCTCAGTGCATGCGGCGCCCGGGCTCGGTCTCCGCCGCGAAGCGTGCGGCGGCCGCGAACCAGCTCGTCGCTCGGTCGAAGACGAATTGGTCGAGCTGCATGGGCGTGAGGTCCACCCATCCTGGGCCCAAGTCGCTCCCCTGCACGTCGGGCGTCTTCAGCGCCGCGGCCGCAACGTCCGGACGCAACCGGAACGAGGCCTGCCGGGTCGAGAGTGCGGCGAACTCCACGCCGTCGATCAGATACCGCGTGCCGTCGGCGACGGCGTGTCGCTCGATCCCCGGGATCGCCGCCGCGGT
Organism: Candidatus Limnocylindrales bacterium; assembly: GCA_052144055.1. GTDB lineage: Bacteria > Chloroflexota > Limnocylindria > Limnocylindrales > CSP1-4 > JAJYNJ01. The sequence continues at coordinate 9,275 of JBKQRF010000336.1, forward strand.
CGCTTCGATTCGTGTCGCCAACTCGTCGGTCTCCGCCACCGGGCTCTCCTCGCGCCGCACTGCCGGCCGGCGCCGCATCCTCAGATCTCTCCACGCGCGCGGCAATCACCGAAGCAGGCACGCAAGACGCCGCAGACCTCGCCGAGCGTGGCATGCGCGTTGGCACACTGCATCAGTGGGGCATCATGTTCGCTGCGCTGGCGCAAGGCCGCCCGGCCACGTCACAGAGGCGCGCCGACTCGACGCCTCCGGATCGCGCTCCCGACGGATCCGCCCAGCGGGTTCGCCGTGCTCGCCACGCCCGTCTCGGCCGCGATCACTTGCTGCTGACGGCGGGAATGGGCCGCGCTCGCCAGGACGGGTCCCGGGCGGTGACTGTAGCACGGGGCGACGGCCCGACCAGCGGGTGCAACCGCAGACGGCCGGTCCGTCGCGGCGTCCCCGGCGGGACGGCGCGACGCTAGCACTCCAGGGAGCGGGAAGTGCCGGCCGATGCGAGAATCCGCTCCGTGCCTCGGTTGCCACGCCGCGTCTTCTCCCTCATCGCGGCCGCCATCGTCGGCGTGTCGCTCGCCGGCGCGTGCTCGGCCGCGGCCAGACCGAACCCCTCGAGCGCCTGCAACGGAGCAGACGAGCAGAGTGCGCCAGGATTCTACCCGGACCTTGAGGCGCTCCTCCCAGCACGCGTCGGCGCGCAGGCGCTATCGAGCGTCCGCAGCGGACGGTACTGCTCAGCGCAAACGCTCGGGTCGCTCGACGCGGCGGGTATCCACGAGCTGCAGTTCGCGGGCGGCGCCCTGCCCGACCCCGCCAACAAGGGAGCCGGGATGGCCCTAGTGGTGTACCGCGCCCAAGGGATGACCCTCGATCAGCTGGCGAATGCCCAGGCCAACGGCGCCGGAAACACGCAGGGCGCCACGGGCGTCGTCGCCGAGCAGACCGACATCGGAGGTCATCCAGGGATCCGTATCGACGTCACTGTGGAGTCCGGACCCGAGATGATGTTCTTCTGGTCTACCGGGATCCCAGGAACCTACGACGCGGTCACCGGCATCGGAGAGACCGAGTCCCAGGTGAGGTCGGCGGTGGCGGCCTTCGGGACGGTCGCTGCCGCCAAGCAGTCGTCGGCGGCATCGGCCGCGCCCGGGTCGTTCATCCCGTAGCCGCCTGCCCCAACGTCGTCCCCGGCACGAGGCGCCCGGAGCCGTGCGTCATGTCTCCGTCCGGACTTACTGGTGCGCGCACGCCATCGACCTTCGCCGAGTCCGCCCCGTACCCCTGTCCCATGGTCCGGCGGGACGCGGCCGACGACGATGTCCCTGGCCGCCGATCCAACGGGCCGGAGACACCCGAGGCGTCGACAACCGGGCTGCACGTCATCGCTGCCCTCGCTTTCAGGGGCGGTGGACTCCACCGCAGCAGAGGACGCGCGGCGGGCTGCAACGAGTCGAGTGACTGGCACTACCGGCCGGCGGGCCGGCCGAACGGGTCGGCGGCCGCCATCCCAGGCGGACGTCCGCTTAAGCCGGCCTGAGACGGCCGACCTCAAGCCTCGTGCCGCTCTCCGAAACCGGACCCGGCCGGTCGCACGTGGCGCTGGACCCCACGCACGTCCATGTCGTCCCTGATCACGCGTGCCTTAACCACCAACTCGTGGTCGCGCGTGATAGTGCGCGCGATCCAGTCGATGTAGGTCGGCTCCTCCCGCTCGACCTCGCCGAGCGTTCTGCCATGGAACTTGCCGAACGACAACTCCGTGCGGCGCGCCTCGTCGAGCGTCGGCAGTCGCGGCAGGAGACCGGGGCCGCGGTGCCGGAGGATGGGCCCGCACGGATCGCTGGAGCGAAGCGGCTGCTGGTCCATCCGCCGCTCACGGACCCCGACGGGGCGGTGGCCGTCGAGGACGGATCGGGCTCGGCGAAGCGTCGCGTTGCGACGATGCAGGACCGGGGAGGTGTCGAAGCGGGCAGTCACCGGCCGCGTGGGACGCGGTCTTGGCGGGCCGACGGGCTCGTCGCCCGCGTCGCTCGGGAAGCCACGGGCCGGCTCTGTCCCATCGCGTCGCTGCCGCGCGTCCACCCGGGCACGCCGCTCCGGATCTCGCAACGCGTCGTAGGCAGCGTTGATGCGTGCCATCTGCTTGGTCAGCCGCAGGGCCTCCGAGGGCTCTGTCGCGCGATCCGGATGATGCTCTCGGGCAAGCTCGCGCCAGCGGCGCTTGATGGCCGCTTCGGACGCATCGGCCGGGAGTCCCAGGACGCGATACGGGTCCCCATGGAAGGCAGGGTGGGGCATTCCATCGAGCCTACCGGAAGCGGCGTGCGAGCGCTATCGGCGCGGTCCGTCTCGGAAGGCTGTGCGTCGCGCGTCGCCGACCGCGCGCCCGTTCGCCCAGCCGGAGCGCCGGGCACGTACCAGACCTGCTCAGCCTCGGCTACCCAGCCGACCAGTCAAACATGTTGCGTGCCCGAAGGGCGGGCGGGCGGCGAACGCTCGGCGAGGTGCTCCGACGGGAGCGCTGGTAGTCCTCGCTCTCGGCTGACCCCCACCTCTTCCGCTCCCGGCAGCCTCGCGGGCGGCACGGCTGGCGCTCGCCCCGCAGCGTGCGGCTCGGCCCGCGACGGGCCGACGGCCCCGAGTTCGGACACGTCGTAGACGGCAGTTGGCGCCTCGACCCCTAGCATCCGTGCGGCGGACTCGACCGGCGCCCGCCGGCGACGAAGCGCATCGATGGCGACCTCATCCCCGACGTCTCGACGGGCCTCCTCGGAGAGGAGCCAGCGCACCTCGAGCAGGTCGCAGTAGGCCTGCACGAGGTCGGTGACCGGCAGGGCGAGCGCCGCGAGCCGAGCCAGGGTCGGGCGGAAGATCTCCGCCTGCCAGCGCTCGGCAGCGTCCGCTTCGGACAACGGGCTGCTGTGTCGCCTCTCCGCCTGCCCGCGGTAGGCGCGAAGGTCGTTCAGCAGCACGGTCGCCTGACCCTCACCGACGTCGAGTCCAGTCAAGCGGCGCAGCTCTGTCGCGTGGAAGCGGCGACCCGCGACCGCCACGCGGAGCCGCAGGTGCTCGCCCCCCTGTCCGCCCTCACCGCTGTCCGCGTCTGGGTAGAAGGTGAGCTCGTCGACCGCGAACCCGAGCTCGTTCAGGCGGCGGACCCTCGCCTCAATGCGATAGCGATCTGCTGGCCCGATCTCCTCCTCCCGGTGCAGCTCATCCCAGAGCGTCGTGTACCGCTGTCCTACGCGTCCAGCGGCCTCCAGGTCCTCATCGATCACGTCCTCCGGCCGGCCCACCTGGGCGCCGATGTCGGCCAGGTCGCCCATCAGGTTCTCGGTGAGGATCTCCAGGTCCAGTGCCCGCTGGCCTTCGCTCAACGATGGGTGCATTTCGCTCGTCTCAGCATCGACGAGGAATGCCTGAAGCGCCTGGCCGTCGCGCCGGAACAGCGTGTTCGAGAGCGAACAGTCACCCCAGAAGACGCCGTTCCGGTGCAGATCGACCACGAGCCATGCCATCGCGTCGAGGAGTCGATCGCGGTGCTTGCGCGCGCTGGGCGGCAGGCGCTCGAACATGCGCCGGAACTGGAAGGAGCCGGAGAGGTAGTCCGTCACGAGGATCGCCGGCTCGTCCGGGCCGCGCTCCACGAGCCCGAGTGGCCGCACCGATGGGAACTCGCGGCGCCCGAGCTCGCGAAGAGTCTCGTACTCGCGCCGGGCCGTACGGATCGGCAGCTCCTTCAGCGCGTAAAGGACACCGTCAGCCTCGACGAACCGCACGACGTGGCGGCTCTCGCCGACGGGCATCTCGCGGAAGGTCACGCCCTCGTCGGGCCAGCCACGCAGCGGGCGCAGCCACGGAAGTGCGAGCAAGCCGCTCGTAGCGCCACTGAGGCGGATCGCGACAGGCAACACCGGGCGAGTCTACCGGCGCCCCGGGCGACCACGACGTGACGTCATGCCGGCCCGGGCCGCTGCACCCCGTCAGCAGGGCCGGTCAGAGGCGCTTGCGCAGGTAAGCGGCGACTCCGGACTCGTACCCCACTGATTCGTAGAGCAGCAGCGCGCCCGGGCGGTGCCGGCCGGCGGTTACCTCGATGAAGCCGCATCCGTGTTCGCGTGCGTGCCGCTCCGCCGCCAGCATGAGCTCCTGTCCGAACCCTCGCTCCCGGACCCCCTCCTCGACCACGAGCGCCAGGACTCGCGCGATCCGGTCGCCATGCTCGAAGCGCGGCATCACGTGCACGGCTATGAACCCCACGACCTCACCGGCGGCCACGGCGACCATGACGGCGGATTGGGTGTCGCGGAACGCCTCGAGACGCTCGAGGATGTCGCTCGGGCCGGCGGGATAGCCCTCGGTCGTGAGCAGCGCCGCGATCGCGGCCGCGTCAACGTCGGTCGCCTGTCGCACGTCCGGTACCCCTCGCCCGTTCATAACCGCCGCCTCGGCATCCGTCCCGCCCAGCGGCCGACCAGACGCGCCGGGTTGGCGGCCGGCCTGAACCATGCGCGCGTTGCGACCAAGCCCGCCAGGACCCCGGCTGGCACGAGGAGGTTCGCGATGAAGAACGCCCAGAAGCCGGGGTCCCGGAGAGGCGCCCCCGGCAGCAGCATGCCCAGGTCGGAGATGCCGGAGGCGATGTACGCGACGCAGGCCGCGATCGCGAGGATCCAGCTGGCGGGTGCCCGGACCGGCAGCCCTGCCGCTCCACCCAGAGCCAGCAGCGCGAAAAGTGCCGGCCACAGCGGCGACGGAGGTGCGACGACCACAGACTGCGGCATCGGCAAGTCGAAGACACCGCCGTGCGCGAGGGCCGCGAGGTCGGCAAACCCGAGCGCCGCACGAGCGAGCAGCGCAAGCGTAAGCGCCGCCAAGATTCCACGGCGGTGGCGCTCCGCTACTCCATCCACAGGCGCACCCTATCACCGCCCGTCAATCCGGGCGCAGTCCGGGCGCGGCCCCCCTCTCGGCGGAGGGCCGCACATCGGGCGCGGCCACCACGCTTCGAAACTCCTGGGCCCGGGCCGGAGGCGCGTGCGCGGTACGATGGTTCGGAGCGCGGACACCGGCCCGCGCCGCTGATCGAAGGACACGGTAATGGACCGTCTCGCGCGTCCGGTCGGCCTCGGGCTTGCCGCACGCGGCGAAGTGGACGAGGTCGTCTCGTGGAGCAGTCAAGCCCGTGCGGCTGGGCTCGACTCCGTGTGGATCCACGACAGCTACTTCGAGCGGGATGCGGTGACCTTCGTGAGCGCGATCGCCTCGGAGCTGGGGGCGGACGAGACGCCCGACGGGTTCCGCATCGCGCTCGGCGCCGTCAACCCGTACACCCGCCACCCTGTTGCGCTCGCCATGACGGGCTCCGCGCTCGATGAGATGGCGCCTGGTCGCATCGTTATGGCTCTCGGCACGGGGCTGCCGCTGCGCCTCAAGCAGATGGGCATCCCATACGACCCGGCTGACGCAGTCTCGCGCGTGAGTGCTGCGATGGACCAGCTCCGGACGCTCTGGGCCGGCGAACGGGTGCCGTCCGCCACCCCAGACCTGCCGCCGATCCAGATGATGTTCGAGCCGCCGCACCTGATCCCCCTCTTCGTGGCGGCCTACCGCAGGGAGTTCGTGGCGCTGGCCTCCCAGAAAGCAGACGGCTATCTGGCGCGGCCCGCAGAGTCGATCCCGTCGCTTGCCGGGATCCTCTCCCGGCTCCGCCAGGGTGCCACGGAGGCCGGCCGCGACCCCGGCGCGATCGAGTCGGCGGGTTACTTGCTGTCGTTGGTGGACCGGACGCGCCGCGAGGCGCTCAACCGTGCGAAACGCGAGCCGTTCGCGATCTACATGCTTTCCGTGCTGAGCGACGTGTCGCTCACGCGGGCCGGCTTCGAACGCGAGCTCCGCGACCGCGTGGCGGCTGCGTGGCGCGCGGAGGACTACCACGGCGCCGGGAAGCTGATCCCGGACGACTTGCTGGACGCGTTCATGCTGTGCGGGACGCGCGAGGACGTCGCCACGAAGGCAATGGCGTTCCACGCGGAGACAGGACTCGACCTTCCGCTGCTCCAGCCGGTCGTCCAGGAAGAGCGCCAAGTCGCCGAGCTGGTTGCGGCAGCGACCCTATACGCGGCGCTGCCAGAGCCGAAGGCGGCTAGGTTGGCGTCCGGGGTGCCGGTGGCGATGTGGTCGGGCATGGGTGCGCCGCTAGCTGCGCCAGCAGGCATCAGCGTGGTCACTGCCCCCGCGGTCGCGGCGTCCGGCGCCTCGACGGCCACCACCACGGAGGGCCCCGCCGTCGCCCACTCGAGCAGTGGCCCGGTTCCTGCGCCAGCCGGCACGACCAGCGCAACGCTCGCCGTCGACCGCCGCCTCGGGTTCGGACCCTGGCTGTCGCGCCGCGCAGCCGCGACGTGGGAGATCGTGCGCCCATTCGCCTATACCGCGTCGGCCGTGCCCGTTGCCGCCGGTGGCGCGTTGGCGTACGCCGACGGTCGGTTCGATGCACGGCTCTTCGTGCTCGCGCTCGTCGCGGGCATGCTGCTGCACTCCGGGACCAACATCGTCAACGAGATCTACGACGTGCGCCAGGGCATCGACACGATCACCTCGCCGCGCGCTAGCCACGCCATCGTGAAGGGACGGATGACGGAACGCGGCGCGTACGCGCTGGCCGTCGCGTGCTTCGCCGTCGCGTCGCTCTTGGGGCTCGCCCTCATCGCCGCCCGCGGCATTCCCATCGCCGCGCTCGGCATCCTGGGGCTGGCCGCCGGCTACTTCTACACGGCGCCCCCGTTCCAGTACAAGTACCGTGCGCTCGGCGTCCCTCTCGTGTTCGTGCTGATGGGACCGCTCATGACCGTGGGCGGCTACTACGCGGCCTCCGGGACCTGGTCCCTGAACGCGCTCGTGTTGTCGATCCCCGTCGGGTGCCTCGTGGCGGCGATCCTCCACGGCAACGAGTGGCGCGACATCAGCGAGGACACGCGGGCCGGCATCGTGACGCTGTCATCGCGGATCGGCAAGGAGTTCGCCCATTACACGTACCTCGGGCTCATCCTCGGCGCCTACATGACGCTGTCGGTGGCCGTCGCGCTTCGCCTAGTGCCGATCGGCGCGCTTGCGGCGATCCTGTCGCTCCCGTTCCTAGCGCAGGTGCTCCGCTCAGCCGAGCTCGGCGCGACTGGACAGGCGCGGGCGATCTCGATGATCGACCTGCAGACCGCCCGCCTTCACCTCGCCTTCGGCACGCTGCTAGTGGCCGGACTGGCCGTGAGCGCGTACCTGCACTGACCCGACCGATGCGGGTGAGCGACAAAGGAGGACGGGGCCAATGGGGCGGACGATCGGACACGGTACACAGGCGCTGAGCGCTGCGCGGGCCCGGCGCCGGGCACGACAACTTGCCAGGGAGATGTCCGCGGCGGCAGGCGCGCTGACGACCGAGGCGGCACGACTCGAAGCGGACGCCGAGGTTGTCAGGGAGAGGCTCGCGCCGCTGATCGAGGAAACGCGGCGCGTCTTGCAGGAGGGAGAAGCGCGGCTAGCGCCTGCGCTGATGGACGCTCGGGAGCAGGCAGCGCGTGGCGCCGAGGAGGTGTCATCGCGCCTCTATCCACTGCTCGCGGAGAGCGCGCAGCTTGCGGAGCGCTCGTCGGCGCTGGTCGATCGAGCGGCGGCGATAACCACTCTGGCTGCGACGAAGGCCCGCACCGCCGCACAGGGGAGGCGCACCGGCACCGCCGTGGGCATGCCGGCTGTTCTCGCCTCGCGCCCAAGCTTGGGCGCGGTGGCCCTCGGGGTCGGCGCGGCCCAGGCTGCATTCGCGGCGACGTTCCGAGGTCCGCGGGAGCGCTTTTGGCCACGCATGACCATGACCGGTCTGGCGCTCGGGGCCTACGCGATCGTCGCCCTCCCGGCGTTGCGGCGCACGCGGATCCGCCGTCTGCACGTGCTGCTCGGGGCGTCGTCGGCGGCCGTCCTGTACAGCACGTTCACGGCTGGCGACCGGTTCGTGCGACAGGTCGTGCCCGGCGGGTCCCGAGACATCGCCGACATCTACGCTCTGCGCGAGCTCCAGCCGCGCAGCGAGATCGCCTTGCGACTCGTCACGATCATCGCCCCGGCCGAAGAGCTGTTCTGGCGCGGCATGGTCCAAGAGGGGTTGATGTTCCGGTTCGGGCGGTGGCGCGGCGCCGCGCTCGCGACGGCTGCGTACGCAGGCGTGCACGCCGTGACGGGGAACCTGACGCTGGTCGGTGCAGCCGGGGTTGCTGGGGCCCATTGGTCGGCGCTCTACGCGGCGGGCGTGCCCCTTGGCGCGCTCATCGTGAGTCATCAGCTGTGGGACGTCTGGATCTTCCTCGTCCAGCCCACTGGAGATGTGGGCCCGTCTGCGTGACGCGAGGGCTACGCGAAGGACACCGACCCCGCTCGCGGCGGCCGGAGCCTCCCGCGCGATCGCGGACGGACGTAGAGTTGCCCCGGGCCCCTGGCCATGGCTGCAGGCCCCGGCCCGGCTAAGACGTTGCGTCAGAGCGACAGGAGGAGCTCACCCCATGCCGTCCAGCCTCGAGATCGCCAGGTCCGTCGCGCCGCGGCCCATCGTCGAGATCGCGCGCGAGCTGGGCCTGCAGGACGACGAGGTGGAACTGTACGGTCCCACGAAGGCCAAGGTGCGTCTCGAGGGCATTAACCGGCTCGAGGCAGAGGCCCGGTCGAGCGGCCATCGCGGCAGGTACGTCGTCGTCACGGCGATCACGCCTACGCCGCTCGGCGAGGGAAAGACGACCACCACCGTGGGGCTGGCGCAGGGACTGAACAGGATCGGGCGGCGCGCCGCGGTCTGCATCCGGCAGCCGTCCCTCGGCCCCGTGTTCGGGATCAAGGGGGGTGCGGCCGGAGGGGGCTACAGCCAGGTGATCCCCATGGAGGACTTCAACCTCCACCTCACCGGCGACAACCACGCCGTCGGGGCGGCCCACAACCTCGCGGCGGCCTTTCTCGACA
>JBKQRF010000337.1:0-6361 GCA_052144055.1 Candidatus Limnocylindrales bacterium
GGGCGACGTTCCCCGACTACGAGCTCACCGGGCATGACCGCCAGCGCCACCGTCTCAGCGAGGTGCAGGGCGGCGACCCGCTGATCCTGGTCCTCTCGCGGGGCCACTACTGCCCGAAGGACTTCCAGCAGCACCGCCTGCTCGTCGCGCTGTACCCCGAGATCGCGGTTGCCTACACGCAGATCGTCACGATCTCCACCGACACGATCCTCGAGGCCAACGAGATGCGTCAGGCGCTGGGCGCGCAGTGGCTCTTCCTCGCCGACCCGGCCCGCCAGGTCCAGCAGGACCTCGACATCGCCGAGTACACCGACCCGCACCACAATCCGATGATCCCCCACACCTTCGTGCTGGCGCCGGGGCTCCGGATCTACTCGCTGTACAACGGCTACTGGTATTGGGGCCGACCCTCCCCAGAAGACCTGCGTCGCGATCTACGCGCGGTGACCCAGGCGATCCGGCCCGACTGGGACCTTGCCGCGCCGGGTCTCCGCGAGCGCTGGGAGGCGGGCGATCGGTTGGCCTTCTGGCCCTACGGGAGGTAGGCACCCTATGGGCAGCCGGCTGACATCGCGGGAATACATCGCGGCCCTGCGCCGGGAGGGCGGCGCGCTCGCCCAGGCGGCGCGCCAGGGTCCCACTCGGCCGGTGCCCTACTACCCAGGGTGGAGCGAGGCCGACCTGCTGGCGCACACGGGAGCGGTCCATCGCTGGGTGCTCGGGATCGTGCGCTCGCGCGCCACGGCACGCATGCCCCGTGAGCCGTACGAGGACCGCGACCCGGTGCGCCTGTTGGCGTGGTTCGAGGAGGGCCTGACGGCGCTCGCGGACGAGCTCGGAGGCGCCGATCCGGGCGAGCCGGTGTGGAGCTTCGGGGCGGACCAGACGGTGGGGTTCTGGCAGCGCCGCATGGCCCACGAGACGGCCATCCACCGCTGGGACGCGCAGAGCGCATTCGGCGATCCCCAGCCGATCGAGTGCCGCCTGGCGGCCACCGGGATCGGCGAGAGCCTGGCCATCCACGTCGTCCATCCCGTGCGAGGTAGTGCGGTCGGCGGGCACGGCGAGTCGGTGGCGCTCCGCTGCGACGATGCCCCGGACGGGTGGCTCGTGGTGTTGCTCCCCGACGAGGTCCGCGTCGAGGAGGATGACGCGCCGGCCAGCGCCAGCGTGGCCGGGCCAGCGTCAGACGTGTGGCTCTTCGTCACGGGCCGTCCCACTCTGGGCATCCGGGTTACCGGTGAAGCGACGGTCGTGACCCACCTCCAGCGCATCATCTGCTCAGTCCCGGGCCCGACGAGCTGACTGCCCCGGCGACAGGGCTCGCCGAACACGCGTAGAGGGGCAGGAGCGGCTCGCGGGACGAACTCGAACCAGTCACGGTCGTGACTGCCCGAGGTGCACTGGCGACAACTCTCGGATGCGCTTCGCCGCACCGGATGCGCAGCTGGCGGTCGCTCTGGCCACCGGGCGGCCTCATCAGCCTGTCATCAGCTCGTCACGCAGACCGGCTACGGTCGAGGAGCGTGATCCACCACAAGGACCCGATCCATAGCTCGATTCTCGACCCGGCTGTCCGCGGCCCCGGCGTCAGCTCAGGCTTCGGCCTCACCGCTAGCGCCTCGCCTGGCTCGACGCGTGTCCCATCCGCTGGCGCGGTGATAGCGGCGAGCCCTCACCATCGGTCCGGTAGTCGTCCCCGAGCCGCTGCCCTGCCCTATCGATCGCTGACTACGGCAACGACCGCATGCTGCTCCTCCTGACGTTCGCCTTCATCGCCGGTCTGCTGACGATCGTGGCCCCCTGCACGCTCCCCGTCGTGCCGCTCGTGCTCGGCGTAGGCAGCGGCGGCAGCGGGCGTCGCGCCGTCGGCATCGTGCTCGGGTTCGGGGCGAGCTTCGTGCTGCTCTCCGTCCTCCTGGCCTCGCTGTTCGCCACGGCCGGACTCTCGACGGGCCAGTTGCGAACCGCCAGCGCGCTCGTGCTGGCCACCCTCGGAACGTGCCTGGCGGTGCCGGTACTGGGTGCTTGGCTGACGTCGCGCCTGGCACCGCTCGGCCGCCTCGGGTCGGGTGTGGGGGCGCGCTCGAATGGACTGCTACCCGGTATGGCCGTGGGCGCCGGCATCGGCATCGTCTGGGCGCCCTGCGTGGGACCCATCATGGCCGCCGTCCTGGCTGTCGCGGCCACCAGCGGCCCGACGGTTCAGGGACTCGCCGTTGCGACCACCTATGTGATGGGGGCGGCGCTGCCCCTCCTAGCCATCGCCGCACTCGGTCGGCGCGCTGTGCGGGCGGCCGGCAGCCCGCGGCGTCGCGCGCACGTTCAGCAGGCTTTCGGGGCTCTCATGCTGGCAGCCAGCCTGGTCGTCGTGGCAGGGTACGACCTGCCCCTGGAGACGGCCGTCGCCAGCGTCCTCCCGGACGGCTGGACCAACGCGCTCAGCTCCGTCGGGCAGGCGCCGACCGTTGGACAGGCAGGCGCCTCGTCGCAGCGATCCCGTGCGCCAGCGTGGCGACGAGCCGATCGCCAGGCACCTCAGGCTCGGAGAGCACGAGATCGAAGGGCGGCGTGCGAACCGCAACGAGGACGACTCTTTCCTCGGACACGGTCGCGAGATACGGCGGTTGAGGGTAGACCTCCGGATGATCGCGCAGCGTGCCCAGGATGCCCAGGAGCAGGTTGTGCTCGGCCTCGCGGGCCACCAAGTAGTCCTCGGCTGCATCTAGCAGCGCGGTTGGTGTCGCGTAGGTCAGGAACTCCACGCGCGGACGATAGTCGAAGTGCCTGGGAAGGGGTTGGGGTCTTTCGCCACGGGCCTGCGCAGCCAAGTCCCCGATCAACGGAGGAGTGGGGGGGCCAGGGGCTCGCGTCACACGGACCCTCGGCAACTGGAGCGGTCCGGGCACGGGCTCTCCGCCGCACGAATGGAGGGCGGGTTCGAGCATCCCCTTCTGTCGCAGGCATGCGACGGGCGCAGCCGGGCCGATCCGGCAGGGCAGACAGCCGAGAGTGCTGCTCGCTCAGCGCGTCGCCGCGATGGTGACGGTCAGCTCCTCGGGGTCGCCCAGGTCGTGGAGCAGCGCCTTCTTCACGTACAGGGTCCCCACCTTCGGGTCGTCGCGCGGATCGACCTCAGCGAACCGGATCGTCGTCTTCGTCTCCCGCTCCCGGATGAACCGGAGCTGCACCTGCTTGTCGGCCATCGAACCTCGCTTCTCCTTGCTGGATCGGATACCTGGGGGGTCCCGGCCCCCGCCGGGACGGCGTGAGTTTCCACCCCTGCAGGGAGATTGTGGGTCACCGGGGCGGGCCCTCGGAAGCGGTCGTCGTTAGCCAGAGGCCCGGTGACGGACCCGCGCCGCGCGTGAGTCTCGGCGACGTGCCGTTCACCCGAGAGGACGATCTCCCGCACGCATGGGGCAGTGCCTCGGACGAGCGGCCATCGAGACTTCGCTGACGACGGCAAGGCGGCGGTCGAGATTCGAAGCCTCCTCGGCCCGGGCCCACATGAGGCAGCCGACGCGTCGACTCGGCGCCGCGCATCAAGCCCTCCGGCACGGCTCACCCGGTCTTGTCGACGACTCTCAGCAGGAAGGCGGGGTCGTGGACGTGCAAGAAGATGGCGCCATCGGCGGTCTCCCTGTAGCCGAGCCGCTCGCCGCAGCGCGGACAGGCCGGGAGCCGGACACGTGTCCCGGCGGGGACGCGGGCGGTCGGCGCCCGGTATCGACATGTACCTCTGCCCGCGGGAGGCCGGTCCTGGCCCTCTGGCGGCAAGCCTGGGATGACACGCAACGCCGGCGCAGCACCGGTATCGTCAGCGTCGCCTGGCACGTCCAGCCCGCGGTTCGCGATCCCGATGCGGCGTGAGACGCCGAATAGGGGCGGGACGTCTACCACGCGGTGTGCGACGCTGTAGAAGCCCGCGACAAGCGCCGCATGCTCCAACTCTGCTTGATGCTTCTGTCCGTATGAAGGCCGGCTCCAGTCCGGGTGCGCTGGTGGAGATGGGGGAGCGTCGAACTCCCCGTCCAGGACCCTTCACCTGTGCCGCTACCAGCGTGTCCGTGGCGTCGACCGCCCGAACGAGCGTCGGCACCGGACGGTCCGGTCTCGTGTCCCCCCATCGCGCCTGAGTAATGTCCAGTTGGCGGTCGATCGACCCAGGTTCGTCGGATGAATCACCACGCACGAGGCAGAGGTTGGCATGGGTCAGTTGACATGACTGTCAGCCCGACCGTGACATGCTCATGGACCCCTCACACCGCCGTGCGCTCCACGACCGTGGCGATTCCTTGGCCCACGCCGATGCAGAGCGCAGCCAGCCCGTAGCGGGCGCCGCGCCGGGCCATCTCGTGGACGAGCATCGTCATCAGCCTCGCTCCGCTTGCGCCGAGCGGATGTCCCAGGGCGATTGCCCCCCCGTTGACGTTCACCCGGTCCAGGTCGAGGCCCAGCTCGCGAACGCACGCCACCGCCTGGCTGGCGAACGCCTCGTTCAGCTCGACCAGGTCGATGTCGCCGACCCTCAGCCCCGCCCGGTCGAGCGCCTTGCGCACCGCGGGTACCGGCCCGAGGCCCATGACCGATGGGTCGACGCCGGCGACGGCCGTTGAGACGATGCGCGCCATCGGGCGGAGACCGAGTGCCCGTAGCTGGTCGGCCTCGACCAGGACCAGCGCGCTGGCGCCGTCGTTAATGCCCGAGCTGTTGCCGGCGGTCACGCTGCCGCTGGGCCGGAACGCCGGCCGCAGCTTCGCCAGCGCCTCCGCAGACGTGTCTGGCCGGGGGTGTTCGTCCCGGTCCACGATTACGGGATCGCCCGTCCCCTGTGGCACGGTCACCGGCACGAGCTGGGCGTCGAATGCCCCCGACTCGATCGCGGCCACGGCAAGCCGGTGGCTCTTCAGGCCGAACGCGTCCTGGTCCTGCCGGCTCACGAGACACCCATCGGCGACCCTCTCCGCAGTCTCGCCAAGCGAGATCGTCCAGTCGTTGGGCATGCGCGGGTTGACGAAGCGCCATCCTAGCGTCGAGTCTTGCAACTCGTGCGTGCCGCGTTCCCAGCCTGACGCCGGCTTGGCGAGCACCCACGGCGATCGGGTCATGCTCTCCACGCCGCCCGCCACGAACACGTCCCCGTCGCCCACCATGATGGCGTGCGCGGCGGTGTTGATGGCCTGCAGGCCCGACCCGCACAGCCGATTGATCGTCTGTCCGGCCACTTCGACCGGGAAGCCGGCGAGCAGGCTCGCCATCCGGGCGACGTTCCGGTTGTCCTCGCCCGCCTGGTTGGAGCATCCGAGGACCACGTCCTCAACCAGCGACGGCTCGATCCCCGCGCGCTCGACAGCGGCGCGGATGACGAGCGCCGCGAGGTCGTCGGGTCGAACATCCTTCAGTGCGCCGCCGTATCGTCCGATCGGCGTGCGGACGGCGCTGACGATCCAGGCTTCGCGCAGCGGACGGTTGGGTTCTCGGGGCATCGGCGAATTCTAGGCCTCGGTGCGGAAGCTGCGGGCATGTTCGGCGAGCTCGACCAGTCGGCGCGCGACCAACCCGTTGACCGACGCGTCGAGCCAGCCACCGTCCGGCAACTCCATGCCTGCCGGCACACCGGTCAAGAGCTCGATCGCCTCGTCGACACTCCGAGCCGCCCAGATGCTGAATCGGTCGACCGTCGCCGCCTCGACGACATCGCTCCGGAGCATCAGGCTGCTGAGGTTCGCGGCCGGGATCAAGACGCCCTGCGTCCCGGTCACGTCTCGCACCCGGCAGATATCGAAGAAGCCCTCGATCGTCTCGTTGACGCCGCCGATGGGCTGGACCGCGCCGAGCTGGTTGACCGGCCCGGTGAACGCTACCGCGTGGCGAATGGGGAGCCTGGTCGCAGGCTCTTCGGTCATTGCGCGCCTCTATCGGACGTCCCGCGGTCCGGGCGCGCAAGCAGGGCCCCGGGCATCGGGGCACGGCGAGGACCCGGCCCGGGCCCGGGGCGCCGCGCCGCTATCGCACGCTCCGTTGCCACGGCTGCGGTCGATCGGTAAAACCGCTCCGCCACCTCGCGGAACAGGGCGGGCCGCAGGACCATCGCCTGATGGCCGCAGTCCGGCACGATGCAAAGCTGCGCCTCCGGCAGCTGTCGGTACAGTGCCGGCGCGTGGTCGACAGGCACGAACACGTCGCGGTCCCCGACCACCAGCAGCGTCGGCACGCGGACCCGCCGAAGGTCCGCTGGCGAGAGCGGGCGCTCCTCGCGGATGCCGCCTAAGACGGCACGCAGCAGGCCCCGCCACGCCCCGGGACCCTGCACCGGGTCGTGCCGACGCTCGAGCTGCGCCGCCCACTCCGGCTCCTG
>JBKQRF010000338.1:0-9376 GCA_052144055.1 Candidatus Limnocylindrales bacterium
TGCATGGTTCCTGGTTGACCTCTAGGGGACGAGCGGGCCTTGGGCTGCCCCTTGTCTGGCTCACATGCTTCTCCACAAGACTGAAGCAATCCTGAACCAAGGTCTCGGTCTCACCAGCGGCGCTGGCGGGCGCAGAAGCAGGCAGCCCCGCAAGAAGTTTGACGAGCCTGGGGTCCGCTTCGGGCTGCCAGGACCGGCAGCCTGGAGGAGTCCCTAAAGGGAACCGGAGTCTCGTCAGGCCACCATCTCCGCGTGGAGGTAGCCCACGAGGCGCCGGGCGATCGCTGCGACGACCACGCCGCGCACACTTCGCGTCGAGCCGGCGGAAGCTGCGACACAGGTCGACCTGGGTGCCCAGGCGCGCACCTCGGTCTCGGGCGGGATGCCGTGCTGGCGGCGCAGGAGCGCGGGCCTTAGGCTTGGGCCAAAGCGGTAAGACCAGGCGTCTTCGACGAACTGCCGGCGCAGGTGGGCGTTGCCGGCATGCGTGAGTGCGCCGCGGTGGACGCTGGCGCCCGAGGAGTATTCGGAGGGCACGAGCCCGCAGAAGGCCCCTGCCGCGCCGCCCGGCGCGAAACGCCGCCAGATTGGCGGTCGGTCCACTCCGCCTGCTCCGGCGCATCACGGCACCCACGCGGCCCACCTGCACCGGGCGCCCGAACCTCGGCCGGATGCATAGCCGCGCCACCCCGCCCATCGCCTGCTCCGCGACCAAGACGCGCCGGACCAGCGGTTCGTCGCATGACCAACGACACGGAAGAGACTTGATGGGCCGTTCCATACGAGACCGAAGGAGTCTCTCCGGGGCGGCGTTCGTGTACGATCGTGGTCATGGGCATCGTGCTGCGTGCGGTCGGCACGCGCAGCTTGCTTCCCCTGGATCGCTGCCTGTGAGCGGTTCGCGACGGCCTGGCATGGGCGCGCTGCCCCATCCCGGGGGAACCACGTTTCGCGTCTGGGCGCCCCATGCGGACGCGGTCGCGGTAAGGGGCTCCTTCGATGACTGGTCACGCGACGGGGTGGCGCTGGAGCGCGACGATGGCGGCGCAGCCGAGACCTGGTCAGCGGAGGTGCCCGGCGTGGGCAACGGCGCGGAGTACCGCTTCGTGATCCACACTGCGGGCGGCGACCTGTCGCGGCTGGATCCCTACGCCCGCGAGGTCACCAACTCGGTGGGCAACGGCGTGGTCTACGATCCGGCCGTCTTCGACTGGGGCGCGGCCGGGTTCCAGATGCCCAGCTGGAACAACCTGGTCATCTATGAGATGCACATCGGCACCTTCGCTGGCCGGGGCGCGACACCGGGCAACTTCGACCGGGCCATCCAACGGATGCCCTACCTGCGGGAGCTGGGCATCAGTGCCATTCAGGTCATGCCGCCGTTCGAATACGCCGGCGACGTGTCGTGGGGCTACAACCCGGCCCACCTCTTCGCCATCGAGTCCTCGTACGGCGGCCCCGAGGCCTTCAAGCGGTTCATCCGGGCCGCCCACGAGCAGGGCATCACGGTGATCGTCGACGTCGTGTACAACCACCTCGGGCCGAGCGATCTCGACCTGTGGCGCTTCGACGGGTGGGCGCAAGGCGAGTGGGGCGGCATCTACTTCTACAATGACGAGCGCGCGGTGACGCCGTGGGGCAACACACGCCCGGACTTCGGCCGCGGGGAGGTGCGCAGCTACCTGCGCGACAGCGCGTTGACCTGGCTGGAGGAGTTTCGCGCCGATGGCCTGCGGTTCGACTCGACCCTCTACATCCGCACTGTCGACGGCACCCCCGCCACCGCGCTGCCGGACGGCTGGTCGTTCATGGCTTGGCTCAACGATGAGATCGCCGCGCGGCAGCCGTGGAAGCTCATCATCGCCGAGGATGGGCGGGGCGACGCCCATCTGACGACCGCGACGGCGGCTGGCGGAGCCGGCTTCGGCGCCCAGTGGGAGCCGGCGTTTCTGACGACCGTGCGCCGGGCCCTGACCGTCCCCACCGACGCGGACCGCGACGTCGGCGCCATGGCCGCGGCCATCGCCGGTGGTGGCGACCGACCGTTCGAGCGGGTCATCTACACCGAGTCTCACGACGACGTGGCCAACGGTCGCGTCCGGCTGGCGGAGGAGATATCCCCAGGCGATGCCGGCAACTGGTTCGCCAAGAAGCGCGCGACCCTCGGCTCTGCCCTGACCCTCACGGCGCCCGGCATCCCCATGCTCTTCCAGGGCCAGGAGCTACTGGAGGATCGCTGGTTCGACGACACCCGCCCGATCGACTGGTCGAAGGCCCACCGCAACGCGGGCATCCTGCACTTGCACTCCGATCTGGTGGCCCTGCGGGGCAACGCCGATGGCTCGTCGGCGGGCCTTCAGGGCCCGCATGTGGCGATCCTCCGCGCCGACCCGGCCAGCAAGCTGCTCGTCTACCACCGCTGGCTCGACGGCGGCCCCGGCGACGACGTGATCGTGGCCGCCAACCTGGGCGCGCAGCCGCTCACCGACCTGGCGGTCGGCCTTCCGCGGTCGGGTCGCTGGCGTGTGCGGTGCAACAGTGACTCGCGGGACTACGACGAGTCCTTCAGCGATCACCTCGCGGTGGACCTCGACGCGGCCGGCGGGCCGCTCGACGGACAGGCCCAGAGCGGATTGCTCAACGTGGGCCCCTACAGCGTGGTGATCCTCTCGCAGGACCGCTGAGGCGCGCCTGGTTCGTCCCGCGAGGCGTCGCGGCACGCCCGGGCTTGACACCTACGACGCACGGGTTGCGCCGCCGGAGGGCGAGACGGACCGCTGAGGGGCGCTATCGCGCCCGGCGCCGCGGGCTCGCTAGGGAGGGATGCGCTTCTGCCGCTACGCCGTCTTGACGTCGCGCTCGAGCAGGACGGGGAGCGTCCGCATCTCGAACGAGGGCCCCGGCGTCAGATCAACGCTCGCCACGCGCCAGCTATCCTTGGCCCACTCGTTGCGGTGCTTCACCAGCGCATCGAGATGCGTCCCCTGAACGTGTCAGTCCGCTCGCAGCACGAACTCCTCAACTACCAGGTCGAGCTGCAACGCCACCAGCTGCGCCACACGCCGGCGCAGGAATGAGCCATCCTCGTCGAAATCTACGCCTCGAAGTGCCTCTCGGACCCGATGCCAAATTCATCGTCGATCGCCTCCTGGCCAACCCAGCGCGAGCGCTCGACACCTTCGTGCGCGAAGACATCGGGCTCTCGGCCAAGACCATGGGCTTGCCCATCACGGCCGCCGTCGGCTCCCTGCTGGCCTTCACCGCGGGTGCGCTGGTGCCCCTCGTGCTGTACCTGCTGCTTTCCCGGGCGAGCGCCTTCATTCTCAGCTTCGCACCGGCACGCTTGTGGCGCTGTTCGGCGTCGGGATCGGCGTCGGCCGGCTGACGCACCGCCAGCCGCTGCGGTCCGGCCTCCGGCAGGCCGCGTTGGGCCTCCTCGCTGCCGCCGTGAGCTGCGGGGTCGGCACTCTGCTCGGGACAGTGGTGCACTGAGCTGGAGGCCGTCAGTGGCCGTCCCAGCAGAACACGCGCGCGTGGGAGTGCGGCGTAGCTGGTCCGGCGATCTGCCACCCAGCCACCGGGATGGAGCGAGTGTCGGGTACCGTGGGCGACGGTCGATGGCAGAGAGGGGGCGGACTGGCCACGAACAATCACCGTCCCGCCCAGAGGAGACCTGCAGCTTGATCTCCATCGCCTGCCGGATGCGCATGGCTCAGGCGGGCCTGCGGGGCAGCGGCATGAACTGAGCAGGGCGACCGGAAACGTCGGGAGGCGCGAAGCGACTCGTCCCGCCCTAGCCGCCAGCCGGCCGTGGCGCAGGCGTCATCGACCACTATGGTCCAGAGCGTGCGACGATACCCAGGAAGGATGGCGCGGGCCGGATCACCACGACCGTGCGGCTCGGTTACAAGCGTTCCAGGATCTTGGTCCGCTTGGCCTCGTACTCCTTGGCCGAGACGAGCTGGCGATCGCGCAGGCTGGTGAGCTCCGCCAGGGCGTCCGCCGCATCAGCGGGTTTTGGTGTCGCACTCCGGCCCCGCCCGGCCGTGAGCCGGTTGAAGCCGAAGCCAACCGCGAGGAGCAGCCGCGTGGCGAGGAGGACGAGCGCCGTCCACACCACGCCATAGAGCATCACGACGACGACGTCGGTGCTGAGAGCGACGTGGTTGATCGCGAACAGCACCCACCAGCCGCCGACGATCAACACCACCGCCACCGCGACGAGCAGGATCCGCGTGGAGGCATGCATCTCAGGTGGCGCCGTCGGCATGCCGCCGCGATCGCTGGCGGGCGCGATACCAGGCGAGGTAGGCGAGCAGCCCGTCGCGCTCGTCGGCGCTGAGGTCGGCGCAGCGCGCTGCCCCGGCCTCGCTCACCTGGTGGGGGAGATGCGGCATCTCGGCGGCCTTCCATGCGCAAGCTCCTGACCGAGGCGGTCAAGAGGCACGCTCGATGTCAGTGTGACCGCCGCGTCATGACGGATCGTCATCTGCCCAGACCACCCCGAGCCACCTCGCGGCGTCGCAGAGCGTGCCCCTCAAGATGAAGCATTCGTCGCCTGGTCCCCGCCTCGCGGAAGCCCCGACGTGTCGCTGTGTGCGCCAGCGCCTGGCGACCCGCGATGGCGCAGGCGACGCTCCAGTGGCATCGTTGGTGGGCCCCCCTGTCGCCCGGCGATGACGGTCCGTCATGACGCGGTGAGGTCGGGGCGACACACTGCCGGTGCGCTCCCGCGCCGGGGGCGTCGACTACAGGCCGCAGCCGAGCAGGCGGCTCGTGGCCGGGCTGGAGCGGTCGTACATGACGCTTCAGCGGGCAGGGTCCCGTCGCGCGCACCAAGGTGGGCGAGCTGCCTGGCCTCCCTCCTGGGCAGACGATCTGACCGGCAGACGCAGCGACGGGATCCTGCCATGTCGTGACGCGGACAGCCGGTGACGCGCCTATCTCGCGCGCCTCCGGGCGTGGCGCGGCGACGCCCACATGACAGACCGTCATGACAGACCGGTCACGAGGCACCACTGTGATGCCTGCTGATCCGATAGGCGCGGGTCCATGTCGACTGCAGACCAGCGAGCGCCTTCTCGGGAGGGGCCACCATGAAGACACGCGTTCACGCCGGCCAGGTCCTGCTGGTGGCTGGCGTCTCCGTTACGTTGGCGATCGGCCTGCTGACAGCCGCCCAGACGGCCTACGCCGCGGGTCCGGCACCCGTGGGGCTTGGCACGGCCGCGCCGTTCGCCGTCCTGGCGGGCACCCCGGCGGTGACGAATACGGGGCCCACTACCATCACTGGAGACCTAGGGATCTCCCCGGCGGCGGCCGTGACGGGCTTCCCGCCCGGGACGGTGAACGGGACGATCCACGCGGCCGACGCCGTTGCCCTGCAGGCCAAGAGCGATCTCGTCACCGCGTACAACGACGCGGCAGGACGCGCACCGTTCACCACCGTGGCCGGGGACACCCTCGGTGGGATAACCTTGGTCGCGGGGGTCTACAAAGGCGGCGCGCTCGCGCTGACCGGCACGCTGACGCTCGATGGCCAGAACGACCCGAGCTCCGTCTGGGTCTTCCAGGCTAGCTCGTCGCTCATCACGGCGTCCTCGAGTTCAGTGCACCTCATCAACGGCGCGAGCGCGTGCAACGTCTTCTGGCAGGTCACCAGCTCGGCCACGCTGGGATCGGGCTCCACCTTCGTGGGGACCATCCTGGCCCTGACCTCGATCACGCTGAACAGCGGCGTCACGCTGAATGGTCGAGCGCTGGCCCGCAACGGCGAGGTGACCCTCATTAGCGACACCATCACAAGCTCGACGTGCTCGGCCGCGCCCAGCCCGACGGCCAGCCCCAGCGCCAGCCCGACGGCCAGCCCCAGCGCCAGCCCGACGGCATCGCCGATGGCCACCCTGAGCCCGTCTCCGACACCTGTCCTGACGGCCAAAGCGAGCCTCCCGCCGACTGCCACGCTGGGCACGGCCGGGGGTCACGGGCCTGGACTGACTCCGGTCGTCGTGGTCGGGATCTTCCTCCTCGCCCTGGTCGCCGTCGTCAGCCGACGATCGCTGCGGGCGACCCAGCGCCGCTGAGCCCTGAGCCGAGTCGGTGGCTGAGTGGGCGCCTCGAGCAAGTCGACGCCGGCAGACGCTCGTCGAGACGGCTGGCCGCACCCGCTGACACGGAACAGACGCCGACGCACGGCACCTCGTCGTCTACGACCGACTGAGAAGGAGATGGACCGATGGCCGATGTGAAGCACACCTACCGGACGGTGAAGACCGCCCTCAAGAAGTCCGCCCGAGGGGTGAACGGCACGGACTTCAAGGATCGCGTCGGGAATGCGGGTGACGCGGCGCGTGCGGACCTCGGGAATCTGGGTGATGACGTGCGCACGGCCGGCCGGAAGGCGAAGGGCCACAGCGGCGGTTCGGCCCGCACGCCCGAGCGTCCGACCTGACGCCGCGCCGTGGCGAGCTGAATGCCCACCCCACAGATGATGGCCCTATGCGGTACTGAGAACGGGAGGTTGAGATGAACAGAGGCGGTGGTATTGGGATCGTCGGCGTGATCGTGATCGTGCTCGTGATCCTTTGGCTGGTCCACGTGATCTAGATGTGAGCCTGCGAGGCGAGCCAGTGACGCCCTGACTCGGAAGGGCGGAGCAAGGGATCAGGGGCCGTCGCACCGATCCTACAGGTCGTCCCAGGGACACAGGCAGCCCTAGCCGCGGCTCGGTCAACTGAAGCTCTTCGAGGAGGTTAGATACCTTGAGTCTCATCAGACGTGCGGTCAGCCTCGGCGTTTCTGCCGCTCTGCTGGCCACTCTCGTGGCGACGGCCGCGGCTCCGGCTGCGTTCGCCGCCTCCATTACCACGCTGGCGTATACCCCGAGCGGATCTGGCGTCGGCACGTATGTACCCGCAGCCAGCACACTCGGGACATTCACGCCGATCTCCCCGCTGCTCAGCGGAACGACGATCACTCTCACTCTCCCGGCAGGGACCGCGTTCAGCATTACCAATCCGCTCACCGCCGCCAACTTCACGATCGCGCAGGTCGGTGGAACCGCCACGGCGCCGACGGCGGTGTCCTTTGGCGGCACCGCCATCACCTTGACCTTGAACGGAGCGTCCCTCAGTACCGCCGGTACCGGCGCGGTCAGCGTGGCGATGGTTGCCAACACCGTCACCGCCGCGGGACCCTCAATCCTTAACCCGACAACCGCCACCACCACCGCCACGTTCTCCGTGGCAACCCAGGTTGGTGACAGCGGCACCATCAGCACCGTCACGTTTGTTGCGGGCGCGGCCACCCAGCTCGTCGTGGCCCCGCCGACCGCCTCAATCGCGGTGACCGTGACGCAGACCTTCACGGCCACGTGCGAGGACGCGTTCGCCAACGTGCTCACCACGGGCTGCGGCACAGTTACCTGGACAAGCACCAACACCGTGGTTGCAACCGTCGTTAGCACGACCGGTGTGGCGACCGGCGTGGCAGTGGGCACCACGACGATCCTGGCCACGGGGACCGGCGTCTCCGCCGGATCCGCCAGCCTGACCGTAACGCCCGCGGTGGCTCCCACGATCACCATCAGTCCGCCGGCGCCGACCGTCATCGTCAATGCCCAGCAGCAGTTCAGCGCGGTTGGCACCGGTGCGGTCCCGGCCGCGGGTCCCTTTACCTGGACCGTCTTCGCAGGAACCGGCACCGGCACGATCACGAGCACGGGCCTCTACACGGCTGTCACCGTCGGGACCGTGACGGTCGAGGCGTCCTACGGCATCTACATGGGTACCGACTCGGTGTCCAACGCCGCGCCCGTGACGTCGGTCTCTAGGGCGGGATCGGCTGCGGGCCTGACGACCAGTGGTCCCTTCAGCACGGCCACCAAGATCGTCAAGCTCCATAAGTACGTCTCGTTTGAGTTCTCGTTCGGCGCAGCCAACGCGGGCAAAACTCTGGTAATCGAGAGGGCCGCCAAGACCAGTGGGGTCTGGAGCGCCTTCTCGGGCCTCACCACCCGCGTCGCAGACAGCAACGGCAACGTGTTCTGGCACTACAGGTCCGCGTCGGCCGCCTGGCTGTCGCTCTACGGGAACCTCGGTGGGGTTCACACGAACTCGGTCCAGGCGCGCTGGATGAAGTAGTCTCCCAGGAGAGCGCAGACGACTGACTCAGTCGGTCGTCCGGAGACGAGGGCCCGGGCGGATTGGCCCCGGCCCTCGTCTGCTTGATCTCGGGGGCGTGTCGACACGCCGCCGGCTTCCATGCTCCGCTGAGTAGCACGATCCGTCCGCCCACGGTCGCTCGAGATGCGTCGGGGCACTCAGCGCCATCGGATGTTCGGACGCCTGCGATGGACGGATCCGCCGACGTCTCACTGGTGATGCCCGGCCCCCTGGTGCCACCGATGTGTGACCTGCGGGCCGTGGGGCCGGGGACGGCCGACACCACGCGTCACCCCAGGGTCAGGCTCTCTTGAGGAGGGTCAGCGGCCTCTCGCCTGGCGCGCCCGCCCCGAGGTCGGGGCTCGCCTCGGGGGCCGATCCGGCAGCCACCGGACTCGCGGGTGGGGCCGTCGTCGCGCGTCTGAGGCCGAGCTGACGGACGAGGCGCGGAGTGCGCAGGGCCGTGAGACAGGCCGTGCAGAGCTGCGCTGTCGCATCGGCGACCCAGCGCTCCCCGACCCGGCGCTGCAGCCGGACGGGCTCGCTGTCGGGAGCGTTGCAGGCCCAGCAGCGCTGGGCCGCCGCGCGCCGGTACGCCTCGGCCGCGCGCGCGTCGGGGACGCGGGACGTCGTACTCTCGGGCGGGGCAGCACCAGTGCCCGGCGGAGCCGTCGTGCGCGTCCGGGGATTCATCTTGCCAGGAGCCCTCTCAGCCGGAATGCACCCCGCAGTCTCAGGGCGCCGCGGGGCCCCTTGCAGCCGCCTCTGGTCCCCCGGCGACGCGACGTTGGTACTGGTGCGAGCCGCAGGGATCTTGGTCCCTCGACCTGACACGACCACGCGATCGTGTCCCCCGGTGCGGGCCTGGTCCTGGTACGGAACCGACCAAGCACTTGCCTGCCAGTGGACAGCGTCCTTGACAGCGGCGCGCCGGAGCGCGCATACCAACCCGGGGTGGTGGGCCGATCACTCTCGTTACTGGCTCCGGCCACCATCCCTTTGCGTCGGCCGTCGGCGTCGGGCTGTCGCTCGAGCCGGGCCCGCTGAGAGGAGAACCGATGTCTGGCACCACGACCGGCATCTGGATCTCGGCCAACTCGGCCACGGTGCTGCAGTGGAGCCCGCAGGGCAGCCTGCTGCACCGCATCGTCTCCAGCGTGCCGGGCCGTCACCGCTCCACCGGGCGACCACCCACCGAGGCGCACCCGGCCGGC
>JBKQRF010000339.1:0-4703 GCA_052144055.1 Candidatus Limnocylindrales bacterium
TGCATGGTTCCTGGTTGACCTCTAGGGGACGAGCGGGCCTTGGGCTGCCCCTTGTCTGGCTCACATGCTTCTCCACAAGACTGAAGCAATCCTGAACCAAGGTCTCGGTCTCACCAGCGGCGCTGGCCAGGCAGCCCAGCACGCAGCCCCGCAACACGCTCGAAAGCCCGGCGGTTCAGGTGCCGAGGAGAGGAGTGCGCACCAGCTCTTGTGGCTTCCGCGGCGCGCGCATAGAGTCATCGCGAGGTCCGAAGCATGCAGCTCCTCACCGCAACGCGAGAGGAGGAGGCCGCGCACCTCGCCGGCCTTGTTTGCCTCTCCAGCCGGCCATTGGCCCGGAGCACGTGTGGGCTGGATGGATGATGACTGGCCGCGCCACCACGGGACGGTGCTGACCACCTGGTCTGGACATGCGTCAGGTAGGTGCTGAGCGCCAGAGCGGCCCATGACGCAGCCTGCACGGCTTCTAACCATCATCCTCATCGCCGCGCTTGCGCTCGCCGCGTGCGCCAGCGCCGTCGGGCCGTCGCCCTCTCCATCCCCGGCGAGCCAGCCGCCCGCGACGTCGCCAACGGGTGGCGCTCCAGCCTCCAGACCTCCAGCATCTATCGCTCCGACGCCGGTCTCGAGCGCGCTGCCGAGCCTGCCGGCGACCCTCGACCGACCCGTGCCCGCCGGTCTGCAGCCATCGCTCGCTGCCGCGCCAGAGGACTACCCGCAGTCGTACCTCGACCGCTGCAACGTGCAGGAAGGCGGCCACGCCTCGCGCGGCACGTGCCTGTACGCGAACCTCGCGTCGAAGACCACGATCGCGCTCTTTGGCGACAGCCACGCCGACTTCTGGTTCCCCGCGGTCGAAGGGTTCGCCGCACGCCAGGGCTGGCGCATGCTCAGCCTGACGATGTCCTCCTGCACGCCGGCCGACCTCGTCGTCTACAGCACGATCTTCAAGCGCATCTACACCGAGTGCACGGCCTGGCGGGACCAGGTGATCGCCCGCCTGATCGCGACCCGGCCGGCGGTGATCCTGGTCACCGGTACGCACGGCATCGAACCCCCGGTCGATGCGTCAGGGCACCAACTGACGGGCCAGGCGCTCGTGGAGGCCTGGGAGGCCGGCATGGTGCGCACCCTCGATCAACTCATTCCCGCGGCCGGGCTGGTCATCCTCTTGGCCGACACCCCGGCCTCGACGGTCGACCCGCCGGTCTGCCTCTCGGCGCACCTCACGAGCATCCTTGCCTGCAGCACACCGGTGGGTGAGGCGATCGACGAGACCTGGCTGGCGGCCGAGCATCAGGTGGTGCAGCGGACAGGCGTCGGCTTCATCGATCCGACCTACTGGGTCTGCCCCTCGAGCCCCTGCCCGCCCATCATCGGCAACCTGCTCGTCTATCAGAATGGCGGGCACCTGACGGCTACCTTCGCCGCCGCGCTCGCCGACCGCTTGGGGGCTGCGATCCTCCAGCAGGTGCAGGCCCATGGCAGACGCACGCCTCCCTAGCGGGGACAGCCTCCGCTTACGGCGCTGATCGGTGAAGGCGGTGGCGCCCGCAGCCGAACCCGGCCGGGAACGCCACATCGCCATCGTGGCGTCGCTTGGACGCAAAGGAGGGCAACGCGGGCTCCCACGGCACGGAGGCCAGCCGCTGCCAGACTGGCCACCTTGGACCTCAGCTGAGGAGATCGGTCACTGTGCCTAGCCAGAACGCGCTCGAGAGTCGGAGCGACTCCTGGTCGATCCGCTCGTTCGCACCGTGCGCCATGCGCGCGAAGTCGCCGAACGGGATGCGCTCGCTGAAGAGGCCCGCACCGTAGGCGGTGGTACCAACGCGGCGGAAGAAGCGCCCGTCCGTCCCGCCGCTCATGAGCATGGGCACCAGGCGGGCCTCGGGCACGAGGCGCTGCGTGACGCGCCCGATCGCGCCGAAGAGCGGCGTGTCGATCGGCGACTGGGTGGCCGGATCGACCTGGATCGGCTCGATGTCCACCGCCGCCGACAGGTCACCGAGCGCACTGCGCAACCCCGCGATGACCTCGTCGCTCGACTCACCTGGCAGCGTGCGGATGTCGAGGTCGAGTTCGGCACGGTCGGGGATGACGTTGGTCTTGACGCCCGCGCGGACCACGGTGGGCGTGACGGTCGTGTGCGTCAGCGCGTGGATGGCGCCGGCCAGCCCTGGATCTGGTGAGGTGGCCAGGAAGCGCTCCAGCGCGGCCGGGTTCGACAGAGCGCTCGCCAGACCGGCCGGCACGTCGGCGCCGGCGACGAGCCGCAGCCAGGCCTCGCCGAGGTTCGCGGCCGGCGCGTGTTCCACGAGCCGTCGCACGGCCTCGGCGAGCTTGGCCGTCGCGTTGTCGGCGCCGAAGGGCATCGACCCGTGGCGGGCTCGTCCACGCACGGTGAGGCGGCACCAGTGGAGCCCCTTCTCGCCCACCATGACCGGGAGGATGGGCCCCGGTCTGGTCGAGGGGAGCGGCAGTCGGAACCCGCCGGACTCTGTCAGCACGTACTCGGCCCGCACGGCATCGGGCGCGTGCTCGACGATCCACTTCGCCCCGAGCGTGCCCCCTGCCTCCTCGTCGGCCACTGCCAGGAAGAGCAGGCTCCCGCGGAAGGGTCGCTCGCTGCGTGCCCCATAGCGGGTCGCAACCGCCATCGCCGCGGTGGTCGAGAGCATGTCGACGGCGCCCCGACCCCACACGACGCCCTCGACCAGCTCGCCAGCGAACGGGTCACGCTCCCAATCGGCCGCGTTCGCCGGCACGACGTCCGTGTGCCCCAGGAGCAGCAGCCTCGGCGCGTCCGGATCGGACCCCGGGAGGCGCGCGAGCAGGCTCACCCGTCCGGGATGCGGCTCGAAGCGCTGGAACTCGAGCTCACTCCCCGTTAGGTAATCCGCCAGCAGGTCCGCGTTGCGGATCTCCTGCCCCGAGTCAGGCGTGCCGTCGTTCACGCAGGCGTTGCGGATGAGCGCCTGCAGGAGCTGCGTCACATCTGCGGTGAGCTCGTCGGGCGCCGGCGAGGATGCGCTCGATATCACCACGGCCCGGCCTCCATCGTCGCTGCTGATCGACGTGAAGGGTACCTGCACGATCGATCAGCGATGGACCGCACCGGGCAATTGCGGGGCACGGTCCCGACGTCTCCGCGCTCGACACGCGACACCTTGGAGCGTTACGGCTGGGATGTCGAGATCGCCGACGCGGTGAGGCGAAAGGTCTGGCGCCGCTCGCCGCGAAGACCGACGGGATCGACGCGAATCCGGTTCTTCAGCGAGGTGCGGTGCCGCACGAGGTAGAGGAGGAAACGCGCCCGCTCGCGCTCGGCACGGACCTCGGCCCGGACAGCCAGATCGCCGGCACGAGCTCCCGACGACACAGCTCGGCGAGCACCCTAGCCCCTGGCCGTTGTTCAGTTAGCAGCGAGCCCGGCGTGCTGTGGCGGCAATGGGTGGTCGAAGCAGTAGTAGAGGATCTGGAAGGGACCCCGGAAGTCGGCCACATCGCCGGCCACCAGCTCGGGCGAGAGTTGTTCGACGAGGACCCGGGCGATGAGGTCGGCGATTGCCTCCATCTCGGACTCCCCCATCCCCAGGCGCGTCACCTCGATGGTGCCCAGACGGAGCCCGCCAGGGCGATCCCAGTTATCGGCGCGATCGCTCGGGATGAGGTTCTTGTTGGTGATGATGTTGGCCTGCTCGAGCCGCTGTGCGACGGGCAGCCCGCCACCGAACCGGCGCACATCGAGGATCACCTGGTGGGTCTGCGTGTAGCCCCGGCGCGCACCCAATACCGGGATGCCGCGCCGGTCGAGGGCCGCACCAAGCTGCTGGGCGTTGCGGACGATGGCGGCCATGTAGTCCCGGCCGAAGGCGAGCATCTCGGCCGCCGAGACAGCCAGCGCCGCCACCCGGTTCACCTGGTGCGTCGCCGCCAGCACCGGGAACACCGCCTGCCCCAGAGGCCTCGTGAGCTCGGGGTCGTCCCACACCATCACGCCGCTCTGCGGGCCGCTGAACGTCTTCCCGGCCGAGCCCGTCAGTACGGCCGCGCCCTCGCGGAGGGGGTCCTGAAACTGGCCACCCGCGATCAGGCCCAGCTGATGGGCGCCGTCGAAGAAGACCCGCCCACCCCACCCGTCCACCACCTCGCGCATCTCCCGCACGGGGAAGGGAAAGAGGGTCATCGAGAAGCCCAGTGTCACGAGGCGCGGCCGCACAAGCGGGGCGAGCCGGCAGAAGGCATCCAAGTCGACCTCGAGCTCGGCGGGGTCGAAGGGGAGGTCGACGACCTTCAAGCCCCGCACGCCAGCCGGGCCGTCGGTGCGGTTGGACGAGTGGCCGCCCACTGGCTGGGTCGCGCTCATGATGACGTCGCCCGGCTCCGCGAGCGCGGTGTAGACCGCGAGGTTGCCGAGCATGCTCGCCACCAGGCGGTGCTCCGCGTAACGGGCAGAGAAGGCCCGCTTCAGCAGCTCAACGCAGAGCGCCTCGATCTCGTCGATGTGCCGGGTCCCGGCGAACCAGCGATTGACGGGGCCGATGTGACCTTCGGCCGCCCGCGTGCCGACTTCCGCTGAGAGCAACGCGCGCACGGCGGGGCTAGTGGGTGCCTCGGGTGCCAGCAGGTTGATGCAGCTGCGGCCGCGCCATGCCTCGTTGCGCGCCACCGCGTCGAGGACGGCCTGCTGCATCTCCGCT
>JBKQRF010000340.1:0-3165 GCA_052144055.1 Candidatus Limnocylindrales bacterium
GCCTTGCGCGCCTGGGAGACCACCTACAACACCGTCCGACCCCACCAGGCGCTCGGCTACCTCACCCCGGCCGAGTACCTAGCCTCGCTCGGGGTCGATGTGTAACGGAGGTACCGGACGAGTACACCTGATTGCGCACCGGTCGACGTGGGGCTAGGATGCGTCGGCGCCCCGGTGCCCGCGCGCATCAGGTGCCGGCGCGGCCGCGGCCCGGGCCCTCCGCCATCGCGACCGGCGAGGCAATGACATCTTCCGACCGGAGGTGTCGGTGGGGACTGTGACCGAGGGTGGCGTGGTCACCGTGCTCCTGGCTGAGGCCGCGCTCTTCGTGACGGCGCTGGCGGTCTTCGGCGTGCTTGCGGCCATCCTCCGGGTCCGCGCCGCCCTCCGGAATCGGCAGGGGAGCGCCGAACGGCGCATCCGTGACGAAGCCACCACGGCGGAACGTGTGCACCGCCGCCTCGCGGAACTCGCTCCTAGCCAGCAGGGACCGAGGTCACGCGCTGCGCCTGCCGTCGGGTCACCGGCCGCAGCCCCGCGGGCAGTGGTTGCAAGCGTCCCACGACGCCGCGGGCGCGGTCCCGTCACGCTCGTGGCGGCCGGAATCCTGGTGGTGCTGCTGGCGGTGGCGGTGCTGACGCCGCATGCGGTTCCCGGTGGGGTACTGGGCGTGCGGGGCGTACCCGCGAGCACCGCGCCGTCCGGGACGCGAGCCCGGGTGTCCGGTATCGGCACCGGCATCGCCGTGCAGGGCTCCACCGGCGCCGTCAGCCTGCCAGCGGGCCCGAGCACCACGGGTGCTTCCAGCACACCAGCCTCCGCAGCGCAGAGTCCGACAGCGACGGCGACCGCCCATCCCTCTTCGCCGAACCCGGCGTCATCCGCCGCGATCGCGCAGGTGAGCAGGACCGAGCCGGCCACCGTGGGTCCCTGCGGCGCCACCGGGTGTGTCGTCTACGTCGTGCGCTCCGGGGACACCGTTGGGCGCATTGCGGGACGCTTCGGTGTGTCCATCCAGGCCATCCTGGCCGTCAACCCACAACTTCGGGACCCGAACCTGATCGTGACCGGCCAGACGCTCCTGCTCCCCTCGGCGACCCCATAAGTCCGAGCTGGGCGGCCAGCTCGCGCTCCGCGCCCACGACTCAGACCATCGAGCTCAGCTCGAACTGGGGCAGAGTCGGCCCAAACACCTTGCCGAATACCCCATCCTCGCACTCATCGCGATCATCGCCATCGTCGCGCTCATCTATCTCGGCGGCAAGATCAGCGGCATCCTTCGCACGGTAGGGAGTTCCGTTTAGGACCGCAGGGCCTGGCGGTGCGCCGGTCAAACCTTCAGGACAAGTTCAGGGATCTGGCCGATACTTCGGAACGTTCCTCCTCTCCTCCTCCCTCAGACCAGGGGAACGACACCAGAGCCCCCGGCACCCCCGCCGGGGGCTCGTCGTTGTCAGGCGAACCGGGCGGTAGGCAATACCGTCGAGCGCAACGCCGATCCACCTGTCAGCGTGTCGGGGGCGCCAGCGCTAATAGAAGGGCGCCGCCCTGCCGCGCGAGCCGGTCGAGAGAGCATCCTTCCCGGCGCGCACGAGTGCGAGCAGATTGCGCGCCGCAGGACCACCTCGAGCGCAGCTTATGCCGGACCCTGGCAGAGTTGCGTCTGCCGCAGGCGAGCCGACCTTGGTCGTAGCGCGCGGCGACGACAGCGCCGGCTGCTGGGGTGGCTTCGTTCGGCAGAAACGGCGAGACGCTGCGTCTCGGGCTATCCTCGAACGACGCGCTGCAAGCGGACAGGGGTCACCCGAAGGCGCGAACCCCACTCAAGGGCACCCGGAGCGCGCCTGCCGATGGCCAGCTCGACCACCGCATCCTGGAGCATTGAGTCCGGTGCGACGATCCGGCCAGATGCGCCGGTGACGACGCAGTCGTAGGCTAGTCAGCGACGACCGAGCCGAGCCACTGGGGACACCGATCCGCTCTGTCTCGAGCGGCGGGCACGGGCCCTAAGTCGCAGCCACGATCACCGTCGTCAGTCTGCCGCACGGGGTTGTCGTGGTGCCCTCGGGCGTCCGGGCCACGAATTACCTGGGCTCAGGGCACGCAAGCACCACGCGATCACGGCTACGGCATCGACCTTGGTGACGGGTGCGTCCGCTCCGCCGAACCTCGCCGGTCACATTGGGCCGCGGTGCTCGCGCATCTGGGGCAGCAGCGCCTGGAGCACCGGCCATGCGTCATCTGTCAGCCCATCGGGACGCTCGCCTGTGAGGAGTCGCGCGGCGTCGTGGAGGAGCACGACCGCGGCGTCGGGCAGCGCCTCGATCGGGTTCACCCCGCATTGCTCGGCGTAGCGCTCCGCGCCGCTCGCTAACAGCGCCGACGCGACGAAGTGGCGCGGTAAGCGGATGTGACTGTCGGTCGCCACGCGCTCCAGCCATGAGAGCAGGTCGTCATCTCCGCTTCCGGTGGTCACACACGTCTCCTTAACAGGGGTCGGCTTCGCGGACTCCCCTCGGGACCTCGAGTCCCGGCCATCCCCCCACGACTCCACGGCCAGCCGTACACTCCGGGTCGTGGCCCGCTCCCGCCTGCCGCGCCTAAAGACCGTCATCTGCCCGCGCTGCGCCGGCCAGATTTGGGTCCGCGACGTCATCACGGGCGCCACCAACCCGATTGAAGACCCGCTGGAGACCCGCGTGCTCACGGTGCGGCCCCTCCGCTGGACCTGCGTCGGATGCGGCTACCAGGCCAAGCCCGACGGCATGATCAGCTGGCGCCTCGGACCGGCCGCTCACCGGGAGTTCGTCGCCGCAGCGAAGCGCTCGCACTAGCGGGGACCCAGGCTCGCGGCTGACGCCATGGCGCCTTGGATCCGCCGCAGCGCCTCGGCCGGCTCGAAGAGCGCCTCGGCCTCGGTCATCCCGCGCCGCACGACAACGACCTGGTCGACGCCAAGTGTTGCGAACATCGAGCGCCAGATACGCAGCCGCCCTCCGCCGCCAGCCTGACTGCTGTCGCCCGCCCGATCCTGCTCTCCTCTGACCGACATACACTCGCCGTAGGTGCGCATCCCGGCTGTCCAACGTGTCCTGGGTCGCCGCGCCGCTAGAGCAGCGAGGCAAACGATGCAACGGATCGGCTTTGTTGGCTCCTCGGGCCTCA
>JBKQRF010000341.1:0-26836 GCA_052144055.1 Candidatus Limnocylindrales bacterium
CCATCCGCTCCGACCATCCCCTCTCCCATCCAAGCGGCCACCGTCTCCGAAGAGAGAGATGACGACGCCCTGGAGCAGTCCGCACGGCCAGGCAGACGTCGACCAGCCCAGCTCTTGAAGGAGATCAGCACCGGTGAAGCGCATCGCATCCCTGCTCGGCGGGGTCGTGCTCGTCCTCGCCATCGTCCCCTCCACCTTCGCGGCGGCGCCCCAGCCGACGCAGTCGATCGTCCAGATCGCCACGGCGAACGGCAACTTCACGACGCTCCTCGCCGCCGGCGGCTGCGCCAACCCCGCCGTGGGCAAGGCCCTCACGAGCGGTGAGCAGCTCACCGTCTTCGCCCCCACCGACGCCGCCTTCGCCAAGCTCGGCCTCACCAAGAGCAACGTCTGCACGGCGCTGCCGCAGGCCAAGCTGACGAAGATCCTCCTCTACCACGTGGTGGCCGGTGATCAGTACGCCAAGGACGTCCTGCCCGCGGCGTGGGGCCAGATCAACGCGCTCAAGACCCTCCTGGGGCAGCCCCTCTGGGCCATCCACAACGGCACCCTCTTCACCACCGCCGGCAGCACCGCGCGCATCGACATCGCCGACAAGCTCTTCAACATCCCGGCCACCAACGGCGTCATCCACGTCATCACCTCGGTCCTCCTGCCCGCCTAGGCAGCGAGCCTGCCGGGCCGCCCGCCCGGCCACACCACGCACAGAGGCCGGCCCCCCGGGGCCGGCCTCTGTGCACACCCAGCGGTGCCGCCCCATCTTCGGAGCGCCGCCCACCGCACCCGCCGGGCCATCCGCCACGGCAGCCGGACACCGTTGCCAAGAGCGACAAGGTCAGCCCAGATAGCGCCCCAGCGCGGTCCGACACGTCGCAGGCACTCGGGGTAGCCTCAGCAGCATGAACATATTCCGGGCGGCAGACCGGACGATGGACCGAGCACCCGCCGTTGGCGCCGAACCCAAGGCATCTGGCATTGGGACGGGCGTCCACCGGCGTCGTGCAGGGCTGCTTCTGCCGCGCCACCACTGGGGCATCCTCGACATCGCCGACCGATGCTCGCTCCGGGGCTTGTTCGATGACGTCTCGTTAAGGGCCGTGAGAGACGAGGTAGGGGTCGGGATCCAGACATCGGCCTCTTCGGCTTCACAGATGCCCGCCGCATCCGAGGAGCGACCATGAGCTACCTGCCCGCACCCGGGCGCTACGACGCGATGGCCTACCGTTTCTGCGGGAGAAGCGGCCTGCGCCTGCCGGTGCTCTCGCTGGGCCTCTGGCACAACTTCGGCGACTTCACACCTCTCGGGACGCAGCGCGAGATCGTCTGCGCGGCGTTCGACCTCGGCATCACCCACTTCGACCTGGCGAACAACTACGGCCCGCCGTATGGCAGTGCGGAGCGCAACTTCGGGCGGATCCTCCGCGAGGACCTAGGGGCGCACCGTGATGAGCTGATTATCTCGAGCAAGGCCGGCTGGGACATGTGGCCGGGTCCCTACGGCCAGGGCGGCGGCTCGCGCAAGTACGTGCTGGCCAGCCTCGAGCAAAGCCTCCGCCGCGTGGGCGTCGACTACTTCGACATCTTCTACTCCCACCGCTTCGATCTCGACTCGCCGCTCGAGGAGACGATGGGGGCACTCGCCGCGGCAGTCCGACAGGGCAAGGCCCTCTACGTTGGTATTTCCTCGTACTCAGCCGGCAAGACCCGCGAGGCCGCGGCGATCCTCCGGGCCGAGGGCGTGCCCCTGCTGATCCACCAGCCGTCGTACAACCTCCTGAACCGCTGGGTCGAGTCGGAGCTGCTTGATGCACTCGAGGAGGTCGGCGCTGGGATGATCGCGTTCACGGCGCTCGCCCAGGGGCTGCTGACTGACAAGTATCTTGCCGGCATCCCCGCCGACGCCCGGGTGAACCGTCCCGGGGGCGAGTCGTTCGGGCGCGAGATGATGAGCGTGGAGAACCTGGCGCGGGTGCGGGCGCTCAACGAGATCGCGGTGCGGCGCGGCCAGACACTGGCGCAGATGGCCTATGCGTGGGTGCTCCGCGACCCCCGGGTCACCAGCACGCTCATCGGCGCGAGCTCGCCGGCACAGGTCCGAGAGAACGTCGGGGCGCTCGCTAACCTCGCGTTCTCCGTGGAGGAGCTGGCTGAAATCGACCAGTACGCGGTCGACAGCGGCGTCAACCTGTGGGAGAAGCCCAGCACGGATCAGCGCGTCTGATCGGGTTTCGCATAACTCGCGGCCCGAGTCGAACTGACCGTGATACCTCAGGCCACTCCGTCGCCGAGGCGGTCGAAGAGGTTGGCAGTCATGATCCCCACCCGCCGGTCTAGCGGCGTGCGTATGCCGGCCCACGTCCGCCGGCCGAAGTCATCAAGTGCCCACGACCACTGGAAGGTGCCGGCCGCGAAGACCGTCGCTCCCGACGGCGCGGTGTACATCGTGGCCGTGTGGATCGGCGGTGTGCTGGGATCGTAGTGGTCGGGAATGACCGGGCTCTGGGCCAGGAGGATCGTGCCAGGGGGCGCGAGCCTGGGATGGAACGTGTCGTACTCCTGTCCCACGAGGTTGACGATGGCGTCGCCGTTGCGCAGCCCCGTGTTCGCGTAGAGCCAGTGCCTGGCGTTGACGACGCGCCAGTCGGCCGGCCGTGACACGACGTGCGCGTACATCTGGCCCACCACGGCGGCCTCGGGCTGCCTGACCGGCGGGTCGCGCCAGAGGGTTGTAGTGAGCTGCGGGTCGGTCATGCGCACAGGATCGGGGGCCGCGAACTTGTAACACGTGACCCGGCGCGCGGGCCCGAGGGGCGAGTCGTCGAGACGGACCTGCCAGTACATCTCGTTGGCAGAGAGGAAGAGCACGTTCGTGCCCGCCGCGATGAGCCCCTCGAGCGCGGAGCGCATGCCCCGTGACCAGTACTCGTGGTGCCCCTGAAAGACGACGAGCCGGCGGCTGGCGAAGACATCGGGGTGGAGCACAAGGTCGACGTCGGAGGCGTACTCGACGTCGCGCGGCTGGCGCTCGAGCCAGCGGATGAACTGGATC
Organism: Candidatus Limnocylindrales bacterium; assembly: GCA_052144055.1. Lineage (GTDB taxonomy): Bacteria > Chloroflexota > Limnocylindria > Limnocylindrales > CSP1-4 > JAJYNJ01. The sequence continues at coordinate 3,050 of JBKQRF010000341.1, forward strand.
TCCCAGTAGAAGAGGAGGCCCGCGCCCTGGTCGAGGACGTGGGGGCGATCGAAGGTCACCTGCACGGCCTGCTGGGCACCCCAGGGCATCGGCACGCCCGACGAGTTGTACGCGTAGAGGCTCTTGCCGCCCCAGCAGTTGTAGGCCTGCCAGGTCGTGGCGGCGTTCACCACGAGCACGGGTGCCCGGTCGGCGGGGCTCGCTCCGTCGGGCGGGCGAACCACGAACGGGACGTATCCGACCGCGCCACCATCGGCCGTCTGCAGCACCGCGAGGTGCATGCCGCTCGTCCAGCTCTCGTCGATCTCGAGCTCGGCTGCGGCCGGCCAGCTGGCCTCAACGAGGCCGAGCGGCGACGGCAGGGGAAGTGGAGCCGCGGGCGCGGCCGTGATCTGCGTGCGGCGCACGAGTCGCCCGCCCGCGCCGCCATACCAGCCCAGGCGATACAAAGCCACATCGACCGTGCGTGACGCGCTCGCCACGTGGAGCGTTGCCCGCTCCCCGGGCGCCACGGACGCCGCGGAGAAGAACCCCTCGGCCGTCTGAAACCCGCCAGCGCCGGCCCACCAGCCGGGGGTGCCCGCTCGCGCGTTCTCCCGACGCACGGGATGGTCCGTTCGCCGCAGCGCGACTGGTGGTGCCACGAAGGGGGAAGGTGCCGCGACCGGCGCCACGGAGAACGCGGGCGCAGTCGCCGTCGCCGCTTGGGGCGGCGCGGACCGGAGCAGCGTCCGCAGCGGCGCACCGGTGCACGCGTCGAGCGCGGCTGCCCCACTGGCGACGAGAGCCCCCTTCAGCACGGCTCGTCGCGAGATCATGCCGGCTGCCCCGCGGTGTGATCCTCGTTGCCCGCACTTGGCGGCTGGTCGGTCACCGCGACCAGCGCCGAGGGGTCGCCGACACCTGGAGTGACCGCCACAGTGCGTGCGCCAGCGCCGTTCGCGTCTCCTGTGAGCCAGGTGCGCCACCGGTCCGGGATGGTGCCCCGGGCCGAGGCGGCGGGCACAAGGGGAGTCGCGATCAACGCGCTCCAGCCGAGCTCGCGCAGCCAAGCGTGGTGCGCCGTGCAGACCGGGCCGCCCGCGAGGCCGGCGCAGGGACCCAGCCCCAGCACGCAGTCGTCGGCCACCGATGCACCCTCGACGGCCTGGATCGTCTCATAGAGTGTCGGGGCGGGCTGCGGGTCGGTGTAGCGGTAGGTGAGGCGGCCCGATCGGACCGCGACGCGGACCCACCCGGCCGCCGCGAGGCGTGCTACGACCTCGCCGAGCAGGTCTGGCCGCGCGCCAAGGGCGTCTGCGAGATCGGACGGCTCCCAGTCCTTTGGCCAGTGCGCGAGCACGCGCAGCGCGCTCAGGCCGAGCTCGGTCTGAGGGCTAACGGACGCCCTGTGCTCCATCCCCGTTGTCACCGGCACCCTGTCAGCGACGCCTCTGCCAGACCCACCAGACGATGAGCAGGATCACGACGATCACGACGCCCACGATCGCCGCCTCGCGGCCGGAGAACTTGAAACCCAGGAGGGTCATTGCGAGCAGCATTACGACTCCTTGTGAGAGCAGTCTACGCTAGGCTTTATCAGCGCTGTCGATCGCATTCCTGTCCCCGCAGCGCTCGGACGACGCCGTCCCGGTTCTCCATGGTGAGGCGGCGCAGCGCCGCCCGGTCCGGGCCCAAGGACGCCAAGAAGCGGTCGGTGCGTTCGACTAGCTGTGCGCTGGCGAGCAAGGTCGGGTACAGACCGACCACGATGCGCCTGGCAGTGTGGTCCGTGCGAGTGGACCACACGCGGTCGAGCGCCGAGAAATACGGCTCGACAAATGGCTCCAGCAAGGAGCGGTCGCGTACTCGGCCGAACCCCACGATCACCGACGACTGCAGCGCGTTAGACAGTTCGTCGGACTCCATGACCGAGGCCCAGGCCGCCTGCTTGGCTTCGGCGGTCGGCCGGGCGGCCCGGGCGGTCGCTGCCGCTTGCTCGCCGGTTGCCGTGTCGTCGCGAGCCAGCTCGTCGTCGATCTCAGCATCTCCGGCCCGGCCGCCGGCGACGAGGGCGGTCAGCAACTCCCAGCGCAGGTCGGTGTCGATCGACAGGCTCTCGAGTTGCTCGCGGCCATCGAGCAGTGCCGCGACGGCGTCCAGTTCCTCGTCCGTGACTGCATGCGCGGCGAACGCCTTGACGAACTGCAACTGCGCGTCACTGCCGGCCAGGGCCTCACGGGCCAGGACGAGGAGGCGGCCGGCCGTGGCCGCGGCGGTTGCGTCGCGGTGCTCGGGTGCGACGTAGAAAGCGAGGCTCGATCCGAGCTCACGGAGAAGCTGCCCGACCGCGGTGGAGTCGGATTCCGCTGTGATGTTGTCGAGCACGAGGGCGACGAAGTCTCGGGCCGGTAGCTCAGCGTCGCGCGTCATGTCCCAGGCGGCGGACCAGACCAGGGCCCGCGGCAACGACTCGGCGAGCGCTCCGATGTGTCGGGCAGCCGTTGCCATCGAGTGCTCGTCGAGGCGCACCTTGGTGTACGCGAGATCGTCGTCGTTGAGCAGGAGGAGGTCGGGGCGGCGGCGCCCGACGAGATCGGGTACCGGGGTGCGCGCGCCGTCCACGTCGAGCTCGATCCGATGCGTGCGCGCTAGGGCGCCGTTCACGAAGTCGTAGCAGCCAATCGCCAGGCGGTGCGGCCGCAGGGTGGGCTGGTCCGGCGGCACCTCTTGGCTGATGGCCATGGCAGTGATGACATCGTCGGCGTTCACCTGGAGCTCAGGGCGAAGCGTCGTGACGCCGGCGCTCTCCAGCCACAGTTGCGACCAGCGCCGCAGCTCGCGTCCCGAGGTCGCCTCGAGCGCGGCCAACAGATCCGAGAGCTCGGCGTTGCCCCAGGCGTGGGTGACGAAGTAGCGGTGCAGGCCGTCCGCAAAGTGGTCGCGCCCGACCCAAGCGACGAGCTGGCGGATCACGGAGGCGCCCTTGGCATACGTGATGCCGTCGAAGCTCCCCTCGGCTGCCTCCAGGTCGACGATGTCGGCGACCACGGGGTGAGTCGAGGACAGCTGGTCCTGGCGGTAGGCCCAGGTCTTCTCTTCGCTCGAGAACGTGGTCCAGGCCGACTGCCAGCGTGTCGCCTCCGCCTGGCAGACGGTGGCGGCATACGTAGCGAATGACTCGTTGAGCCAGAGGTCATCCCACCAGCGCATGGTGACGAGGTCGCCGAACCACATATGCGCGAGCTCGTGCAGGATCGTGCTGGCGCGGTACTCCACCATCGCCTCCGGCACCCGGGACCGAAAGGCCCACGAGTCGGTGATGGTCACCGCCGCGGCGTTCTCCATGGCACCAGCGTTGAACTCGGGCACGAGAAGCTGGTCGTACTTCGCGAAGGGGTACGGGAGGCCGAACTCCTGCTCGAAGTAGGCGAAGCCTCGGCGTGTGACGTCCATGATCTCGTCGGCGTCGAGATACGCGGCCAGCGACGACCGGCAGAAGACCCCGAGCGGGATGACGCGACCGTCACGACTGGTGAGTTCGCCACGGGCGACGTGGTAGGGACCGGCCATGGTGGCGGTCACGTAGGGTGGCAGGCGGGGAGTGGGCGTGAAGCGCCACGTGGAGCGACCGGGGCCGGCCTCCTCAGGTTGCGGCGTGGGGGAGTTCGACACGACCTGCCATGATGAGGGAGCTGTCACTGAGAACGAGAAGCTGGCTTTCAGGTCGGGCTGATCGAAGACAGCAAAGACGCGCCGGGCGTCGGCGGCCTCGAACTGGGTGTATAGGTACACGGACTGGTCCGCCGGGTCGACGAACCGGTGCAGCCCCTCGCCGGTGTGCATGTAGGCGCAGGACGCCTCGACCAGCAGCTCGTTCTCGGCAGCGAGAACCGGCAGCTGCACCCGCACCCCGTCCGCGACTTCGGCGGCGTCGAGCTCCCTGCCGTTGAGCACGACGCGCCGGACCTGCAGCGCGACAAGGTCGATGAACGTGCCGGCGCCGGGTCGGCTGCTAGCGAAGCGCACGAGCGTCCTGGACGTGAACGTCGCGTCGTCGCCGGTCACGTCGAGGCTGACGTCGTAGGACGTTACGCGGAGGTGCGCTGCCCGCTCGCGCGCCTCCTCACGCGTCAGGTTCATGCCCGGCATGTCGATCCCCCGGTGTTGTGTATCGTTGCGCCTTCCTCGGCCAGCTGGTCCGGCGGAGTCTACAGGCTCAGCGTTCGCTCATCGTCGGTGCTGGCGGTTACGCAGTCCTGACGATTGCGGGCTTGGGGACCAGGGAGCACAGTCGATGGTCTCGCCGAGGAGTGCAGTGCCCGACGCCGAGGGGCGGCGTAATCCTTCCGGCTAGCAGGGGAGACGAGATGATGAACGCGATGGAGGCCGTCGCACCAGGTGTCTCGTCCGGCCCACTAGTCGAGCTGACGGTCTACTCGGGCGACTCCCAGGCTTCCGGTCGTCTCGCGCTCTCGGCCGACCGCGTGACCGACCTGCTGAACGAGCACGATGCGTTCGCGTTCGTCGACCTGTCCGTGCAGAGCCTCGACGACGGCCACGCGCTGTCGCTGCCCGAGGCGGTCGTCATGCGCGAGGAGATGTGTGCCGTGGCGGTCTCCGGGCCGCAGGGCAACCCGCGGCGTCGAATGCGGACCCGGCCCTGTCCGGTGGAGATCCGGCTCGGCCACTACGACGTGAGCGGCAACCTGCACGTCCTCCCCGGCACCGACCCGCTCGCCGGCTTCTTCGAGCGGCGCCAGGTCATGGTCCCGCTCACCGAGGCGACCATCGCCTGCGACTCGCCCGCCGGCCGGGTGCGCTCCCGGCACGAGACCCTCCTTGTCAACCGCCTCCTTCCCGATCGGATTGCGCCCGCGTGGCATTCGGACGTCCGGCCGCCCGGCCTCGCGTCCGAGCTGCTTGGTCAGGGTGTCGAGGAGGACATGACCCCAGACCCGCTGCCGAGCTAGGCAAGAGCCGGGTACGTCGAGCCTGCCACTCTGGATCGCGGGCCCCGCCGCGCATCCTCGCGTGGCTGGGGGCTCGCCCGTTTCCTCGAGCACCTGGACGAGGCGCTCAGGCCGCGGATTCAGGCGACGGAACAACTGCGACCGGCGGCTCGAGAGAGCATCCCGGCGACGTCACCGCCGCGTCGGCGGGCGTCTCGCTCGCGACCACATGCGATCCGCGGTCTGGACGCCACGTCTGGATGGTGAGCCTTGGCGTGGGCTGGACAGCCGCAGTCGGTCCAAAGTGGGCGCGGGGCCGCGGGCTGAGAACGCGCGCCTGGGTGGTTCGCAGCGCCTCGATGATTCCTCGAGGCCGACGCCTGCGTCGATCGCTGCCAGTCGGCCCGGTGGGCTGCGGACTGACCCGCGCCGCATCCCGGACCGACCGGCTGGCCGCCCGGCTCTGGGGGAGCCGTGCATCGGGCAGTGTGACGTAGCCGGCCATTAGGGGCCAGAGCCGATGGTCGTGACCGTCCCACCGTTCTGCAACGGCGGCGCCGAATCGGGACGCCGATCAAGACGGGCACCGACCTGTGACTTGCGTGACCGACCGTGCCACTCTTCGGGGACGCCGCCCGAAATGGCCGCCGTTGCCGCTCATGCTCGGAGCGTCCTAGAGCGGGTCCTCGTTCGGACCGCCCTGGGAAGGGGGGAGGGGGAAGCCCGGCTCGGGAACCTCGAGGTCGAATGCGCGGCGGAGCGCCCGCGCCGCCCGCTCCAGCTGCGACTCCTCGATGAGGCAGGTGATGCGGACCTCCGACGTCGAGATCAGCGCGATGTTGATCCCCTCGTCGGCCAGGGCCCCGAACATCTGTGCCGCGTACGCCGGGGCATTCTGGACGCCGGCACCCACGATCGAGACCTTGGCGATCGAGTCGTCCACCGACACGTCGCGGGCCCCGATCTCGGCGACGAGCGGCTTCAACAGGCGACGGGCGCGGGCCAGGTCCGAGCGGGCCACGGTGAAGGAGAGGTCGGTCGTCCCATCGTGCCCCACGTTCTGCACGATTACATCGACGATGATGCCCGCGGCCGCGAAGGGGGCGAAGACGCTGCGCGCGACGCCCGGCCGGTCGGGCACCGACACGAACGTGAGCTGTGCCACGTCGCGGTCGGTATCCACGCCGCGGACCTTGTTGCGCTGCTCCACTCTCAGCGTCCTCCTAAGGATCGGGGACACCGGCCTGCGAGCCCGCGCTGTGCCCCCGGGTGACCCACCTGCTGTCGGGGATTATCGCCGCCGCCGCGGCGCCGGGCCATACTCCATCGTTGGGCGGTGCCGGCCGCGATGAAGCAGACTCCCGACGCGGGCTTGCTAGGTGGGCCACCGCCCGATGTCCGCCAGTCGCCAGCCGACCCTCATCCGCGCCAGTAAGATTCCGTCATGCCGAGCTTCGGGTTGATCCTGCCGACGATGCGCAGGGGCGCGAGCACCGAGGTGATCGAGGCCGGCGCCGAGGCAGCCGAGCGCCTGGGCTGGACGACGGTGTGGACCACCGACCACGTGCTGGTGCCGCGCAGCGGGGCGGGCGAGTACGGCCGCATCTACGAGGTGATCACGACGCTCGCCTGGGTTGGCGCGCGCCACTCCCGGCTGCGCCTGGGCACCAGCGTGATCGTGGTCCCCCAGCGCAACGCCGTCGTGCTGGCCAAGGAGCTGGCCACGCTCGATACCCTGAGCAGGGGCCGTCTCCTCGTCGGAGTCGGCGTCGGGTGGAACGAGGCCGAATTCGCCAACCTCGGAACGGCCGAGCGGTTCGCGCAGCGGGGTGCCTACCTCGACGAAACCATGCGCCTGTGGCGCCATCTCTGGTCGGGGTCGTCGGAGCCGTTCGAGGGCTCCTTCCACCGCCTGCATGACTTCGTCTTCGAACCGCTGCCGGTGCAGGGTGCGCGGGTGCCGCTGCTCGTCGGCGGGCGCTCCGCGGCCGCCCTGTGGCGCGCCGGCGCCCTCGGCGACGGCTACCACTCGAGCTCGACCGGGTCCGCGGACTACGCCGCGCGACTGCCGCAGATCCGGGCGGCCGCCGACGCGTCCGGGCGGAGCATGCCGCATCTCTCCGCTCGACTCACTGTGCGCGACGGAGCGTCCGGCGGCAGCGGGTCCCTGCCAGCTGACGATCCAGCCGCCATGCGTGCGGAGGTGCGGGCCTTCGCCGCCATCGGGGTCGAGCACCTCGCGGTCGGCTTCGAACCCCGCGAGCTCGAGGCCTTCGTGGCGGCTGTCGAGCACTTCGACCGCGAGGTCGTCCACGCCGCGGACGCATAGCCCGACCGAGACTGGAAGGAAGACCTCCCGAGGCTCGCATCGAAGTCGACTTCCGAGGGCGCTACCGTTAGGTGGTGCCGTGTCAGAAGGACCGCGCAGACGCTGGAGGGCGCACCATGGAGCTCGGGATCGTCCCGATCGAGAAGCCCGAGGAGCTCAACTTCATCCTCGGTCAGGCTCACTTCATCAAGACCGTGGAGGACCTGCACGAGACGCTGGCACAGGCCGGGCCTCACCTCCGCTTCGGGTTGGCCTTCTGCGAATCGTCCGGCCCTCGCCTCGTCAGGCGCTCTGGTAACGACGAGGAGCTCGTCCGTATAGCCGTCTCCAATGCCCAGGCTATTGGGGCGGGGCACAGCTTCATCGTCTTCCTCGAGGGCGGTTTTCCCGTCAGCGTGCTCAACGCGGTCAAGGCCGTCCCTGAGGTGTGCCGCGTTTTCTGCGCGACGGCAAACACGGTGGACGTCGTGGTGGCCGAAACGGAGCAAGGGCGCGCCATCTTGGGCGTCGTCGACGGCGGCTCACCGCTCGGCGTGGAGACCGAAGAGGACGTCATCGAGCGCAAGGCGCTGCTGCGCCGCTTCGGCTACAAGCTCTGAGCCCGGCTGCTGCCTGTCCCGCGGGCGGCTGCGCGCATTGCTGCCCTCGCTCGCCGGTCGCGCAAGATGAGGTACACGTGGCCGTCGCCCACTGACTTGACCGGAGGTCGCCTGACAGCAAGATAGCCTCGGACTTGCCTAGGTTCGTGCCTCAACAGCCCGTCGTCCTCTTGCATTCCCTGCCCTCGGTGGCAGGCTTGATCGGCACCCGGACATGTGGGGCCGGCAGCGGAGAGGCATCGTATGACCAACCAGCAGGGCGGGCCCGGTGACGTCCGGCCCAACACACTGCGGGACCAGCGGGCCCCCAACACGTTTCGCGTCACGGGGACTCCGGGGACTCCCGGTAGCCGACAACAGCTGAACAGCGGTGGCGGGAACATGGGGCCCCTGCGGCGCATCCCCCGGCCACAGGTCTCGCTCTGGGTCTACGTGCTCGCGGCCGTGCTGGCCGTCGTGCTGGTCCTCGTCGTCCTGCAGGCCGTGCAGTAGTCGCGTCGCGCGGCGACGCACGGGGACAAAGGTGCCGGCCAGCAACGGTCGGTCGCGGTTCGCTGTCGGCACTCTTCGAGGTCACGGCATCCCGCACTGATCGCCCACGAGACGGGTCAAGCGGCCCTTTCCCTCGGCGCCTGGGTCCGGGCATGCTTAAACGCAACGCGGGAGGCGATGAGGTACGACCCGAAGGTCCGGCCGCCGGGGTCGCACAGAGCCCATGGCGGGACCGGCCCGTGATGCATCACGCAGGTCTCCCCCGCATGCCGACGCTCGGACTCCTGCTCGTCGCTGGCGTCTTGACCATCGTCCTCGCCAATGCCTTGGCGGCGTTCGTGAACGCTCCCCGGCTGCGGTAGTGGGCGCGGGTACCGAGGACCAGCCATCGACCTAGCGGGTGACCGCGAGGACGACCTCTCTCTTCCTATGGCTGGTCGAGGAGCTCCGGCGGTTCGAGGCACAGTCGGACCCCGACCCCGAGCACAACACGGACGCTAGCTCGCGCCCTGTCCGCGGCCTGCGCCGCGCCGCGGCGACTGTGGCTGCCCGTCTCGACGAGGACCGACCCCGCGGTCGACTCTGACGGATCGGCGGGCCTCAGGTTGCCGTCAGTGCCCACCACAGACAGAGTCGGGGTGCAGCCGAGGACCCCGCGGATTCCCTCACACCTTCTACCGGGCACCAAGCTCGCTTCCGTGCGCCCCGCCTTGGCGCGCCAGATGAAGCATTCCACTCGGCCGTTCTCTGACCGCTTCGGAGGGTGGCGCCGTCCTGGCCGTCCCCGCCGAGCCGGTAGGTCAAGCTGGCGCACCCGCGGAAGTCCGCGACCGTCGCAGTGCTCAACCTGCCCGACGATGCGACCGCCCGGATACGGAGGAGCAAGCGCGGTCGATCAGGGCATCGAGCGGTGGTCCCGAGGCAGCAGGTAGAGGGCCATGACGAGTGGCGTGCGAGCGAACACGCTATGCCGTGTATCGGCGGACATCCGGAGCCACGCGCCCGAGGCTGCGGCGTAAGCATCGTCTTCGGCCGTGAGGTCGGCTTCGCCGGACAGAATGTGGATGATCGCCGGACGGGCCGACGTGTGCTCGGAGAGCTGCTTGCCTGCCGCAAGCGCGAACAGGACGACTTCGACCCCAGCTTCGCTGGAAATGGTTTGGCTGTGAATGCCGCGGGCCGGTAGAGCGGCCTCACTGATGAGGTCCCGGAAGAACGTATGGGCAGTGCTCATGTCGCCACCATACCGTAGCGGCGGGCTCCGCTCGGCTGCTCGTCCATCGGCGCGCCCGGCATCCCCGGGAGGACCGCGATCTGAGCCCACAAGGCGCCACTCCCAGCGCGGACGCCCGGCCGCTCGCGGCTCACATCCGAGTGTCGCAGGCTCGACCGGCTGGCGGATGATCGTCTTTAGCCGTTCCGGCGCGGTACGGTTCGGATCGCTGAGGTAGATCTCGTGGTGGCAGCCTCGAGGTCGCAGCCCAGCCTTGGCAAGCGCGTCATGGAGCACCGCGATCGTGGCCGTCTCCGTGGCATATGGTCCGACATGGAGCGTCTGGGCCGCCGGACCCTCCGCCCAGCGTTCGACTCGCAGAAGATGCAGAGCCTCGGGGGCCTTCTTTCGCGCGACTTCGGCGAACGCGCTCTGGATCTCGTCAGGCGTCGCGACCTCGGGGACCGGCAGAAGCAGGCGCCAGTTCCAGGCGCTGGCATCGTGGTCGCCGAATTCACCCGGCACGATCGGTCCCGCGGCATCGCCGAACCAATAGAGGCCCGCCAGCGCTCCTACCCTCACCGACACGCCGCGCCGCTTCAGCACGAAGTGGAGGGCGTACGCGACGGGGTAGAGGGCGCCGAAGGCGGCCTGAAAGCTCGTGCCGCCCGGCGCGCCGTGCCCGTCGATCATGAACCATCGTCGCTCCGGCACGACGAGGAAGCGGGTGCAGCCGACCGTTGCGGTGAGCAGGTCGGCGTCGTCGGTGGGCTCGTCGAAGTGGACCGCCCTGGGCGCCAGAGCCGCACTGTCCATGGCCACACTCCCGCTGTCGAGGCAGCCGGACCTCCGCGCCGGCGACCACGCATGCGGGAGCGTCCGGCCCCGGACCCGAGCTGCCCAGAGCCGAGCGTCGCGAATTCGCTACCCCGCCTGGTGCAGCTGGCGGTCTGTCTCCCAACCGGCGGCGTCGATCAGCGTTCTGCGGGACACTGTGGCAACGGCCGGGCGCACCGACCGTGCAACGGCTTCCCTTGTCTGAATGAGGTTCGATGAATGCGTCCGCTCTTCGGATACCACATGCCCAGCTTCACGTTCCCGGATGTCGCACCGGATTCGCTCTTCGAGCACATCGCGGGACTGGCCCGGCGGGCCGAGGAGGCCGGCTTCGACCTCGTCACAGTGATGGACCACTTCTACCAGATAGGGGGCGTCGGGCCTGAGGAGGCCCCCATGCTGGAGGCGTACGCCACACTGGCTGGGATCGCGGCGCGAACATCGCGAATCCGGCTGGGGGCGCTCGTCACCGGCGTGACGTACCGCAACCCAGCCCTCCTCGCCAAGATCGTCACCACGCTCGACGTGATCTCCGGCGGTCGGGCGATCCTCGGGATCGGTGCGGCGTGGAACGAGTCCGAGCATCGCGGCTACGGCTTCGACTTCCCGCGCATCGGAGAGCGGATGGACCGACTGGACGAGGCACTCACCATCTGCCGGCTGATGTTCACCGAGGAGCGTCCGACCTTCACGGGCCGCTTCTACCGGATCGACGCGGCCCTGAACCAGCCGCGCCCCCTCCAGTCCGGCGGTCCCCGCATCCTGGTCGGGGGTGGTGGGGAGCAGCGGACGCTCCGCCTCGTGGCGCGCCACGCCGACTACGCCCACTGGTTTCCGCTTGGCAAGGAGGAGCTCTGCCACAAGGCCGAGGTCCTCGATCGCTACTGCGAGGAGATCGGCCGTGACCCGGGGACGATCACCCGGACGGTGGCCGCCCCGGTCCTGCTCGTCGCGGACGAGCGCGAGGGAGAAGCGCGCCTGGCGCGCATTCCGTTGGAGCGGCGCGGCGCGCTCGTGGCAGCCACGCCGGCGCGGGCCGTAGAGATCCTCGGCGAGTACGTCGAGGCCGGCTTCGGGGGGTTCACATTCGGCAACACGATGCTGCCGGGCGAGTCTCTTGATCTCGCCGCGGAGGTGATCCGCTCCTTCAACTGAGGGGTCACTGCCGCGACGTACGGATTCCTGGCCGCTGCGGAGTGGCCCCTTCCGCCTAGGCACCACCCGGGGCCGTCGGCGCGATCCTCGCCGACCTCGCGCGCCGCTGATCCTCGGGTCGCCCTAGTCGTTCGCGCCGGCGGTTCTCGTGTGGCCGAGGTCGGCTGCTTGCCCGCGTCGTCGGCGCGCCGGGCGCGGTCCCGCGTGGCACGGGCCAGGGCGAACTCGCATAGACTGCCGGTCCGCGCATTCACCGATCCAGAGAGCCCACGAGGCGCACGATGGCCGATACGCCCATGGTCCAGATCGAGGACCTCCACAAGCAGTACGTCCGGGGTGCCCCGGAGGCCGTCGCAGGCATCAGCCTGGTGATCGAGCGGGGCGAGGTGTTCGGGCTACTCGGCCCGAACGGTGCCGGCAAGACCACCACCGTCGGCGTCGTCACCACACGTGTTCGTCCCACGTCCGGTCGCGTGCTCGTGGACGGCATCGACGTGGTGGGTGACCCGGTGGCGATCCGGACCCGCATCGCCGTCGTCCCCCAACGGGCCAACTTCGACCGCAGCCTCACGGCCATCGAGAACCTGACGTTCCACGCCGCCTACTTCGGGGTTGCGCGGGAGGAGCGCGGCAATCGTGCGCGCGAACTGCTGGCGACCTTCGGCCTGCAGGGTCGCGAGAACGACGACGTGATGCAGTACTCGGGAGGCATGGCGCAGCGGTTGATGATCGCCCGCGCGCTGATGCACGAGCCAATGTTGCTCGTGCTCGACGAACCGACCACCAGCCTAGATCCGCAGGGTCGCCTCTTCCTGCAGGACCGCATCGCGGAGCTCAAGCAGAAGGGCCTGACCGTCCTTCTCTGCACACACGACATGGTGGAGGCCGACCGGCTCTGCGACCGCATCGCGATCGTCGATCATGGCGGGGTCATCGCGCTCGACACGCCGCGCGGCCTGCGATCGCTGCTGCCGGGCTCACGAGGCTTCGAGCTCACGTTGCGAGGCGCGCCACCCGACATCGCCGACCGGTTGTTTGCCCTGGCTGGCGCAGGCCGGATCGAGACCCTGCCGCCGCCGGTCGGCAGCGGCGAGTCAGGGGCCGACTCTGTCGGATGGCCGCGCGGCGGACCTTCCGGCGGCGCCGGCGCGGGATGGTCGGGCACCGGCAGCCATGCGGTGCCTGCCGTGGCTGACACGCCACGGATGTTGGCCGCAGACCGTGCCTGGCGCGGCCGGATCTACGCCGCCGACAGCGGCGAGGCCGGCTTGCTGCCCCGCGTGATCGCGGCCGCCGCCGACGGCGGCGCCGAGATCGTCGATCTTCACCGCGTCGAGGGGACCCTCGAGGACGTCTTCATTCACTTGACCGGAAGGGAACTCCGATGAGCGCCGGGCCCGTTATCGCGCCCGCGCCTGGGCGCGTGCCAGCCGGCGCGCAGATGCGTACGTTCTGGGCCCTGTGTGAACGAGAGCTGTGGGTCACGCTGCGGCACCAGTCCGTCGTCTTCCTCGCGCAGGCGCTGCTCCAACCGATCTTCTTCCTGTTCATCTTCGGCCGAGTGTTGCCATCGATCGGGGCGGCGAGCATGAACTTCGGTTCGCTGCTCTTTCCGGGCATCATGGGCCTGACGGTGGTGCTGACGGCTTTGCAGAACATCGCCCTGCCGCTCGTGATCGAGTTCAGCTGGACGAAGGAGATCGAGGACCGGCTGCTGGCCCCGCTTCCCGTGTGGGCGGTGGCGGTCCAGAAGATGTTTGTGGCGGCGCTTCGCGCGATCCTGGTGGCGCTCCTGCTGTTCCCGCTCGGCTACCTGATCCTGCCGAACTTCGCGCTCCACGACGTAAACTGGCTCGTCCTCGTTGCGATCCTGCTGCTCGGCTCGAGTGCAGCTGCGGCTATGGGCCTCGTGCTTGGCACCGCCGTGCCGCCGCAACAGATCAACTTCATGTTCGCGATCGTGCTGACGCCCCTGATCATGACAGGCGCGGCGTACTACCCGTGGGGCACCCTGTCGCACCTGCAGTGGTTCCAGGCTGTGACGCTGTTAAACCCCATGACCTACGCGTCCGAAGGTTTGCGCTCGGCGCTGACCCCCTCAGTGCCGCACATGGAACCCCTGATCGTGTTCCTGGGATTGGGCGTCTCGCTCGTTGGCTTCGGGACGATCGGCATCCGGGGATTCCTGCGCCGGGCGGTCGACTGACCAGAGGCTCAACGGGCGCCGGCCGTCAGTTGTCGCAGAAACCCTCGGCCCATGTCCGGGCCGGGTCGTGGTTGCGAAGGTCGACGCCGAAGTCGGCGGCTGCCTTCAGGGCCAGCAGGACTGAGACCCAGCCGGGCCTCGCCTCGAGAACGTCCATCGGCCCGACCTCCTCGTCGACCAGATCCAGGTCCGTCCCGCCGACGGCGTCCGCCCGGAGCCTGAACGTCGTCCGCGAACGGCCGTAGTAGCGGACGGCAAACAGCCGCGGCGGGACACGTTCGAGGATCTCACCGCGCCACGTGAGGCCGCCTGGAAAGACGAAGTCGATGACTCCCTCCACCTCTGCCGCGGACTCCGCCCAGAACCGCGCTCTACCGGCGTCGGTCGCCAGCATGTCGTAGACCCGCTCGGGAGACGAGGCGAGATGAAGTCGCCATAGAACCCTCGCGGTCGGCTCGGTCATTGTCGAGTTGCGGTTCAGCCTTCGGACGATGTCGCGGAGGCCTCGGCGGTGTCCGGGCGGGCGACTGAGGCGCCGGAGGGGACGTCCGACCCCGAGAAGTCCGACTCCGCGACGGACGGTCCGATCCGACAGTTGCGGCCGATCCGCACGCCCGCCGGGATCCGCGCTCGCTCGCCCACCAGGGTGATGCCGGTGGAGAGGTGTTCAGGCTCGTCGACGTTAGGCGTGCCGCGGTCCTCGCCGCTGCCGACCAGCGCGCCCGCGCCGACGTGGACGAACTTGTCGATGATCGCCGTGTCGACCACGGCCCCCGGGCCGATCTCGGTGTCGAGCAGGACCACCGAGTCGCGCACGAGAGCGCCCTCGGAGACCTTGACGCCGGGCGAGAGCACCGAGTTCACCACGGTGCCGTTGACGATGCAGCCGTGGCTGACGAGCGAGTGGCGCACGATCGCATCCGGGCCCATCTTGGCCGGTGAACGCTCCTCGGAGCGCGTGCGGATGAGCCAGCTGCGGTCGAACAGGTCGAGCGGCGGGACCAGCGCGACCAGGTCGAGGTTGGCCGCCCAGTACGCCTCGATGGTGCCCACGTCGCGCCAGTAGCCCTCGTAGCGGTGGCCGAAGACGGACGCGCCGCCGGCCAGCATGGCCGGCACGACGTCGTGTCCGAAGTCGCTGCGCGACTCGTCGAGCCACTCGTGCAGCGCGGCGCGCGTGAAGACGTAAACGCCCATCGAGGCGAGGTCACCCTTCGGGACGGCCGGCTTCTCCTCCCAGCCGACGATACGCCCGTCGGCGTCGAGCGCGCAGATGCCCATGCGAGACGCCTCGACCAGGGGCACGCTGCGCACGGCGACGGTGACGCTGGCGCCCGTCTGCCGGTGGGCCTCGAGCATCGGGCGGTAGTCCATCTTGTAGACGTGGTCGCCGGCCAGCACGAGGACGAGGTCCGCGCCATCCTGGTCGATCTCGTGCAGGTTGTAGCGCACCGCGTCGGCCGTGCCCTGGTACCAGCCGCTGTGTTCCCGGGACATGTACGGCTGGAGGATCTTGACGCCCCCGCCGCGCATGCGGTCGAGGTCCCATGGTCGTCCCGTCCCGATGTGATCGATAAGGGAACGCGGGTTGTACTGCGTGAGGACGAGCACGTCGTCGATGTCCGAGTTCAGACAGTTCGACAGACTGAAGTCGATCAGCCGGTACTTGCCGCCGAATGGCACGGCCGGCTTGGAGCGGATCGCGGACAGGAGCGAGAGCCGTTCGCCGGCTCCGCCTGCCAGCACCACGGCGAGGACCCCCTGCATGGTCACTCCCTCCTTCCGACCCCCGAGGCATGCGATCACCACCGCAGGACCGTATCCACATCATGACGCAGATGGACCGCCTCGAACATGGATCCGATGGGCGACCTGATCGTGAGTAGCCAACGAGGCGTGTCGGCTTGAACGCGACGTCGGCGAACGGCGACAATCCGCGCCAGCGATGAGGATGCCCGCCCGCCTCTACGACGGCTACTTGTTCGACCTCGACGGGACCGTCTATCTCGGGGACGAACTGCTGCCGACGGCGGACGAGACGATCGCCCGGCTCCGCGCGCTCGGCAGACGGACCGTCTTCCTCTCGAACAACCCGACACAGACGCCCGAGGCGTGCGCCGGGAAGCTGACGCGCCTCGGGCTGCCGACGACGGTCGCCGATGTGCTCATCTGCTCACAGGTCATGGTAGAGTTCCTGCGGGCCCGCCTTCCGGAAGCCCGGTTGCTCGTGATCGGGGAAGCCCCGCTCATGACCGAGCTGCGCAATGCTGGGTTCAATCTCGTGGACGACGCCCGCCGGACGGACGCCGTCATCGCCAGCTTCGACCGCACTTTCGAGTATCGAAAGCTCCAGCTGGCCTTCGACGCGATTCGGGCCGGTGCACGCTTCTTTGCCACGAACGGCGATCGATACTGCCCGGTGCCCGACGGCGGTGAGCCGGACGCAGCGGCGATCATCGCGGCGATCGAGGCCTGCACGAACGTCCGCTGCGAGGCGATCGTCGGGAAACCGTCGCGGCATATGATCGATGCGGCGCTGAGCCTGGTCGGTCTCGCTGCCGACGACTGCGTGATGACCGGCGATCGACTGGAGACGGACGTCAGGATGGGCCTCGACGCGGGCATGGCGACCGCCCTTACCCTGACGGGGGCCACGACTGAGGCAATGCTCGGCGAGTCCGTCGTGCAGCCGACTTACGTGCTCCGCCGGCTGAAGGACCTGCTGCCAAGGGAGGCGTGAGGCCGAGCGTGGGGCGGAAGAGCCGGTGCCGATCGTGCGCCCCGGTGTCGAGCCGGGTCGGCGATCCGAGCCTCAATGAGGCACGCTTCAGATCGTGGACGGCGCGCTCAGTGCGTCGGCGGTCCGGCGAGCACCCAGCTGGAATGCTCCGCGCCGTCGCGCACCTCCACGCCGGCGTCGATGAGCCGTTCGCGGATGACGTCCGCAGTCGCCCAGTCCTGGGCGTCGCGGGCCCGCGCCCGCAGGTCGAGCAGCGCCTCGACGAACGGCTCGACCGTGGATCGCGGATCCGTCCCGGCGGTGGCGGCGGCCTCGCCGAGGCGCGCGATGAGCGCGCGGAACGTGGACCGGGCGTTGTCGAGATCCGGGCTGTCCTCGCCCGCGCGCATCCGGGCCTCGATCGCCGAATCGAGATCGAGGAGTGCTGCGACGGCGCCTCGGCCGTCACCGCGCCCCAGGGCCGCAACAAAGGCGCCTTCCAGGTCCGTCATGTCGTCGCGGATGGGGGCGCCAACCCTGGGTCCCAGTCCGCCAGCCAGGCCCAGGGGCGTCGCGCCGTCCGCGCCGGGCGCCCACAGGACAGGCACCGTCTCCCCAGTGGCGAGCTCCCGCGCGACGTCAGCTAGGGTGTCGATGCCCGCTTCGCTCCCGCTTGGAAAGACCGTGCTCCGGCCCTCGACCCTGACAGTCACTCCGCCGAGTCCGAAGACTGCGGCCAGGCGGCGGTCGAGATCGAGCAGGAGCGCCGTGTGGCTGTCGACGCCCAGAATGAACGTGCCGGGCGGCAGCTGACGCTCGAGGGTCCGCAGCCGCCGCTCACCCATATAGCAGAAGCGGGTGTCGTGGTTCCCGCCTTCGGCGTTGTCATAATGCGGGACGACGGCGGCCCGCAGGCCCGTCGCCGGCCCCAGGAGATCGAGCCCGGGCAGCCAAGTCGGATCGGCGCCCACCTTGTAGATCTCGTAGACCGGGATGGTGACCGTCCCGAGGGTGAGCGCTGCGGCGCTGGCCATGGTGAGGATGCCGCCGGTCCGAAGCCCGTCCGCGAGTGCGGCAGGTATGGGCCCGTCGGCCCACTGGCGCAGGGCGTAGCTCGGGCTGCCGGGACCGGCCATCACGTAGCGGGCCGCACGGATCCGGGCGACAGCCGTCGCGGCGGTCACCGCGTCCACGTCGCGGGACCGATAGGAGGCTACGGTCACGTCCCGTCCGACGCTCTCTTGGAAGAACCGGACCGTCCGGGCGCTCAGGTCGTCGGCGTTCTCCTGGAAACCGTAGGGCGTGTCGAGGACGACGGCGGGGACGGGCTCCGGGCCGAGGCGCTCGAACAGCGCCCGGTGGACCTTGGCCATCGTTGGCGCGGTCTCTCCGGATCCCATGATCGCGAGGATCCGCGGCTCGCTCACCCGCAGAACCCGCCGATCTTCGTGCCGCCGGCTGCCGCCACGGCCGTCACTTCCCTGACCCTCTCGGACGCGCTCGCCGAACGCATCGATGAATCGCTCCGCATCCGCGACCGACGGGCTGACGAAGTCCGGTCCGTCCAGCTCCTGTTCAACGCCAACGATCCCGCGGCCACCCACCATGATCGGCTTGCCCGAGATCTTCGTCCAGATCGTGGTTTTCGGCGCGACCGGCTCGGCCGTTCGACTGGCCGAGGACACACAGCAAGGGATCGTTGCTCCTTTCCGCTCGCTCCCTGTGGCGCCCTCTGCGGTGCTCGTCATGACGGTCGTCGCGTTTGTGATCGGCTGCCGCTTCGAGGGGAGCCTCCGGCCGCGCTGCTGGCTCTCGGGCTCGTCGTCGGGTTCGCGTACTCGATCGCCTCGGATAAGCGCCAGCATTGGCCTCATCACGAAGTCGGCGCTGGTCGCGCGGGTCCTATCTTCAGGCCGATCTTCCCGCCGCCGTTCGCGAGTTCCGCATTAGCCCCGGTGGCGACCCTGCCGAGCTGGCTGCACCCGATCACCGAGGCGAACCCGGTGACGATGGCAGTGAACGCCTCGCGGGGCCCCGTGAGCGGGGGAGCCGACGCCGCGACGGGCGCGGGCGCGGGCCTGGATCGTCGGGCTGGTCGTCGTCTTCGCCCCCATCGCGCTGCTGAGCTACCGCCGCAGGGCGTAGCCTGGGCGACCCAGGGCAAGTGCCGGCCGGCAGAGCCGTCAAACCGATCGATGGGCTCGCGATCTTGCACAGGCCGACCAGCACGCGCGATGAAGTTGAGGCGTTCCACGACGTCCTCATCGCGCGGGTCCCCGGCTGCATCGACCCGGCGCACATCTCGGTCGGTCTGATCGGCGCCTCAACCGCGCGCCACCTCGGCCCGAAGCTCAGGGGTGCCGTCTTCCCAGGCCGGCGCTGACGAGCGGCTGGCTATCGCGCGTCTCGGTCGCCGCGGGAGCGTCGCCGGCTGACGGTCGGAGGCGCGCGACCGGCAGCGTTCGTCTGACCGGGCCTGGACCCGCGGGACGCGGTGCGCTGGTATCGTCCTCGCATGACACTCGACGTGCAGTGGCTGGGACGCATTCCGTACCGGGAAGCCTGGGAGCTGCAGCACGCGCTGGTCGACGCACGTGCAAACGAGGAAGCACCCGACACGCTTCTGCTCCTCGAGCATCCGCGCGTCCTCACGCTCGGGAGGCACGCCGCCGAGGAGCACGTGATCGCCCCGGCGGAGTTCCTGGCCAGCATCGATGTCGAGGTGATCCGCGTGGAGCGCGGAGGCGAGGTCACGTACCACGGGCCCGGACAGCTGGTGGCCTACCCGATCGTGCGTCTGGCGGATCGCGGGCTCCTGGTCCGCCCGTTCGTGCGCCTGCTCGAGGCCGCAATGATCGAGACTGCAGCGACCTATGGTGTGCGGGCGGATCGGCGCGACGGGTTCCCCGGGGCCTGGTGCGACCCGGAGTCTCCCCTCCCTCGGAAGCTCGGCGCGCTGGGCGTTCGGGTCGAGCGCGACGTGACCTACCACGGGATCGCACTGAACGTGACGACTGACCTGACCGACTTCGATCTGATCAACCCATGCGGTCTCACTTCCATCGGCGTGACCTCCCTCGCTCGTGAGGCCGGCTGGCCCGCGGAGCGCAGCCGGCCGTCCACTGCATCGGTCGAGGAGGCTGCAGCTCGCTTCACCGAGTGCTTCCGGGTCCTCCTCGACGAGGTGCCTATGGGGGTCGACGCGGAGCGGGGCGTCGCCTCCGGAACGAGCGCCGCCGCGGTCGGGACGGGCTGAGCACCATGCCCGGCGGGGTCTTCGAGCTGCGCAGGGACGCCATCACCGGGTGGTGGGTAGCGGTGGTCGTCGAGCGAGCGTACGAGTCCGGCCGGTTCGCCCGCCGGGCGCAGCCGCTCGTCGGTCGGGAGTGCCAGAACTGCACGGACGCCCGCCAGGCCGAGCCGTGGATCCGGACGCTGCGGGCTCACGCTTTCCGAGTCGCCGGCGACGAGCGTGGCAAGCGCGACGGCGATCGGCGCGCCT
The DNA here is from genome assembly GCA_052144055.1 of Candidatus Limnocylindrales bacterium. Classification (GTDB taxonomy): domain Bacteria; phylum Chloroflexota; class Limnocylindria; order Limnocylindrales; family CSP1-4; genus JAJYNJ01. The sequence continues at coordinate 23,033 of JBKQRF010000341.1, forward strand.
CGGGAGACCGTGCCGCTCGCGACCGCGAGGACAGCCTACGTGGCAGCCGCGAAGTGACGCGCGATGAACCGCAGGCCGGATTGGGCCTAGTTGCGGACGTCGGGGCGTGGCTCACGATCGTCGCCCCGTATGGCCACCACGGCACGCTGGCGGCCGAGTCCGAGCAGGTCGTGATCAGCATGCTTGAGCTCGCCCGTCGCACGATCGCCGACGCGCGGACCCGCGGTGGCACGGAGTACGTCCAGGTGGTGGAGAACCACGGCCGGGAAGCCGGGGCCCAGACCAACCACCTCTGCCTCGACCTGTACGACCTGCCACAGATTCCCCACCGCGTCGGTGAGGAGCTGGGCGGGTCGGCGCGCTACCTGATCCGCGAGGGCGTCTGTCCGTTCTGCCAGCTGGTGCGTGACGAGACGGCCGCGCGTGAGCGGCTCGTGTTCGAGGACGCCTCGAGCGTGGCGTTCGCGCCGTACGCTTCGCGTTCGCCGTTCGAGCTGTGGGTCGTCCCGCGCCAGCATCAAGCGGACTTCGGACTTGCGTCCGACGCGCAGCTGACGAGCGCCGCCGAGTCGCTCCGCAAGGTCCTCCGGTTGCTAGACGCGCTCGACGGCCCGCCCTACAACCTAGTGCTCCACACCGCTCCGTTGCACCAGCGGGTCGACGAGACGTACCACTGGCACTGGGAGATCCATCCGCGCCTGCGCGAGATCGCCGGGCTCGAGCTCGGAACCGGGCTCCCCGTGAACCCCGTGAGCCCCGAGCAGGCGGTCGCCGAACTGCGCTCGCGGGCTGGCCTGGACCGCGTGGAGTGGCCGACGTGAGCCCTGCTCCGTCACAGCGACCCTCCCTCGACCGTCAGATGGCCGCAGGGCGCGTATGGGACGCGCGCGCCGGGCGGTTCGCGGTTGCATCCCGGCCGCGACGGTTCCCGGTGCATCTCCGGCAGAGGCACGGGTGGCGTCGATCGAGCTATGGCTCCCGCGATCGGGGGTCGCGGTGAGCGGCGAACGGACTTCGGACCAGGCGTTCATCGAGGCGTTGTTCGCCCAACACCACGCCGAGATCTATGGGTTCCTGGCCCGGATGGTCCGCGACGACGACCTTGCGGCAGACCTCGTCCAGGAGACGTACATCAAGGCGTTCCGGGCGCTCGATAGTCTCGAGTCACCGGACCGGGCCCGCGCATGGCTCTTCCAGATCGCCCACCGCACGGCGCTCGACGAGCTGCGGCGCCGCCGCCTGATCCGCTTCGTGCCGTGGGCCGGCGAGACGCGCGGAACGGCGCCGTCGGCCGAGGAGACCGCCATGCGGGCGCGTCTGTCGGGGGAGATGGCGCGTGCCCTCGAGCGCCTTCCCGCTCGTCAGCGCGCCGCGCTCGTCCTCGCCGAGATCTACGAGCTCACGGGCACCGAGCTCGCGGATGCCCTCGGGGTGACGCACATCGCCGCGCGGGCGCTCCTCAGCCGAGCCCGGGAATCGCTGCGGGCGGCACTGGCGGTTGAGCGGAGCGCCTCGGGCGAGCTAGAACCTGCGCCGGGCGATCCCGGACGTCGGTCCGAAGGGGCCCCTGTCGCGCAGGGCGGCGCCGCCGCGCAGCCGCGGCGCTCGGAGGAGCGGCGATGAGCCGGGGGCCGGCGTAATGTCCCGGTTGCGGGGCGGGCGCATTCGTCACGGGCAGGCTCGCGCCTGGATCTCCGAACGGCTGGACGCGCCGCTCGGGTCAGTGCGCGAGGCCGCGCTGGAGGCCCACCTGGCGGCGTGCCCAGATTGCCGTCGCACAGAGGCCGAGTACCGCGCCAACCGGGCCGCGCTCCGCCGGCTCTCCGCGCCGGTGGCGCCGCGGGACCTCCCGGCCCGCACGTTCGCCGCCCTGGAGGTCGAGGCGCGCCGCGTGGGGACGCCCCGGGCCGCCCCGGTCCTCCAGGCCCGCGGCGCGCGCCGCAGCGGCGGGGTCGCGATCGGGTCTCTGCTGACGGTGGCGCTCGTCGCGATCGTCGGCGTGCTGCTCGCGGCACCTGTAGTACAGATCATCCCCGGGCCGAAGGTAGGCGCAACGCCGTTCACGATCGCGCCCGTGAACCTGGCCTACGTTGGCATCGAGGACCAGGTCGTCCGCCTCTACCACACGCGGCTCGACCTGGCGTGCCCGCTAAACAGCGTCTCGTGCCCCGTCTTCGGGCCCCAGGAGGACCAAGTCGTCAACCTCCCGGTGGCCGCCGCAGTAAGCGGGCTCACTTTCAATCCGGCAGACACGCGGGCGGCCATCGCCGCCCGGTCAGGGGTCGGCGCGACGACCACCTTCTACGTCGTGTCACTGAGCGGAGCCCTCCCGCCGAGCGCAGGTTCGTCGGCGGGCCCGCCCGCGTGGGCAGCGTCCCCCGCCGCCACCGGGTTGGCGTCGGCGGCAACTCGGGCCAGCGCAACAGCTGGCCCCACGCGCACCCCTCTGGTCGCTGGCACGAAGGGCTCGACCGCGACACCGCGCCCATCGGCTTCCACGCGCCCCGAGAAGACGGCCCGCACGGCGGGAGCCGGCATTCCGCGGCCTGTTCGCTCGCCCGCCCCGGATGCGCGTGTCGGCGGGGTCCCGGTCCCCGCACGGGCCCCGGTCGGGCAGGCATCGGCGGCGCTCCGCTCTGGTGCACCAGCGCTCCCCTCGGGCGAACCGGCACTCCCGTCGGGTCAGCCGGCTTTCACGTCGAGTGCATCGACCCTCCCGCCGAACTCGCCTGCGATGACCACGCTCCCGACCGTGGAGGCACAGGCGATCCTCCAGGATGTGGTCCCGACGGGCGCTTCCGCCGCGTGGTCCGCCGACGGCACCACGCTCGCGTTTAGCGCCATGCCGGCAGATGGGAGTTACGGGTCGGACATCTATGTCTGGCACCCGGGGGACGCGTACGCGCTGGCGCTCACGATGGACCATGCGTCCACCTTCGCCTCGTGGGCCGGCAACCGGATCGTGGGCAGCACGCTGGCGCCCACGCCCGCAGATCCCTCTGTGCTCGTGCCGCAGTCGTTCGTGCTCGACCCCCACACAGGAGCGCGTCGGGCGATCGAGGGCGCGGCACTCTGGCTTCCGTCGGTGGACCCGACGGGACGGTATGTGGTGGCCTGGTCAGGAACGCTCGCGACAGCCGGCATGATCTCGGTGCCGCGCCAGGGGCAACTCGTGTTCGCGCCGTGGAGCAGCCTCGATCCATTCGGGTTGACGGCGCCGGGAACGGTGCCCGGACCGTCGACCGCGCCGATCGGGACGTCGCCGACCGCCCAGCCGACCGACACGCCCGCAGGCAACCCAAGGGACACATCCACGACGATGGAAACCACGGCAGCCACGGTGCCACCGGAGCTGTCGTCCGGCGCGACTGCCGCGACCGGCCCGGCCGTCGCGCTCCAGGCGCTCGTTCCGGTGGACGCGTCGGCGGAGCCGTTGGCGCCCCAGCTGAAGGACTGGGTCGTCAACTGGTCGCCCGACGGATCGGCGTTCGCGGTCTGGGAAGGCACCGCGGTGGGCGTGACGACAGGGAGGCTGTCGCTGCATGCCGTCGACTCGACGACGGCAGGGCTGGACGGTGGCTCGCTGCTGCTTGGGCCCGTCGCGGCGTGCCGAGCCTTCTCGATCGGGCTGGACCGCCTGGCCTGGGCAACACCGCCCGATGCGCATGATCTGAGTGAGCTGCGGGTGCTGCTCTGGGGCTCGTTCGGCCGGGGCGAGATGCAGAGCGGCGCGCTACAGCAACAGGACATCATCCCCGCCTTCTGACCTGCCGCCGAGCGTGCCGCCAGGAGCTTTGCTGCGTG
>JBKQRF010000342.1:0-36865 GCA_052144055.1 Candidatus Limnocylindrales bacterium
TCTCCAGGCTGTTCCGGTTGCAGCCGGTCACGCCCGATGTGCTGCTCCAGGACGGCGACACGATCGGGGGCTTCCGGGTCTTGCACGTGCCGGGGCACACGGCAGGCAGCATCGCCCTGTATCGAGAGGACGGCGTGGTGTTTTCCGGGGATGCGCTGCTGAGTGACATGCACGGGCGCGTGCTGCCGCCGAACCCTCGTCTGTCGCTTGATCCCGTCCAGGCGTCGGCTTCCGCCGACAAGATCAGGGCGCTCGGCATCACGGTGCTGCTGCCGGGACACGGGGCGCCGGCTTCCCTGTAACTCGGACGGAGTCGGGCGCCGCTCAGTCGTGTCGCCGGCTCACCACCAGGGCCGCAGCGGCCTCTCGGCCGGCGGGCGATCGGATGGTCGCGCGAGCAGGAGCTGGGCCACGTCGAGGGAGCCCTCTTCGAACCCCCGCCGGGAGGCGGCCATGTAGAGCCGCCAGGTCCGTCGTCCTTGTACCTCGTCGTGTCAAGGCGCTGGAGCTGACCGCTCCGCCCTGGCAGGAGAGGCCCACAATGGGGACGTCAGGATCCGACAGTGCCCGGAGGGCTCCACGCAGCCGGATGCAGGCAGTGGAACTCGCCTCATCTCGAGCTGCTCGATGCGTCGTCCTTCCTTCCGTCCCATCGCCGCCCGGCTCGCGGTGGCCGCCGCCGCCCTCCTCCTGACAGTGGCGCTGCCCGGCACGGCGACTCTACTCCTTGATTCGGGGCCTCCCGGCGGCGTGGCCGCTACGCCCGCAGCGAGCGAGACGCCAGGATCGGGGAGTGCCGGGCCGTCTTCCGCCCGCCCCGCCCCCAGTCCTTCCCCGTGGGTGCCGTCGGGCCAGCCGGCGGCCTCGCCCTTGCCGATCCCGAGCGGTGACAGCTCTGGCGCTGCCCAGCCTCGTCAGGTGCTCGCGAATGTCCCCATCCCCGTGTTCACGCACGGGCCGCGCAACCAGCGGGTGGTCGCGCTGACGTTCGACGATGGGTACAGCCCCATCGCCACGGCGAACATCTTTGCCATCCTCGAGTCGGAGCATGTCGCCGCCACGTTCTTCCCGTATGCCGCGGCCGTGCGCCTGGCGCCGGCGCTGTGGCGCGCCATCGCCGCGGCCGGCTACCCGATCGCCAACCACACCACCAACCATCCGGATCTGACGACCCTGCCCGCCTGGCGCGTGCGGGCCGAGTTGGACGTGGCGCGCACGACGATCCAACAGATCACCGGCCGACCGATGCTCGACGTGTTCCGGCCCCCCTACGGAGCGTGGAACGCCACGGTGCTCCACGAGGCGGCCGCCGCCGGGTGCCGGGCGGCGGTGCTGTGGGACGTGGACAGCCGCGACTGGACGGGGATCGCTGCCTCGGCCATCGCGGGGCGCGCGGAAGTAGGCACCGCAGGCTCGATCGTGCTGCTGCACGCGGGACCGGCCCAGACGCCCCTGGCCCTGCCGTACATCATCGAGTGGTACCGAGCGCACGGCTACGGGTTTGTCACGGTGCCCGAGCTGCTCGCTGCGCAGCTCGCCGCGCCGCAGCCGTCGGCGCCGCCAGCCCTTCCCTCACCTACGCCGGCGCCCTCGGCATCTCCCGCCGCGTCGCCATCGACGCTTGCACACGACGCCCTCTGATCGACCCTCGACCCTGCCGGCACACCTCATGATCGCCGCGGTCCACAGCGCAGCTAGTCCTTCTGGAGTGGACGGCGACGACGAGACATGCCAGGCGCACACCATCGCCATGTCGTGTCGTGATCACGGAGCGACCGCCAGCAAGTGAGCCCTGGAGTCATAGCATGACGGCCCCGTCCCGCCGTAGGATGCGAGCGTGGCAATGTTCTTCGTCGTAGTTCGCCGTGTGGGACCGCAGTGGGACCCGTCGCGGCCGATGGAGCAGCAATCCGACTGGCCCGCGCACGCCTCCTTCATGGACGGCCTCGTGGACGCAGGCTTCGTCGTCCTCGGCGGACCGTTGGCTGATGAGCAGCGCGTGGTGCTCGTCGTCGAGGCCGAGACCGAAGATGCCGTGCGTGCCACGCTGGCACGTGACCCGTGGAGCGAGACGCATCTCCACCTCGACACCGTCGATCCCTGGACGATCCGTCTCGACGGCCGGCGCGCCTAGCCAGAGGCTCGCTCAAGACCAGCGACGTCCCGTGGCGTGAGGGCTGTGAGCCGCTTCCCGGGTTGACCGGGGACGAGCATCTGGACGCGATCAGCGATCATCTCCCGATGGTCCTCCCGCGACTCGTCGGCGAACGGGTGACACTGCGCCCCATCGAGGAGGCCGACCGCACGCCGCTGCGCTCGATCCTCGCGGATCCGGATATGGCCCACTGGTGGGGCACCGGGTCGCCGGACGAAGCCGTCGCCGACCTGTTCGAGCCCTACCAGACCTCGTTCGTCATAGAGGTGGAGGGCGCTGTGGTGGGCAGCCTGCAGGTCGCGGAGGCAGACACGCCTGACTACCGCCATGCCGGGATCGACCTCTTCCTCGCCACGCCTGCCAGGGGCGCGGCCTGGGCCCCGAGGCGATCCGCCTAGCCGCGCGGTACCTATTCGACGTGCGCGGGCACCATCGTCTGACGATCGACCCGGCGGCGGCGAACACTCGCGCGATACGGGCCTATGAGCGCGTCGGGTTCCGGCCGGTGGGGATCATGCGGCAGTACGAGCGCGGACGCGACGGCACGTGGCACGGCGGCCTCCTGATGGACTTGCTCGCCGGCGAGATGAGGGAGCCATAGGCGCGGGCTAGAGTGCCGAGCCGCTGCCCTGGGTCTGTCGCGAGGACCACTTGCCTGCAATCGGTGGACTGGGCCCTCCGTCGCGGTGGGCGCATCCCGATCGAGTGCCGGCCGCCGACGATCCGTTGCGGTCAGTTGACCTGCGATCGGATCCTGGGCCCGCGCTGCAGCTTGACGCGGGTTGGGTTGTCTCGGTTGCGCCGACGGTAGGCTTTGGCCGCGGCGCGCCGCGCGGCGAACCTGCATTCCTCCGCGTTGCACCATGACTGACGGTCGGGCGATGGCGCGCGGGCCGGTGTGAACCACTTGCGGCATCCCTGACATTGGACAAGGCCCCGACCGCCCCCGGCCACGACGTACATGAGTTGCATGAGCAGGGCCCCAAGCAGGGTGCCGTTGCCCAGCGTGATCCGCATCCCCTGGCCACTCGAACTGAGTTGTGGCCGCACGAACGCATCAGCTATCAACCCGTCGAGTTCCGCGATCACCCAGCCGTTTGGTACGAACTGCTCGGCTGACACCTCTTCGAACCTGAGGAGTGCCTCTGCTCTGGCCGCGTAGTGCCGCCATCGCTCGATGGACTCGGCGTCCTCTTCCGGTCCACCGCTCGGTTCCGTGCACTGGAGTTGCCCCCGAGGCGGATGTCCAAGCGGTCGACCGTGGCCACAGAGGCCGAGAGCGCCGTTCGCGCGCGCAAATGTCGCGATTTCATCATCACTCGCGGATACGAGGCCGGCGAACTCGGCCAGAAGGGACAGGTCGCCGTTCTCGCTGCTGAAACCCCGCCCTCGATGTTCACCGACCCAGTCGAACAGCAGCCAACCACTGTCCACGCGCACCCCGAACGGCAGTGCCCACGAGGTCCGCTCGATAGACGCGTTGTAAGAGCCGTCCTCGGCGGTCAATGCGACTTGAGCGGGATCCGAAGCCGGCCGTTTCGTCATACCGGCATCATACCCAAACCAGTGCCAAATGGACGCCACCGGACCAGAGTCGACCCTATCGGAACACGCAACGGGTGCTTCGCAATGGATGACCACGTTCTGTATGACGTCGACACCTGCTCCAGGATTCTTGGCTTTTCGCGTTCGCGGACCTACGCCCTCATCAAATCTGGCGTGATGCCCTCGCTGATCATCGCCGGCTCGATCAGGGTGTCGAGGCGGCAGCTGATGGCGTGGCGCGAACGCGAGACCCGGCGTCAGGCAGTCAAACGATGACTCGCTGTCGCTCGGTGTCCCTGCCGTTATCTCCGTGGTGCGACCGCCGGGTCGCCATCTAGTTCGAAGGAGGCATCTCGTGACACCAAGCATCGACTCACCCGATAACCGTCCGCTGAAGGCGGATGGCCGCGACCGCCGCAGCGAAGACGGCGAGATCGCCGGTACCGCTCGAGTACGGAACAACACTCCAGGACTGCAGCAGGCTTGTCTCGAGCTGCTGCGAGGGCCGGCCCACACGGGGCCCGGTGCGCTTCCGATTTCGATCCGCGGTCTGTTCTACGAAATGCTGCAGGCCCGGACGCAGACCGAAGATGACCCTAGCTCCGACCTCTCGGAGGCCATCACGCGCCTTCGGCAGGCCGGGGAGATCCCGTGGACATCGCGGACATGAACGCAACCGATCAGAAGCGGGAACGCCGTCTTCGGCGTGATGTCTCCCGCCTTGGGTACCGTCTCGTGAAGTCCCGCTGCCGGACCCCCGAAAGGCTCGTGTACGGGACCTACGGGATCCTCGACTCGGACCGCAACTGGTGGGTCGCAGCCGACCGCGAGGAAGGCTACGGCTGGGACCTTGACGACATCCAGGGCTGGCTATCGGAGCCGGCCGAACAGCCGCCCTGAGCCGCGGCCCTCAGCCGTGTGTTTGTCGCACCGCCTCCGGGTTGGGTGATCCAGCTACGGCGGCGATGCTCAACAAAGCGGCGACCGCCGGGGTCATGACCCGACGGCCGCCTGAGACAACGGAGCCGACCTTTGGAATCCTCTCCGATCGTCCCAAAGAACTGTACCCCTCGCCTCGTGACGCGGTCCCACCGCTGGAGTCCGGAGTGGGGCTCACGGAATGACGATGTTCGACTGAGCCTCGAGCGGTACGCCGCTTCCTCCTCCGGTGGGGAGGACTGGCCGTCATGAGCAGACCTCCGAAGTACGACTGGCGCGGCGCTGTGCTGCCAGCCGCCGCATGGGCTAGGCAACGCGGCGCGGGAGCGCTTCGAAGTATCGGACTCGACCCCCGCACCACGATGCCGAGGCTTCGCTCGGATGCAGGTCCGAGCCTGCAGCATTCGCGTGATCCCAAGAACAGCATCAACGGAGTGGCGGCATGAAACTGAACCCACTCCGAAAGATGACCCGCTCTGTTCGAGCCCGTGCGGACGCGATCCGCGACGTGGTCCTGGCATGGGGCGAGAAGCTCGGTGCTCGGGGAGTCGGGTACCAAATGGTCGCCCAGCGTGGCTGGGAGAAGTCCGAGAGCATGTTCGAGTTCGTCGTGCGCGAGCTGACCCGAGCGCGCATGACCGGCGAGATCCCGTGGGACCGCATCCACGATCCCGGGAGCGAGGTTCGTGGGGGTGATACCAAGCTCGTCTCCTACCACCCTGCTGACGAGGTGAAGGCGTACCTGCGGGACTTCCGCGGGTACCGAACATCCTGGTGGGGGACGCAGCCCGCCAACTGCCAGACATGGCTGGAGAAGGACGGCCAGATCCCCGCAATCCAGCCGGTCACAGATGAGTTCCGCGTTCCACTTCTCTCGGGCGGCGGCCAGCCCAGCCTCACCCTGCAGCGCATTGGCTTCGAGCTGCTGGACCCCCGCAAAGTCAACTACGTGCTCGAGTTGTTCGACTTCGACGGGTCCGGCAACGTCATGGCCGCTGATCTCAGGGACAAGTACACGTTCTGGAACGAGCGCGAGCACGATGGCAGGCTCCAGATCGAGTACGTGCGGGTGGCTCTGACTGTTGAACAGGTCCGCCTGTGGGACCTGCCGACGAGGCCGGCGAAAATGGGCGGCACCCACGCCAAGTCGTTCGCCAGCAAGATCGCAGTCGAGCTAGATGCAGCCCCACCTGCACAACTGCGGGCTGCACTGCGCGAAGCCATCGAGGCGATCATCGAGCCTGTCGCTTGGGCGGCGGCACAGGATCGCGAGGCCGCGCTCGCCCGCGAGGTCCGCGCGGTCGTGCGTGCCATCTTGGCGGCAGCCGATGCCGACCGATAGATTCCCGGTCAACCCGGACTATGCCGCCGGCTTAGTGTCGGTAAGTTCCACGCGCCTTCGTCATGTGGGGCAACCGGCTGCCGAAGCGTGCCGACATACCTCGGCCCCGGTCCGCCATCTGCTTCACCCGCGACGATGTCCGTCCTCGACAAGATCGCTGCCGCAGAGGTTGATGGCATGAGCGAGCAGCTGGCCCTGACTCCGGTTCAGGTTCGCGAGTTCAACCTGCCGTCGATCCCGAAACTCGACCGGCGGTACAAGCCGCCCCGGCCCGGCGTCGCCGACGAGACGGAGGCGCTCAGCCAGACGATCATCCAGACAGTTCCTCGGGGTGCGACGCGCGTCTTCCTGACCGCCGCACCGCCGCAAACCACCGCATACGATGCTGCGGCACTGGCTGCGGCGGCAGAGGATGCCGATCGCTGGACCGCCGGGAACTCCTTCGATGCCCCCACCGCCGAAGACCACCCCGTGGTCGCGGAGTAGCAGAGATGGCCTCGACGACGAACAACCCTGAGAAGCGGATTGCGCGCCTGTTCGCCCCTGAGTACCTATCCGCCCAGGCCGCCCGCCACGTCGAGTGGCTGCGCCGACTGGGGATCCACGGGGACCACGGCGTTGCGTGCCTAACTCGTGTCCCCGGCTGGCCGTGCCCCGACGCGCCGAGGAACCACCTTCGACAGACGTGTCCCTGCGGCGCCTTCGTGGAGGCACGCGGCGACTTCTGCTCCCGCTGTCGCTCTCGCACCGGGCCTCAGGACTGGCATGACCGGGCGACAACGCCGGGGCAGCGGTTTAGCACCGAGAAGGCGCGGGCGGCGAGATGGCCGCAGAAGGCCCCTACCACAGACACATCCGGCCCAGAACCCGCGCAATCGCCTCCGGCGGTCACTCGTCGGGTCGCGCATGGGCCGAGGCGACGGCCTGCGGTCGACGGGCGCAGCGAGGTCGTCATGACCGACAGGCTCACCCACGAGCAAGCCGCCAAGCCGACCTACCCGAAGCCCGTCCCAGGCGGCGAACCGGCCAACGACCCCGGAAGCGATCGGGGTAGTCATGTCGCGCCGGAGGCCGCAAGATGCGACGAAAGGTCGCCGCGGGGTCGAAGCCCGCGACGACCTTGGAGGTGCCATGAGGCGACCCCACGCTCAGGCTGAGGGTACTCCGGCGCCTGAAGCCGCCGAGCCGACCAAGAGAGTCCCCGCCCAGCCGCCCCGTTTCATGGTCAGCGTCTCGTGGGTTGACAGCGACCAGTTCGATGCCCTGATGGATGCCCCGGAAGGCGGTGCCGAGGCTGTCGTCGGAGTTCTGGTCCTGTTGTCCCGTCTCAAGGTCCGCGACAGGGACTCGGCAGCGCACCCGGGCACCTTCGCCAGCGAACGGGCACTCCGCGCTGCCCTTGGCGAATCGTCGCGGTTCACGGACCTCTACCGCCGAGTCGGCGTCCTCGACGGCCTGCCCACGCCCCTGTGGCGATGGCAGACGAACTACGACAACGACCCGAAACGGCGCAGGGTTTCGAGGGAGAAGAAGAGGGGTCGTGACGCCACCAGTGACGCCACCGGTGACGCGACAAATGACGTCACCGATGACGGCTCGGGTGGCTGACTGAACGTGAACGTGAACGTGAGGAGGAACGGGAACGCGAACGTGACCGGGGGCCTACAGCCCCCGAGAGCCCCCTGTAGCACCGCGCTCCGCGTCGAGCGAGGCTCGACGACTCCGCACGGTGACTTGGGGCGCGCGCCCGAAAGACTGGTCGGCGGGCGATGACGACCCACCGAGCCACTAGTCGGATCGCTCCAGGCGGGTCGGCGACATGAACCTCACCCGCTGTGCCCGCTGCGGCGCGCCGCTCGACGAGCGGTTGCGGCCCGACCGCCGGACATGCTCAGTGGCCTGCAGGGTCGCCCTCTGGCGGGCCAAGGAAGCCCGACGGTGACCGAATCCATCCCGACGGAGCAACAGCACCGCCTCCGCAGGCATCGACCGTTCCGCGGCCCTGTAGGCGTTACGTGGACCCAAAACGATCGACCCATCAACGCGACGAGACGCAGCAGCCTGTCGACGCTGCCGCGCCCGTGGACGCACCTGCGTTTACGGGGCGCGCGATCGCTCACGACTTGTGTCTTGGTCACTCGGATCACGCTGGCGCGGGGCACCGGCGGGCTCGGTTGGGGTCTTCTCGATCGAGCGCCTCGCGCGAGGCGCGACGAACTGGCGAGAGACGCGGCGTACTGCCGCGCGAGAGCGGCACGGGCCATGAGCCTCACGCTAGCCGCGCACCCGGCGCGTCCCCCGTCCGACGTGGCTTGATGGCATGAGCGACGGTCGGATGGCGTTGCGCGTCCACGAGGTCGCCCTGAGGCTGGGCGTCGACGACGAGACGGTTCGACGGGCCTTGGTGCGCGGCGAGCTGGCGGGGCGGAAGCTCGGATCGACCTGGCTCGTGCCGGTGAAGGCACTTGAGGCGTGGCTATTATCGACTCATGAGGAGACGCCCGATGGGCGAAGGAAGCGTGTTTCGGCGGGCCAGCGACGGCGCGTGGATCGCGCAGTTGTCAAGCGGGCCTCGCGGCCATCGGTCGTACCAGTCCCGCTCGGCCAGCACGAAAGAGGAAGCGCGGCGAAGACTCGAGGAGATGAAAGCAGACCGGCTGGCGGGACTGGATCTGTCGAGGCTGAGCCTTGGCGGCTACCTCCGACGGTGGCTCGATGAGAGCGCCCGTCCCGCGATCAGCGCCAACACGCTACGCGGGTACGAGGACGTGTTGATCCACCTCGAGCCCATCGCCGATATCCCGCTCAAACGGCTGACCGCCGAAGACATCGAGCGATGCTGCAACGGGATGGTGACGCATCGGGTCAGCGCTAAGGCTCAGCAGCCGGCGTCCGCCAAGACGGTCAGGAACGCCCAGGTCATGCTGCGGCGGGCGCTCGGACAGGCGGAACTGCGGGGCCACATCCGGCGCAACCCGGCGAAGCTCGTGCCCCTGCGCCGCGTCTCCCGCTCGAGCGTCGAAGCCCTCACGCCGAACCGCGCCAGGGCCATCCTCGCCGCCGGTTCAGGCGACAGGCTAGAGGCGGCTTACGCGCTCACGTTCATGGGCTTGCGGTCGTCGGAGATCCTCGGCCTCGCCCGCTCCGACATCGATCTCGACAACATGACCTTGACAGTCCGCCACCAGGTCTCCGGCTCGGGGCGCAGCGCCGTCCTGGTGGAGACGAAGACGGCGTCTTCGGCAGCCACGATCCCGCTGTCGCCGTTCGTGGTGGAGCGGCTGCGCACCCACCTCCAGCGACAGGATGCTGAGCGGCCCCTCGTGCCCTTCGGGGACTCGCTCGTCTTCGTCACCGAGAGCGGGCTGGCGATCAATGGCTCCTGGTTTACGAAGCACTTCCAGTCGCTGCTGGTGCGGGCCGGCCTGCCCACCATGCGGCTCCACGACATGCGGCACGGGGCCGCGAGCCTGCTCGTCGACGCCGGTGCCCACCCTCGCGTCGCACAGGAGCTGCTCCGCCACGCGCCCGGCAGCAGGGTCACTATGGAACGATACGCGCATGTCACGGCCGGCCAGCAGCGCCAGGCAGCCGACCTCCTGGAGCGGGCGCTGACTGGCGTGGCCAGGTCCGTCACTGAATCAGTCACGGAATCAGTCACCGTGTCCGTCCGTGGGGTTGCCAGGAGTCGTCCAGAGCGGCCCAAAGTGGGCACTTCTGATCGGGAAAATGGCTCCGGCGGTAGGACTCGAACCTACGACCAAGCGGTTAACAGCCGCCCGCTCTACCGACTGAGCTACGCCGGATCGGCAACGCGCGGAGTATAGCCGATGGCCCGCACGCTCCGCCGCGATTGGCGCCCCCCAAACCGTGCGTAACGGCGCCGGGTGCCCGGGCCGCGGCACCGCCGAACCTATACTGGGGCGCGTGGCGCATGATCCAAGGACGCGCGACCAGCCGCGCGACGACACGCACCTGCGCGAGACGACCGTGGCCGAACGGGTCGTCCTCCGGGGTTCGTACCTCACCTTCCGCGTCGACACGGTTCGCGACCCGGACGGGCAGGAGCGCACCCGGGAGGTGGTCCTGCACCCGGGCGCCGTGGCGATCGTGGCGCTGGACGGCGAGGACGTGCTACTGGTCCGGCAGTGGCGCTATGCGACTGGTGGCGCGCTGCTGGAGATTCCTGCCGGGACCATCGATTTGCTGGAGGACGGCGCGCCAGAGGAGCCGGCCACGTGCGCAGCTCGAGAGCTAAGCGAGGAGACGGGGCGGCACGCGGCACGCTGGACCTACCTCGGCGCCTTCTGGACGGCACCGGGCTTCTCCGACGAGCACATGCACCTGTTTCTGGCACGTGACCTGTCGCCGATCCCCGGGTACTCTGGGCCCGCACCGGACGAACGATTGGAACTAGTGAGAATGCCGTGGCGCGAAGCAGTCGCCGCCGCGGAACGTGGCGAGATCCACGACGCAAAATCGATCGTGGGACTGCTTCGCCTAGCGCGGCTGGCAGACCGCGGTGAGCTGTAGATCTCGGGCTACCGCCTATAGCACCATCGGCGGGCGGCTGCCTCCCAGGCGTGCCAGTGCGTCGCGGTAGAGGCGCGATCCCGGTGCGAGAGCGACCGCCAGCCTGAGATGGGTGCGCGCGTCGTCCGGCCGGCCCAGATGCTTCAAGCTCTGGCCTAGCGCGAAGTGTGCGTAGGGGAGAGCTGGGTCGATCTCGAGCAGGTCCCCGAACACGTCCGCCGCCCGGTCGTGCTGCCCGCTGTTGTAGTACGCGCGCCCGAGTGCCTCTAGGATCGACCCCCGCCGCGGCTCAAGCCGCGCGGCTCGCTCGAGCAGGACGGTCGCCTGGGCAAAGTGCCGCCGGTTCATCAGGACCTTGCCACGCTGCAGGAGTCCGTAGGCCCCCTCGCGCTCCATGAGCTCCGCCAAAGCCCGCTCGTCGCTGGTCAGCGACGCCTGCGGCGGGCCGGACTCATCGGGCAGGTCGGACGGCTCGGAGGCGCCGTCATCGTCGGGAACATCGTTGCCGTCGTCAGCCGGGTGGCGCTCAGCCATGGAGTCGCGCAGATCCATGCCCCAATCGTCGCACGCATCCGGCAGCATGTCTCCGGCGCCTAGGGCGTGCCCTCTCCATGTGGCACTGGCGTCCCGTCGCTCAGCTGCGATGTCTCGACGGTCACGGACGGACCAGGCCGTCACGGGCCGGGCGCGCCTGCGCAAACGTGAAGACGACGCGCCGCGTCTCGCTACTGGCCGAACCAGTCAGCCAGGTTCACCCGCTGCAGGCGCGGGCTCGGCGTGATGCCGGGGATGCGACCGCGTTTGGCGATCGGGCTGCCGTCGATCTCCTTCAGGTCGCCCGTGAAGTCGATGGGGCTCGCCCCGCTGATGTAGCTGCCGACCGCGAACGAGTCGACCGGGGCACCCCGCTCCTTGAAATACACGATCCGGTCGGGGTTGAGACCGCCGCTGACGATAATCCGGACGTGGCCGTAGCCCGCCTGGTCGAGCCGGGCCCGCACCTCCGTCACCAGGTCGGGCGTGACCCGGCCCCGTTCAGATGGCGTGTCGAGGCGGATCCCGTACAGCCGGTCGCCCAGCGCGTCGGCGACCCTCAGCGCCTCTTCGGCCTCGTCCTTGAAGGTGTCCACGAGGACGATCCGCGGCACGTCGGGCGGCAGATCCCGGTCGAACGCTTCGGCGGCGCGCACGGTGTCGCCGAACATCAGAACGAGGGCGTGCGGCATTGTCCCGGTCGGGCGGAGGCCAGCCAGGCGCGCGCCGGCCGGCGTCGAGGCGCCGACGCACCCGCCGACGGTTGCTGCGTAGTCGAGCGTGTCGGAAATGTCCGGGTGGACGTGCCGTGCTCCGAAGCTGATGACCGGTTGCGGGGAGGCCGCATCCACGCAGCGACGAGCCGCCGTCGCCCACCCCGTCGACTGCGCCATCATGCCGAGCATGGCGGTCTCGTAGAGCCCAAACCGCCGGTAGGGAGCGCGGATCCGCAGCACGATCTCCCGGTCGGAGAACAGGTCGCCGTCGCACAGCGCTTCGACGATGGTCTCACCGGCCGGGGCTCCGTCGAGCGCGTGCGCCAGGAGCGTCTTCGCCTCGTCGATTCCGCACAGCACGCCCGACTGGCGCGAGAACACCTCCATTACGACATGGGGATCCATCCCCTCGCGCTCGAGCACCTCCTGCGCACGGTAGAAATACACGTCCGCCGAGTCGCCGTCGAGAACGCTCCGCGAAGGCCGCCTCCGTGGCGGCCGCACCTGCTCCATCCTTTACTCCGCCGCCAGCACTAGTTCGCTGCTCGGTGCCAGCCGCGCCCCGAGGATCGTGCGCATGTGTCCCAAGGCGAACTCGTGCGCCTCCGGGTCGAAGGACGCGACGCAATCCGTCACCACCGTCGTGTCGTAGTCACGGTTCCGCAGGTCGGCCGTCGTATGCAGGACACAGATATCGGTCATCACGCCGACGACGGCGACATCCGACACGTCCCGGTCCCGCAGGATGACGTCCAGAGGCGTGTCAAAGAACCCGCTATAGCGGCGCTTGGGGACAACGATCGCCGCAGCAGCGAGGTCGGCAAGCTCAGGAATCACCTCAACCTCGTCCGTGCCTCGGACGCAATGCGGCGCGAACATGCGGAACTCCAGGTCGTCCGGATCGTGCGTGTCGGCGAGGAACACCAGCAGTGAGTCGCGAGCGCGCTCGCGATCGAGGTAGGTCCGCACTACCGGGATGATTGCTCGGCACGCGTCACCGCCGTAGAGAGCGTGGCCCGGCTCGAGGAAGCCCCGAACCATGTCCACGACGATGACGGCCTTCATGAACGCCCTGCCTCCTCGCTGCCGGGCGCGCCGTCGCCGGCGGCGCGGTCGCCGCCGAGGAGTGTAACAGGGGCACCGGTTAGCTCGGCCAGCTCGGCGGCGTGTAGTTCGAGGAGGGCAATGCCGGGCGTGCCGTTAGCACCACCGGCCGCGGACGGTGGCGGAGGCCACGGCCACTGCGGGACCACCAGCGCGAGGTGGTCGCATACAGCCAACACCCGGGCTAGGCGAGGCCGAGTACCCACGGGCCTGCCGAATCAGGTACGATCTCGACGGACAGCCCGGGCCGTAGCTCTGCGTCGAGGCCGAACTTCACGAACGGCAGCTCACGTGCCGTCACCGCGTCGCGATGGACGCGGCCGAACGGGTGCAGTCCAAGATCGCCCACCCACGCATCCACGGAAGCCGCGGAGATCACAGCCGGAGGTTGGATGGCGCGGGCCGGCGATGCCCCTCAGCGCACGGGGCCCGGCCGGCTCAGTCGACCCGGGCAGACCCGGGGGCCGTCGGCCGCCGACCCAGGTCGCCGGGTGGCGGTCCCGGCATAGCCGGCTTGAGTCGGCGGACCCCCCGCTCCGGTCGGCGACAGAGCCGGCCTGGCGGCGGGCCCCAAGTCCACCTCAGGTCGTGCTCCTCGGCCGGCGTCCTCCAGTTCTCGGTGATGTTCGACCGTGTTGCCACTGCGCACGACATGGCCGCGATAATCGCTGGCGCGCACCCCCTCGGCGATCTTGACATTGCGGCCGATCCGCACCCCGCGCGGGATGACGGCGCGCTTGCCCACTACCGTGATGCCGGTGTTGAGCCGCGTTGGCTCATGGCGGTTGGCGACCGTCAGGTCGGAGCCCTCGCCGATGACGGCGTTCGAACCGACCGAGACCTGCTTGTCGAGGATGGCGCGGTCGACGATAGCCCCTGCGCAGATCACCGAGTCGAACATCACGATGCTGTCGCGCACGACGGCGCCGACGTCCACGCGGACGCCTGGCGAGAGCACCGAGTGCTCCACCGTCCCGTAGATAACGCAGCCGTGGCTGATCATGCTGCGGTGCACGTTGGCCGTCGGCCCGATCTTGGCCGGTGCGCGCTCCTCCGACCGCGTATGGATGAGCCAGCCCGTGTCGTACAGGTCGAGGTCCGGGCGCTCGTCGAGCAGGTCCATGGTCGCCTGCCAGTAGCTCTCGACGGTTCCGACGTCCTGCCAGTACCCGGCGAAGCGGTAGCCATAAACTCGGGCGTTGCCGGCCAGCATGGCCGGAATGACGAGCGCCCCGAAATCCGGGCGTTCCGCGCTGAGCCAGCGCAGAAGCGCGCGCTTCGAGAACACATAGATCCCCATGCTCACGAGGTTGCTCTTGGGCTGTCGCGGCTTCTCCTGCCAGTCGACGACCCGGTCGCCTTCATCGAGCGTGACGATCCCGAACCGCGGCGCATCCTCGATGGGAACTGTGCGGACAGCGATCGTGACGTCCGCACGATGGCGGCGGTGCGCGGCGAGGAACGGCTGGTAGTCCATCTTGTAGATGTGGTCGCCGGCCAGGATCAGCACCGTGTCGCCGGGCGCCTGCTCCACGACCTCGAGGTTGCGCAGGACCGCATCGGCCGTGCCCCGGTACCACTCGTTAGGCCGGCCCCGTGCAACGTAGGGCTGCAGGAGCCGGATGCCGCCCGAGGTGCGGTCGAGGTCCCAGGGTCTCCCCGACCCGATGTGGTCGTTGAGCGAGCGGGGGTTGTACTGCGTGAGCACGACGATGTTGTCTACGTCGCTGTTCACGCAGTTGCTCAACGTGAAGTCGATGATCCGATACTTCCCGCCGAAGGGCACGGCGGGCTTGGCGCGCACGCCGGAAAGGATGGACAGCCGCTCGCCTTCGCCGCCTGCAAGGACAACCGCCAAGACGCCTTTCACGTCGCGATGCTACACCCGGCGATTACAGGAACAGCCGCGGGTTGACGAACGTGCCATTCAGCTCCACCGCCCAGTGCAGGTGCGGGCCCGTGCTGTTGCCGGTGTCCCCTTCGTAGGCGATCACCTGGCCCTGGTGGACGACCTCGCCTTTGGTGACCGCGGGCGGGTGCACGCTGTCGTCCACGTGGGCGTACCACGTCAGCAGGGTCTGGGAGTGGGCAATGATGACGATCACAGCCCGGAGGTTGGGCGGATCATAGGGATTAGGGCCAACGAACACAACCGTCCCGTCGCCCGCGGCCCGGATCGGCGTGTACTCGGGCGCGACGATGTCGATGCCGGTGTGAAAGTGCGCACAGCTGCCGAGCGGAGGCTCCGAGATGAACCCTGTGCACCCGAACTCTTGGGTGACCACGCCGGCCATCGGCCACGTCAGCGTCCCGTTGTACTGCGACGGGATGCCCTGCTGCGCGGCCACGAGCCGGGCGATCTGACTGGCGAGTTCGTCGAGCGACTTCTGCTCGGCGGCCAGCTGTGCCGCGGCCTGTGCCTTCGTGAGCTTGAGCTTAGTGAACGTGGCGAGCTGTGCCGCCTGCGCCGCTCGTGTCCGAGCTTCGAGAGCGTTCAGCTTCGTCTGCGCCGTGAGCAGCGCGTTGCGCTGCGTGGTCATCTCCTGCTCCGCCTGGAACGTCGTCAGGCGTAGTTGCTGGGTCTGCGCCCGGGTCGCCTGCGTGGACAGCTGCAATGCCCCGAGCGACTGCTGGTCCTGCTGGATCTGCGTGACGAGCTGCGCGTCCTGGTCACCGATGGTCAGGTAATAGTCGACGTCGGCGAGCACGTCGGCGAGCGACTTCGCGGTGAGCAGCTGCTCCAGCAGTGGCGTCTGCTGAGTCTCGTAGGCGTCAACGATGTGCCTGGCAAGGGTGGCCCGCTCGTCGGCGAGCTGCTGCTGGCCAGCGGTGATCTTGCTGTCCAGGGTCGAGAGCGCGGCGTCGAGATCGCCGACCTGTGTGACCATCGCCGTGTACTGCGCGCGGACATCGGCGAGCGCATGCTGCGCGGTAGCCACGTTGGCTTGCAGCTTGGCCTGGTCGGCGTTGATCCCCTTGAGCTGCGTTGCCGTGTCCGCCAGCACCCCCTGCAGATCTTTCTCGCTGGCCTGCAGGGCCTGGATCTGCTGGCGCTGGGCGGCGACCTTGGCCTCCAGCGCCTTCTGCGCCTTCAATGCGTCGGACAGAGGATCCGCCCGGGCCGTAGGGGCGCCCCCGAGCGGCCCACAGAGCAGGGGAACCACGAGGAGTGCCGCCAGCAGTGCGCGCCGCTGGTGCTTGACCTGTCCTAGTCGACCCATCGCATCATCGTGCAGGCTTCGACTCCGTGCGGCGTCCGCTGACGGCGCCGGTGCTGTCCCTGCCCGCCGGTGGCGCGTCGCTCAAGCGAAAGGGCACAGCGCGCTGGAACGACCACGGCCCCAGGGATGATACCCGTCAGGCAACGGCCCGCGCGACGAGGGCGCGACGCGACGAGTTGCCGCGGGACCAGGCGGGCGGCGCGGCGGACCAGGTCACGTGATGGGGCGAAGGACCGCCAGAAACGCGGCGAGGATCAGGATCGGTCCGAAAGGGATGGCGCTGCGGAGCCCGAGTCTTCGGGACACCAGCAGAGCGACCAGGACCACGCTCGCCGCTAGCGAGGCTACGATGAAGCCGGCCACTAGTTGCGAGATGCCGCACGCGAGCCCGAGGCTCACGGCCAGCTTTATGTCGCCCATGCCCAAGGCTCCGCGGAAGAGGACGCCCGTCACGCCCAGAAAGAGCGGGGCGAGGACCGCGGCGGCAAGGCCGCTGGCCAGTCCGAGGTCTTTGCCAGCGAGGACCGGGTTCCACCCGATCAAGAGCACGAGCAAGGCGGCCGGGATCAGCGGAAGCGTGATCTCGTCCGGCAGGAGGCGCTGGTCGAGGTCTGTCGCAAGCAGGACGACGAGCGCTGCGAAGAACGCGGCCTCGACCGCTAGGTCGCGCGGCTCTGAGAATCGAGCTGGTAGCGCGAGGAACGCGCCGCCAGCTAGGACCACCACGAGCGCAGTGCGCCAGTCGGCCTGCCTGACGTGCCCGTCCTCGTGTTCCGGCCAGCGCGCGGCCAGCCGGTCGGCCAGAAAGCCGTAGGCGGCGCCTCCTAGGCCGAGAAAGGCGGGGCCAAACCAGGCCATCGCGTCCACTTGTCGCATGGTGCACGGGGCGGTGCGCGCCGGCAACCCCGCCGGAGGTCCGGGTTTGTCCCGGGACGCTGGTCCCGGGACAAAGGCCCGGCGCCCTGTGGGATCAGCAATGGCCTCGCCGCGACTGCGGTGGCATCGGGCAGTTCTCGCGCTGCCTATGCGCCCGGCGTTGTCGCACCCGCTATGCCGTGAGTGTGCCGTTGAGGGCGAGCTGCACCAGCGTCGCATGCGTCACGCCGGTAGCGCCCCGTGGAGCCCACGGTGTAGGCCGCCGCAGGTAGCCCGTACCGCCGATATCCATGTGGACCCACGGGCGAGTCACGAACTCGCGCAGGAACAGCCCACTTTTGACGAGCGATCCGTCGGCCGGCCCCGAATTCTGGAAGTCCGCGTACCAGCTCTCCATGTCCCGCACGTAGTCGTCGAGGAGCGGGATCTGCCAGTACCGCTCGCCCTGACGTACACCGGCTGCGACGACCGCGTCGTACCACGGCTGGGGCGTTCCGAAGGCGCCCGTGAGTTGCTTGCCGAACGCGCGCTCGACGGCGCCGGTAAGTGTCGCCACGTCAACCAGGTGCGTGGCGCCGAGTTGCTCCGCGTAGGTCAGCGCGTCTCCGAGGATCAGGCGTCCCTCGGCGTCGGTGTTCTGCACCTCGACCATCTTGCCGTTAAGCGCTCTGACGATGTCGCCCGGTCGGGTCGAGTGCGGGCCCGGCATGTTCTCGACGGCCGGAGCAATGGCCAGCAGAGGCAGGTCGGGCGCGAGTCGCCTCGCCGTTACGATCGCGGCGATGACCGTGCACGCGCCCGTCTTGTCCATCTTCATCTCTTCCATCCGGTCAGCCGGCTTGATCGAGATGCCGCCGGAGTCGAACGTAACCCCCTTGCCGACCAGCGCGAGCAGCCGGCCCTGGGCGTCCCGGGCCCCGTCCGCCCCGTTGCGTAGCACGACGAGCCGAGGCGGGTTGTCACTGCCCCGTCCGACGGCCATGAACATCCCCATGCCCAACTCGGTTGCCCGGTCCGGCCCGATCACCTCGACCGAGAGCCCGTTGGCGCGAGCCAGGTCCGTCGCAGCGTCGGCCAGCACTTCCGGGCTGACGTCGTTCGACGCCCGGTTCGCCAAGTCTCGCGCGATCCGCGCGCCTTCACCGATCGTCGCGCCGCGCTCAGCAGCTGCCTGAACCGCGGTCACGTCTGCGCCGGGGACCACGAGCAGCAGTTCCTCGAGTTGTGGCGGCGCCTCGTGGTAATCCGTGCGGTACAGCGACGCCGGATCGTAGGATCCTTCGACAATGCCGCGTGCCACTAGCATGGCGAGGTCGTCCGCATCCAGGCCGTCGCGAGCGGCGAACGCCGCCGGCAACCAGACGGCCAGTCTTGACACATGAAGCCCTGCCAGCCTGCGCTCGATGGATGCGGCGAATCGGCAGCCAGTTAGCCGATCGAAGCGGGCAAGCGCGCCAGCGCCGACAGCGAGCACCCACGGCGCGCCCATGTCCTGCGCGCGCAGCATTACGCGGCGGAAGAGGCTGGAGTCCACCTCACCGAGCCGGCGGTACTCACCGATCGCGCCACCGAGGCGCCGATCGAGCTCGGCAAGGATGGACGCATCGGACCCAACGAGGTCCTCGGATATGATCGGAACCGCCAGCACGTCGGCGGGGACGGACCACGGCCGGTCGGACACGACCCGAATCTGCATGCGGACGGGCTCCTCGTATCGGGGCAGTCACCACGACCCGGGCCGGGCTGGTCGAGACGTCGCGGCGCCGCGCTTGTGCGGCCCGAGGCCGCGGATGTCAGTTGGTCAAGTGTAGCGCCGCGACCGCATCCCCGAGATCGCCCCGTGCCTGCTCGATCGCGATCGCGGCTTGATCGAGTCCGGCCTCGGCGATGTCTCCCATGATCACGACGAGCGCGCGGGTGTCGGGGGGGAGCAGCTGCTGCGCGGCTGCCACCTTCGCCACGAAGCGCTCGCCGGCGGCTGTCATCCTGCCGCCGGTCCCCTGGAGCTCGGCGTACAGAGCGACAAGCGCCTGGTCGGAGGCGCTCATACGGTCGATGTATGTCGAGAGCGTCGAGACGTCCGCCTCAGCCTCAAGCGCGTCCCGAGTCTGCCTCGCCTGGTCGAGCTGCGCCCCGGCCTCGGCAAGGGTCCTCACCGCGGCCGCGTACTTCGCGGCGTGCGCCTGTTGGATCGCCGCAAACACGAGCTCGTCGTGGCGCTGGAGCACGCCGGTGAGAAGGATAGCGGGCAGCGCCTCGTCGGCGAGTGCGTGCCACTGCGACGAGAGTGGCTCGGTCGTCTGCAACGCTGCGCGCGCGGCTACGAGCATCGCTTGAGACCGGTCGCCGAGGAGGCCTGGCGAGGCGGAGGCGGCGACGGCGGCCAGCATGCCGTCGAGGCTAGTGACCTGCGCGTCGATCGACAGGACGAGGCCGTCCCCTTGCGCTAGGTCGGCGGCGAGCAGGTCATCGCGGCGCGCGACGAGATCGATGAGTGCGTTGCGCGCCGTGTCCCCGAGCGTGCCGACGTCCCTCGACAGCGTGTTGTAGTGCGGACCGAGCGCGCGGATGCGCGCCTGGAACGCGACATCCTGCGTCCACGTCCGCTCGGGTCGGGTCGAGTCGCCCGGAAGATGGTCTGCGCTGACCACCAGGCCGGCACCGGCGAGCGAGATGAGGGCGGCGGCAACGAGCCAGGCGAGCGCCATGACGATCGTGGCGGCTAGCCTGCGTCCACGTCCGTGCATGTGGCGCAGTCTACCGGGGCGCTACCATCGCCCCGTGGCGCACGTCCAAACGACCGTTACGCGACCTCTGGCGCCTCGCGACGAGGTCGACTCGCTGCTGCGCCGCATGCCGAAAGCCGAGCTGCACGTGCACTTGGACGGCTCAGTCCGACCCGCCACGGCCTTCGCGCTGGCACGCGAGCGCGGGCTCGACGACGGGTTCGACCTGGCCGCCATCGGCGCAAGATTGGCGGGACCGGCCCGGCCGCGCGATCAGGCCGAGCTCCTCCGCGCCTTCGACCTCCCCATCGCGCTGATGCAGGACGCGGAGGCGCTGCGCCGAATCACCGCCGAGTTGGTGGAGGACGTCGTATCCGATGGCACCCGCTACGCCGAGATCCGCTGGGCGCCAGCGCTTCATCTGGCGCGAGGCCTAGGCTTGCGCGACGGCATCGCGGCGGTCGTGCACGGCGCTCGCGACGGGGTGGCTGCCGTGGAGGCCGCAGCAGTGCCGCAGGGCGGCACGATCACTGGCCGCCCCGGTCACCTGCCCCGGGTCGTGGTGCGGCTGATTGCCGTCGCCATGCGGTCTCACGACCCTGTGGTGAACGTGCGGGTCGCGGAAGCCGCGGCCGGGTTCGCCGGGGAGTGGCTCACCGGATTCGACATCGCCGGACCCGAGGCCGCCTTCCCAGACGCCCTCGCACACCGAGCGTCGATCGGGGCCGCCCGGGAGGCAGGCCTCGGCATCACAGTCCATGCCGGCGAATGGGGAGGCTCGGCGCAGGTTCGTCGGGCCCTCGAGCTCGACCCGGCACGCATCGCGCACGGCGCGCCGGCCATCGCCGATCCGGGCCTTGTCGCGGAGCTGCGCGATCGCAACATCACCCTGGATCTCTGTCCGACCAGCAACGTGCAGGCCGCGATGTTCACGCGACTTGCCGACCACCCGCTCCCCCGGCTGATGCGAGCCGGCGTCGGGGTGACCCTGTCGACCGATGCTCGGACGGTGACCGGCCTCACGCTCGTCGACGAGTATCGCAACGCCGTCTGCCTGCTGGGGTTGTCCCTCCCCGAGATCTGGGCGGTGGACCGGCACGCGCTCGAGGTGGCGTTTCTGGGGGGCGACGAGCCGCTGCGCAGAAGCCTGTTGCGCGCCTTCGACGCGTTCGCGGCCGCCGAGGTGAGCGTTCTCCCGTGAGGACTCCCGTGGACGAGCGCTCATCCCGTCCGCACGCGCCGTCCAGCGCGCGGCGGCGGATGGCCCACCGGTCAGACCGTGGCTGGCGGCGCCTCGAGCCGGCGCAGCGCGGTCCGCAGCTCACCGGCGTCCGCCGCGACGAGCGTAGGCCGACGGCCGGTTGGCAGCGCCTCGGCCTCGCTTCGGCTCGTCACCCCGGTGAGCATCAGGACGGAACGGGCTCCGGCACTGCAGGCCGCCGCGATGTCCGTGAGTGCCCCATCACCGATGACGATCGCGTCCTGAGGCCTGCACCGAACGGAGCGCGCGGCCGCTTCGAACAGGATCGGGCCAGGCTTGCCGATCACCAGGTCCGGGGGGCGGCGTGCGGCGACCTCGAGCGCCGCCACGATCGAGCCAGCGCCCGGCATGAGTCCCTCGGCGGCTGGGAAGACCGGATCGCGGTTCGTCGCCACGAACCGCGATCCTTCACGAACCGCCTGCGCGGCCGCCGCAAGGCGCGCGTACGTCAGCCGCCGGTCGATGCCGACCACCACCACGTCCGGGTCGGCGGCGAGGCCACGTGGAGTCGGCGACACGGTTCGGATCCCCGCGTCGCGGATCTCGCGGACCAAGCCCCTCCCGCCGAGGATCATGGCAACGCGGACGGGCGGGTCGGCGGCTCCCAGCTCGAGGGCTGTCGCACGAGCCGATGTGAACACCCAGTCGGGCTGGACCGGGGCACCGAGCGACGCCAACTGCTCCACGTAGTCGCTGCGATAGCGGCTGGAGTTGTTCGTGCAGTACAGCACCGTGTCGCCCGCGGTCACGCGCTCAGAGAGCACAGCGGCGACGCCAGAGACGGGCTCATGGCCGCGATACACGACGCCGTCAAGATCGACCAAGAGGAGCATGCGGCCATGGTAGGGCGTGATCGCTGCCGCGGCGTAGCCGGCCGCATCTCGGCGTGACTCGACCGGCCCGGCCATGGGACGACGTGACGGTGCTGCTCGTCGATGGCAACAACCTCCTGCACGCCGTAGCGGGCAATGCCGGTCCGGCGTCGTTGCGCGGCCTGCTGCCGCGCCTTGTTGCGGCCGTGCCGCCCGACGTCGACACCGTGGTTGTGCTCGACGGCTCACCCGACCCCGGAGCACCGTCGCGAATGCGTGTCCGGCGCGGACTGGCGATCCGCCACGCGGGCCGCGTGAGCGCCGACGCGCTGATCGTCCAACTGGTGGAGACGAGGCCCTTCCCGGACCGCGCCGGGGTCCTAGTAGTCACGAATGACCTGGCGCTAACCGAAGAGGTCCGGCACACCGGCGGGCGGGTCCGGCCCGTCGGTTGGCTCGAGGACCGCCTCAACGGGGCGGCGGTCGCCCGGGCACCCGGAGCGTCGATCGGAGGGCCGCGTCCCGCGGGCGCGTCTCGCTGGACGCCTGGGTCCGGCGAGGTGATCGTCACCCGCGAAGGGAGCCGTGGCGGCGTCGCCGGCAGGACCGGCAACAGTAGAGCCGACGGAGAGCTGGATGCCGAGCGGCCAGCCTGGGCGCCGAGGAGAGGCGCGACCCGGAAGCGGGGCAACCCGCGCCGTGGCCACTGAAGCAGTCGGAACGAGCAGTCCGCGGGTCGCCTCCGCGTCAGGCAACACCGAGCGGCGTCTCCCGACTGCGTGCAGATGCCGCGAACGCCCGCCGCGCCAACTCCCGGTCGGCAAGGTCAGCAGGCCGAGCGCCTCCGCGCGGCCGAAGTACGCCGCCTCGTGGAAGATCGGCTCGAGACGAACATCGCCGCCGACACGCCATCCGACGAACCAGTCGACCACCTTCCCGTTCCAGCGGCCGTCGGCGGACTGGAAACCGTCGGGGGGACTGGAAACTATACCGCGTCGAGCCGAGTCGCCCCCGACGTCGATCTCCAGCCCAGGCCTCCTCCAACACCTCGCGACCGGCCGTCTCCTCGGGGACCTCGCCGGGCTCCACTGGCCCTTGTTGAAGAGCCACCCCCCTCCCCGGCGCATCGCCAAGCAGCAGTCCGCGTCGAGAGCCATGGCGCCGGCGAGGTGGCGTCGGCGGGGGCCATCACGCGTCCCCGCTGCTCGTCCATCGCCATCAGCGCCGCGTCACCGGCGCTGCCGAGATGTGGCCGCCGTGGTGGGCGGTGGGGCGGTGGAGGCAGCGCTTTCGTCAGCGGCAGCGCCTGCGCGTGCCGTGACGCGGGCGCGACGCCAGCGGGCGAGTGCACGCCGGTCCTCCGCCCGACTCAGGGTGCGGCCGGCGTACCGAACGAGAGCATAGTCGGCGGCCAGCAGCTCGAGTGACAGCATCCCCAGACCCGAGGCCCGCAGCCGATGGGCGTGCGCTGCGGGAGTCTCGTCGCCCGCACGGGCGAGCCGGGAGACCCTGCTCAGTTCGTCGATGGTCGCCACGTAGGCGGTCACGGCGTCGTGCGGTAGGGGTGCGGCCGCGCGTGGCCGCCACCTCGGGAGCGCCAGGGCGGGTCGGACCGAGCTCCCGGGGAGCACGATCCCGCGCTCTTCGTCGTTCAGCGGGCGCCGCGCCCTATCGGCCACAAGCACGCGCCGCGCGATCAGCACGAGCACCAGGAGGATGACGACGACGCTGACGATCGCGAACATCGTGTCGACGCCTGCGGCGCTTGGGGTGACCGGCAGGGCGGTCGCGTGCGGAGCCGGCGGGGTCACGACCGGATGGCCGGGACCGAGGACGGCACGGAACAGCGCGACCAGGGCCGCCGCGAGCAGGCCGGCGGGGATCGCGAGCAGCACAATCGCGCCGGCAACCACCAGCCAGGCTGGGCCGGCCGCGCCGCGGACGGCCGCCTCGAGCGGCACCCCAAGCATAGCCGCCAGCGGCAGCGCGACGAGGAGGGCGGACCCGACGACCAGTCCGAGTACCAGCAGCCACGTCGGGTTGTTCCGCCAGCCGACGCCGGACCGTGACCCGAGCGAGTCGAGCCTAGCGACGGCGACGGCGAGCAGGCCGCCGACGACGAAGGTCAGCGTGGCAATGAAGGCCGGCTCGGAGAACGCTGCACGCGCAGCGGGGGTAGCCACCTGGGCGAGGAGCCATGGGATCGCAAGTCCCGGGACTCCCCAGGCCAGCAGCCGAGACACGATAAGGTCGTCGTCGGATCGCTCTGCGTGCATCGCTCCCCGGACAACTGCGAGGCCAGCCAGCCAGCCGCCCGTGTGGAGTCCGAGCGCCGTGTCCACCCGTCCGTCCAGCAGCGCCTCGCGGACGGCCGGCGACATGATCCATCCGCCCGCCGCCGCTGCGACGGCTGCAACCACTACCGACGACGGTCCCGTTCGGGCCGGGAGGCCCCGGGCGAGGAGGAGCCCCGCGCCGGCCAGCAGCGCAAACTCGAGCGGCCCGAGCAGGATCGGACCGTGCGCCCCCAGCACCTGTACCGCGAGGTAGGCGATCGCCAGCCACGCGCCCTCGACGACAGCGTCGAGGGCGGCCGGCAGGAGGTCAGGCGCCGACGACCAGGGCCTCGCTCGTCCGCCAGTCCGGGGCCAGCTCTGCCGTGAACGCCGCGACCCCGCTCGCACGTGCGGCCGCGCTGCGGGCGGCCGCACTAGGTCCAAATAGCACCAGCTGGACCGCGTACCCCATCCGCGCCAGCCGGCGTAGCACCCCCAGGAACGGCCCCGGGTCGCGACCCGTGAGCGCGACGATGGTGGCGCCCGACCCCACGCGGCGCGGCAGCGACGCTAGCAACCGCTCGTAGGGCTCCGAGGCGCCAGGGACCACGCGCGCCAGCGTGTCGGCGATCCGGCCAAGCTGCTCAACCCCGGCCGAGGGCGGCACCCACGCCACCCGCTGCCCGGTCCCCGCGTACACAGCGGCAGCGAGCCCGCACTCTGCGCCTTCGGCGAGCGTACGCCGCGCGAGCGACGCGGCCGCGACGCACAACCCCTCGAGGAGATCCTCGTCGTATGCCATCAGCCAGTGCGGGCCGTCCACCGTCTGGACATCAACCGCAAGCAGCAACTCACGCTGCCGGGATGGGTCGAACCGCTTTACGACCGTCCGTCCCGTGCGCGCCGTCGCCTTCCAGTGCACCTGCCGCAGCGGGTCCCCTGGCTGGTACGGTCGCACGCCCGCGAAGAGAGCCGGGTCGCGGAAGAGGCTCATGGGTGCAACACGTTCGCCCAGCGTCGACCTATCGATCAGGCGTTCACGCACGGGCAGGGTTCGTGGCCGGACAACAAACGCGACCGGCAGCAACCGCTCCTCCTCGGCGGTGTCGCGCGCGAAGAGATCCGCGACGCGCAGTCGAACGGCGCTCATTCGAAAGACGCCGCGGCGGTTCGCGACGACGTGTAGGTGGCGCACCACCCGCTCGTACCACGCCAGCGACCACGTGTTGTCGAGCAGGGAGAGCCCAGGCCGCTCCGATCGGACGAGGGATCGCTCGCGCAGCACCAGCTCGTCCGGCACGAAGTCGTCAGCCCGCAGCCACGGCAGCGGGAGAAGCTTGCGGTTCCATACGACTATGTCGAGCCCGAACTCGTCGCCGAAGACGGCACGCTCCGTCGCCAGGCGGTGCTCATAGTCCACCCCGCGCAGACCGTAGCGGGTCCAGAGACCACGTAGCAGTGCGATCAGCACCACGAGCACGCCGACGAGCACCAGCGGGGGCGCTCCGGCGAGGGCGCCGAGAACGGCCAGCCCGATCCCCAGCCAGACCTGCCCGGTCACGTGCGCTCGATGGGGACCGGGACCGACCGGAGCACCTGCTCCACGATGCGGTCCACGGACGCGCCCCTCAGCTGGCGGTCGACGTCTAGCAGCAGCCGGTGGCCCAGCACGGACGGCGCAACCGCTTGCACGTCGTCCGGCAGCGCGAAATCGCGTCCTGACAGCAGCGCCCACGCCTGCGCCGCGCGATACATCGACACGCTCGCGCGCGGGCTGGCGCCGAGCTGGACGTCGGGGTGCTCACGAGTGGCACGCGTCAACGCGACCAAGTAGCGTTCGACTTCGTCCGCCACGCGGACGGTTCGCGCGCCCGTCTGGAGCGCCGCGATTTCCGCCGGGCTTACGATCGGTCGGATCCGCCCCAGGGGTTCCGGCCCCTCCCGGTAGCGGCGCGCGATCGATCGCTCTGCCAGCTCGTCGGGATAGCCCAAGCGAACACGCACCAGAAACCGGTCGAGTTGCGCCTCGGGGAGCGCGAAAGTACCCTCGAGCTCGATCGGGTTCTGCGTGGCAAGCACCAAGAACGGCATCGGCAGCGGCCGAGTCATCCCCTCGATGGACACTTGCCGCTCCTGCATCGCCTCGAGCAGCGCGGACTGGGTCCTCGGAGTCGCGCGGTTGATCTCGTCGACGAGCAGCACGTTGGTGAAGACCGGGCCGCCCACGAACCGCAGGCTCCCACCCTCCAAGATGGAGGTGCCAGTCACGTCGGTCGGCAGCAGGTCGGGCGTCCCTTGCACGCGCGCGAACGAGAGCCCGAGCGCGCGCGCGAACGCGTGCGCCAGAAGCGTCTTGCCAACGCCGGGCACGTCCTCGATCAGCGCGTGCCCCTCGGCCAGCAGCGCGACCACCAGCAGCCGCAGCGGCTCCTCGTCGCCGACGACTGCCTCTCCGACCGCAGCGCGCAACCGATTCCAAAAGTCGCGAGGGAACGCGACAGGATCCGCTGGGGCACGACTCGCCACGGCAGCAGCAAGCCGTTGCGACACGGGCGGGCCAGGCGGCGTCGACTCCGCGATCCCCACCGACTCGGCAGCCTCCGCCGGCGTGGTCGCCTTCGCGGCGATCGCTTCCTCGCGCATACGCATCTCCACACCGATCAGGTTCGATCGCCCGAATGGTAGCCGCGGTCGCGGTCGGGCACGACCGCCCGGGCGCATGACCCCGAGCTGCCGGACGGGGGACCCTGCCGTTCGGCCCGGGTCAGATGGCACGGTCTCCGGCGTTCGGGCTATCATGCCGGCCGTGGACCTCTGGACGCAGATCCTGCCCGCGAGACGCCCTCATCTTCGCGCCACGCAGGACGCTCCTTCGGATGCGGCCGAGACCTGGACGTTCGGTGCCCAGCCGACAGGACCGTTCGCGCGGCGGCTCGCCAGACTTGCTCGGCGTGCGGGACGCGTTTCGTGCTCGGCAAACTGCCAGCGCTCACGGCGCCTCGTGGCAACCCGGCCGCGGCGGCACTGCCGTGGCCTGGTCTCGGCGGCGCGCCCCTAGAAGGAGTTGGTTCAGTGGCTCAGATGTCGCTCTATTTGTTCACGGGCGGTGGGCTGGCGCTGGTGTTTGCGTTCGTCTTCCACGTCGCGCACACAGTCGTCCTGGCTGTCGGGCGGCGGTCGCTCGGCGCGCTCGTGCCCGCCCAGCGCTTGGCCGGTGCCGGCGCCAGTGTCGGGACTGTGGATTTCGGCGGCGGCCCGAGTCCCCGCGACCGCGAAGCCGCGGGGCTAGACGGCCCGCCCACCAGAAACGCGCATTGGTCCGCGGCCTCAGGACTCGGGAGCGCCGCCTTCACCATAGCGGGGGACGCCGACGCAGACGACGCGGCGTTCACCACTCCAGTGGCCGGACTCGCAATCACCGGTGCCTGGGTCGCCTGGGCGCTGATCGGCCTGTCAATGCTGCTCCGGGCGATCATCGTAGGCCGCGGCCCGTGGGGCAACATGTACGAGTTCTCCGTCGCCTTCAGCTGGGGCATCACCGGCGGATACCTGTTTCTGCAGCGGCGGTACCCGATCCGTGCGCTGGGCTTCCTTCCCCTCGGCGTGGCGCTGTTCCTCATCGGGTACGCCGCGACGCTTCCCGCCACGATCGAACCCCTCGTCCCGGCGCTGGACAACGCGCCGCTCCTGACGGTCCACGTCGCGATGGCAATGATCAGTTACGGCATCTTTGCGACCAGCTTCGCCGCCGCCGTCGGCTACCTGCTCCAGGGCAGCGCCGACCGCTACGCCTGGCTGCCGTCGCACCGCGTGCTCGATACGGTGGCGTACCGGGCTGTCATCATCGGGTTTCCGATCTTCGCCACAATGATCATTCTGGGTTCGTACTGGGCGTCCATCGCCTGGGGCAGCTACTGGAGCTGGGACCCCAAGGAGACCTCCGCGCTCGTCACCTGGCTCATCTACGCCGTGTACCTGCACGCCCGGAACCAACGCGGCTGGGCGGGCCGGCCTGCGGCTCTGATCCTCGTTATCGGGTTCGGCGCCATCCTCTTCACATTCTTCGGGAACCTGTACTTCTCCGGCCTGCACGCGTACAGCGGCCTGAACACACCGACCACGCTCCCCTGATCCGGCACGCGGCCGGCACCGCGAAGGCCAGCCGCCCGGGCCCCGATCGCGCCACAGGCGTCCGTGGCAAGCGACCGTGGAGGGCGCTCGGTGGGGTTGGCGACCCACTCCCAGGCCAATCACCGCTCGATCGGCCGTGGCCTCTCAAACACCACATGTAGCGGTCAATGGCCGAGGATCACCACAACATCTTGTGGTGTCGCGCTTGACAGGGCCGACCGGCGAGGTACATTGGGCGTCTGCGGCCGGACCCGGGGGCGGCGATCCGGACGGCCGCGAGGGCGCCCAGATCCATGCATGGAGGGAGACCACCGATGGCCCGCGCGACCACATCCGCCAGCTCCAGCATGGACGAGCGCGCGAGCGGACAATCGGCGGGACTCAGCTTCGAGCGCCGCTGGACCACCCCCGGGGTCGACCCGTACGACGAGGTGGCCTGGACGACCCGGACCGCCAGCATCGGCAACGAGAGCGGGAAGGTGGTCTTCGAACAGGCGGACGTCGAGGTGCCAGAGAGCTGGAGCCAGCTGGCCACCAACGTGGTTGTCAGCAAGTACTTCCGGGGTCACCTCGGGACACCAGGGCGCGAGCGCAGCGTCCGCCAGCTGATCAGCCGCGTCGTGGACACCATCTGTGGGTGGGCGGTGGAGGGCCACTATTTCGCGACGGACGAGGACCTCGAGACGTTCCGCGCAGAGCTGACCCACCTCATCCTGCACCAGAGGATGGCGTTCAATTCGCCGGTCTGGTTCAACGTCGGCGTCGAGGAGCACCCCCAGTGCTCCGCATGCTTCATCAACTCGGTCCAGGACTCCATGACGTCGATCATGGACCTCGCCAAGACCGAGGCGATGCTCTTCAAGTACGGCTCTGGCGCCGGTTCCAACCTCTCCCCCATCCGCTCGGCACGCGAGAAGATGGCAGGCGGCGGGATCGCGTCCGGGCCTGTGAGCTTCATGAAGGGCTACGACGCGTTCGCCGGCGTCATCAAATCGGGCGGGAAGACGCGGCGCGCCGCAAAGATGGTGATCCTAGACGCGGATCACCCGGACATCCTCGACTTCATCAACTGCAAGATGCTCGAAGAGAAGAAGGCCTGGGCCCTCATCGAGGCCGGCTACGACGCCTCGTTCACCGGCGAAGCATACGGTTCGGTCTTCTTCCAGAACGCCAACCACTCTGTGCGCGTAACGGACGACTTCATGCGCGCGGTCGAGCGCGACGGCGAGTGGACCACGCACTACGTGACCACTGGGGAGCCGGCTGACACGTTCCGGGCACGGGAGATCCTCCGACAGATCTCCGAGGCGGCCTGGGTCTGCGGCGATCCCGGCATGCAGTACGACACGACCATTAACGACTGGAACCCGGTCGCGAACTCGGCGCGTCAGGTCGCAACGAACCCGTGCTCGGAGTTCAGCTTTATCGACGACACCAGTTGCAACCTGGCGTCGCTCAACCTCATGAAGTTCGTGCGCGAGGACGGCGAGTTCGACGTCGCCGCGTATCGCTATGCGTGCCGCCTGACGATCACCGCTCAGGAGATCGTCGTCGACTACGCGAGCTACCCCACGCCGAGGATCGAGGAGAACTCGCACCGCTTCCGCCCGCTCGGGCTGGGCTACGCGAACCTTGGCGCGCTCCTAATGAGCCGGAGCCTCGCCTACGACTCGCCCGGCGGCCGGGCGTTCGCGGCCGCACTCACGTCGATCATGACAGCCGAGGCATATCGCCAGTCGGCGGTCATCGCGCGCGACCACGGCGGCCCATTCGTCGAGTACGCGAAGAACCGCGAGCCGTTCCTTCGCGTGATCCGTAAGCACCGCGAGGCAGCCCAGCGCATCCCCGAGGTCGGCGTGCCGATAGGCGTGCATGACATTGCGCGCGACTTGTGGGACGAAACGCTTGCCCTCGGCGAGCTGCACGGGTACCGCAATGCACAGGTCACGTTGCTCGCGCCCACCGGTACGATCGCGTTCATGATGGACTGCGATACCACGGGCATCGAGCCCGATATCGCGCTAGTCAAGTACAAGAAGCTGGTCGGCGAAGGCTTTCTCAAGATCGTCAACCAGACCGTGCCAGCCGCACTCCGCACGCTCGGGTACGACTCTCGCCAGGCCGAGGAGATCGTTCGCTACGTCAACGAGCACGAGACCATCGAGGGCGCGCCTGGCCTCAAACAGGAGCACCTATCGGTCTTCGACTGCGCATTCAAGCCGGTCAACGGCGAGCGTTCGATCCATTACATGGGCCACATCCGGATGATGTCGGCCGTCCAGCCGTTCCTCTCCGGCGCCATCAGCAAGACCGTGAACATGCCCGAGACAGCCACGCCGACCGACATCGAGCAGGTCTACCTCGAGGGCTGGAGGCTCGGGCTCAAAGCGATCGCGATCTACCGTGACAACTCGAAGCGGTCGCAGCCGCTGAGTACCGGCAGGAAGAAGGGGTCCATCGCCGAGAAGGCGGTCGAGGTCGTCGCATCGGAGGCTGTCGCGGCCGCCACGGCGGAACTCACGGCGCGCGTCGCGCAGCTCGAAGGCCAGCTGGCGTCGGCACAGGCCGAGGCCAAAAAGCCACACCGTCGGCGCCTTCCCTCCGAGCGCCAGTCAGTCACGCACAAGTTCGAAGTCGCCGGTCACGAAGGCTACCTAACCATCGGCTGCTACCCAGACGGTCAGCCCGGCGAGATGTTCATCCGGATGGCCAAAGAGGGCTCGACAGTCGCGGGCCTGATGGACTCCATGGCCATTTCGGTCAGCGTCGCACTGCAGTACGGAGTGCCGCTGCGCGACCTGGTGAACAAGTTCGCGCACGTACGCTTCGAGCCGTCCGGCTTCACCGGCAACCCGGAGATCCCGATCGCGAAGTCGATCGTGGACTACATCTTCCGGTGGCTGGGATCGCGGTTCCTGCCGAAGGAGGAGCGCGAGGCGCTGGGGATCCTCGACCGATCGGACGAGGGCCGGGAGGACGAGCCGTCCGCCACGGCAGGGATTTCGGCGGCCGGCGACGCGCCGGCGGGGCTGCCCAGGGGCTCCACCGCCGTGGCCGCGACTGCCCCATCCTCTGCTCCCGCCGCTGGTTCGGCAGGCCCCGCCGGGACGGACGCTCACGCGGCCAGCGCACCGGCCCCGGAGGACGCGATCGCGTCTCCTGCCGCCACGGCGACGAGCCTGCGCCCCGCTGGGCCTGAGCAGACAGCGGCCGAGACAGCTTCGGAGTCGTCCGGCCCATCCCCGCTGACAGGTCGGTCGACACCGCCAGCCAGCTCGAACGGTCCCGCTGGGACTGATCCCAACGGCGCCTCGAAGTCGAAAAGCATGCAACTGGGTCGCTCGCAGAAGTTTGCCTTCCAGGCCCAGGCGGACGCCCCCAGCTGCGCGGATTGCGGCTCGATCATGGTCCGCAACGGCTCCTGCTACAAGTGCCTGAACTGCGGCAGCACGAGCGGTTGCAGCTGATTCGCGCAGCTGCGCGAATGTGAGCGAGACTGCGGCAGCGCCATCCGGCCGGTAGCGGCGACCCGGACGGCGGTGCGACGACAGTGGTAGCCGTGGGCCGCCGGGCCTACCCTAGCGAGACGGGAGCGGCCTGAGGCTTGCACCCGCGCCGCCACGCGGTTGCCCGTACACGAGCAACCGGACGGGCGCGTGCCCTATCCTTTCTGCGTGACGCTCTATCGGCTCGGCCAGGTCCCGCAGCTCGACTCCCCAGCCCTGATCGTGGCGTTCGACGGGTGGGTGGATGCAGGAGCCGCGGCTACCACGGCGGCGAACCAGGTAGCCGAGGGCGGCGACGTGATCACCACCTTCGACGCGGATGCGCTATTCGACTACCGCGCACGACGCCCCGCCCTCGAGATCCTCGACGGCAGGCCCCGCGAGATCACGTGGCCGGAGCTGGCTGTCCGGCGCGCCAGGGTCGGACGGCGGGACGTGCTCGTAATTGCGGGCCCGGAGCCGGACTATCGCTGGCATGACCTGTGCGAGTCGGTGGTCGACCTGGCCAAGCGCCTGGGCGTCGTCGAGTGGATCAGCGTAGGCGCGATACCTGGCGCCGTCCCGCACACCAGGCCCGTGCGCGTGATGGGGACGGCGTCGAGCCCGGACCTGCTCCGCGGCGGAGTGGAGGCTGGCCCCGAAGGCGTGCTGCGAGTGCCGGCGGCGGCCTTGTCCGTGCTCGAGATGGCGGTCTCGGCGGCGGGGATCCCGGCCGTAGGGTACTTCGCGAATGTTCCGCACTACGTCACGGGCCCGTGCCCGGCCGCGGCGATCGAGCTGCTCCGGGTTCTGGGCCGCCACCTCGGCGCCGAGCTCCCCCTGGGCAGCCTTCCGGACGAAGCGCGCCAGATCCAGGCCCGACTGGACCTCGCCGTCGCCGCGGACGAGAGCACACGCGCGCACGTGGCGCGGCTGGAGGCCCGCGTGGACGCGGAGTCACAGCCGACCGGGGACGACCTGATCGCCGACATCGAGCGTTTCCTGCGCGATCGGGGCAACGAAGGAAGCCAGCGATCCTGATTGTTTCAGCGGAACGCCCCGCAGAGGCGGTACTCTTGAGGCCCCGCGCCGCATGTCGGCGCCCATGCACACAGGGATCCTGAACACGCCATGACCTTCCGTCCGCCACGCGCCACATCGAACCGCAAGCGCCGCACATCCGTAAGCGACGACCAGCGGCAGCAGCTCCTCGTCACCTTCGGCTTCATCGGCGTCATCGTCGTGGCCGTCGCCATCCTGGCCGGTGGCGTTGGCTTCATGTACTACGAGGATCACCTGGCCGCCATCGCCACGGTCAACGGCGTCTCGATCAACAAGGACCAATGGAGCCAGCAACAGGCCGTTGACCAGTACCGAATCAACGCAATCCTGGACGAGCTCCAAAGCGAGGTCGCATCAGGGGCGGTCGACCAGCAGACCGCCTCGCAGGAGCAGCAGGACCTCGAGCAGCAGCTGCAGTCGCTTCCTCAGGTCGCCGCGGGCGAGCTAATCGACGGCGTGCTCCAGGGACAGCTGGCACAACAGATGGGCGTGACCGTCAGCCAAGCCGCCGTCGACGCCGAGCTCAAGCAGGAAGCGACCACACCTGAGCAGCGCAAGGTTCTGGCGATCTTCGTCCAGCCGGGCGCGACACCCGCCGCGCTGGCTACGCCGTCGCCGTCCGCGCCGCCATCCGCGAGCGGCTCGTCCGGCCCTAGCGACTCGCCCGCCGCGAGTGCCGCACCCGCCGCATCGCCTGGCCCCGGCGCCTCAGCGGCTTCCTCCCCTGCTCCGTCTCCGGCAGCCTCCACCCCGGCCGGCGCATCCACCCCGCCGAGCACCGCCCCCTCGGCGTCGCCCTCGACGGGGCCGACGGCGGCCCAGCAGGCAGCGGCAAAGGCGAGTGCCGACGCGGCACTCGCGGCCCTAAAGGCCGGGACGCCGTTCGCGCAAGTGGCAAAGCAGTACAGCACCGACCCGAGTGGGACGAAGGGCGGAGACTACGGATACATCTCGGCATCCGACACGACCGACCAGGCTTGGGTCAACGCGCTCTTCAAGCTTCCCCTGAACGGGATGACCGGCGTGATACTCGGGTCGGACGGCACGTACCGGATCGGGAAAGTCACCGACATCGTGCCGGCCAAGACCGACCCAAACTATGACAAAGAGCTCCAGCAAGCCGGCGTGAACGTGAACGCGTACCGCACCGCGATCCGCTATGACCTGCTGACGCAGGCGCTGCAGACCGCCGTCACCAACAAGGCGACCAAGGGCAACATCGAGCAGGTCCACGCGTGGGAGATCGAGGTCGCGACCACCGATTCCCAGGGCAATACCATCACCGGCCCGGAGGTCCGCGCGTCGCACATCCTCTTCAGCCCCAAAGGCAACCCGGACAACGCGTCGTCGATCCCCGCCAGCGATCCGTCGTGGGCAGCGGCGGAGAAGAAGGCGCAGGCGGTCGCGGACCAGCTGCGTGCGATCAGCGACCCCACGAAGCGCGCCGCGGAGTTCGCGGTGCTGGCCAAGTCGGACAGCAATGACACCACGTCGGGTGCGAACGGCGGCGATCTGGGATGGTTCACCCAGGCGCAGATGGTCACCCAGTTCTCCGCCCCGCTCTTCACCGGCACACATACGGCGGACGAGATCATCGGCCCGGTCAAGTCGCAGTACGGCTACCACGTGATCCTGTACGTGGCAAGCCGGCCCTCCCCGCAAGATAGGATCGGCCAGCTCCAACTGGAGCTGGCCGCACCCGGGGCGAGCTTCTCGGCAATCGCCAAGGCGAACTCCGACGCGACCGACGCGGTGGCCGGCGGCGACATGGGCTGGGTGGCGCCACTGCAGCTCGACCAGACTATGGAGAACGTTCTCTTCGGCCTAAAGGTCGGACAGGTCAGCGACCCGCAGACGCAGTCGGACGGGATCTACCTGTACGAGATTACCCAGAAGGAGTCTCGCCCGGTGGACGCGTCTCAGCTCACCACGCTGCAGGGATCTGCGTTCACGAACTGGTACGCAGCGCAGAAGGCGAAGGCCAACATCTGGCAGTCGCCGGATGTTGCCAGCGCAACGCCTCCGGCCAGCTGACCCGAGGAGCTGGCCGGGCAGCACAGGAGCCGGTCCTCCACCGTGCCGTCAAGCCCGGCCATTGCGGGCCGTTCGGCACGGTCCATTGTCCCGCCTGACACGCGCGACACAGGCGCCAGAGGTGCGAGCGTAGTGGGTCATGGACAGGAAGGATCCCCCGGGACGGTTAGGGGTGCCTGCGCTTCACGGTGGGTTGGCCGCCACCCGAGTTAGGCGGCCCGAGCGCGCCCGAGTTTCGGACGTGAGGTCCCAAGCGCGCAGGTGAGCTGGCTGCTGAGTGGCCCCTCCGCGCCGGATGCCGATCGCGGCGGACGCGAGATCGTCGATCCCGCCGAGACGTGGGAGTCGCCGGTCCCCCGCACGACCGTCTCCCGAGGCCGGCCCTACGCGCGTATCGCCGGGTTCCTCGCACCCACGTGCGATGCCGATCTGCCGGCCGGCGTGCTGCGGACCCTGCGGTTCGCCTGCGGCTCTCTGCCCCTGGATCGATCCCTCGTCCTACCCGCCTCCACCCGGCCCATCGATCGATCCTGCCGCCGGTACGTGACAGGACGCCGACAGGTTCTGGGGTTCGGCGAGCGGGCCACTGGGTTGTGGGTCGAGGGCCGCGGGAGAGATCCGGTGGCGGTGGTCCCAGTCGAACGGATCGGTGCGATCGAGGACGTCGCGGTGCTCTGCTATCGCCGACTCTCCGTGCGCACCGCAGACGTCCGGCTGTCCGTGAGATACGCCGCCGACTCCCGGGCCCTTCTGGCCACGCCCCTCGCATGGTTGCGACGCAGGATCGAGGGGGATGCGCGCGGCGAGGTGCCGTGGCTCGGAGTACGCACGGTGGGGACGCGGACAGTGCCCGGGGAGTGGCACACAGTCGCCGAAGAGGTGTCGCTGGAGGGTGGTGAACGCGGCGTGGCGATGCTGTTCGGCCTGGTTCCGGCGCGCCTCGGCAATAGCCGCGGGCGCGGGGCCCTGCTCGCAATCACAGCCGCGGAACTTATCGTGCTTGCCGAGTCCGAGGGCGTGACCGCGCCAACGGGTGCGTGGCCGCAGACGCTGGTCGTGCCGCGCCGCACTCTCCAGCAGGCCCGCCAAGACGGCGACCGGCTACTGCTCCGTTCGGCGGGAGTCGATCGGATCCTGCGGCTGGGTCCCCAGCTGACTGCCGCAGCGGTCGAGCTGATCGAGAGCGCGGGACCAGCGAGACAGGCGATCCGGCCTGCGGGCTGAATCCCGTCCCGCCGTGGGCTCGGCCGGTAAGCGGAGTGATTCGACGATCGTCCGCACGGCGCCCACGATCCCGCTGGACCAACCCTACGCAGGTACCCGCCGACGTGACGCCCACCTCAACCAGCACGACCGCGAACATGCGCCTTCGGCAATACGTATCAGCGAGCGCGCCGGCGATGACCAGCAGAGCGCCGAGCATGAGTAAGTACGCGTTGTGACGCACGTCTCGCCTTCCAGCGCGCCGAACAGGTGGCTGGGCAGGTCCTCGGCGATGCTCAACAGGCGACGGTGACGACCGTCGAGTCGAGGAGCACGATGCCCGACCCCAGAATCACCGCAAGGAGAGTGCCGCGGCGTCGATCCATAGCTAGCCCTCTCTTGCCCAGTCGGCGAACCAGCGCAGTGCGGACTTCGCCCCCCCGGTCCCCCGTCATCGCACGGTGAGGCTATGCCCCGTCTACGTCTGCGACGTCGGCTCGCTGCACGGTCCCGGCTATGACTCCCACAGCCACCGAATCGAGCGGCCCGTCCCGCCTGTGGTCGGCACGCTAACCCCCCGACGACAAACTCGAGCCGCTCTACCACCGGGCCGCCGCTGGACGCGGGCACGAGAA
This sequence comes from Candidatus Limnocylindrales bacterium, assembly GCA_052144055.1. Taxonomy (GTDB): domain Bacteria; phylum Chloroflexota; class Limnocylindria; order Limnocylindrales; family CSP1-4; genus JAJYNJ01. The sequence continues at coordinate 36,591 of JBKQRF010000342.1, forward strand.
GTGGCGCATGCGCGCACCGCTTTCCGTCGTCCCATGGCTCGAAAGTCCTACCCCCAGAGGTACTGTCCAGACGCTGTCGGCACCACCGACCCACAACAGAGGGGAGACGAGATGATGAACGCGACCGAGGCCCGCGCACCAGATGTCTCGCCCGCCCCACTCGTCGAGCTGACGGTCTACTCGGACGACTCCCGGGCCTCCGGCCATCTGGCCCTCTCGGCTGACCGCGTGACCGACCTGCTGAACCAGCACGACGAGGTCAGACTCGTGGACCC
>JBKQRF010000343.1:0-11491 GCA_052144055.1 Candidatus Limnocylindrales bacterium
GCGGCCATCGTGGCGGCACGCGATGCCAGCTTTGATGGCACAAACCTCACGATCTGAACGGGATCTTTCGGCTACAGGCCCTCAGTACCGCACGGGCCACGACGGCCGGCGTCGGATGTGACCGCGGGACCGTATGCTCGACGACGGTCCACCCACAGCGGAGGAAGCAGCGGTGTCGAGCGAGGGCGGCGACTCGGAGCGCGACGGGCGGGACCTCCGCGCGGCGCTGGGCGAGGCGCTCGCCGCATTGGACGAGGAGGACCGCCCCGATGCGCTCGAAACGGCGGACTACCGCTGGCTGGCTGTCGGCCTACGCCTCGGTGTGGAGCATCCCGAGCCAGCGCGCCGCCTCTTGGCGCTGCTCGAAGCTCCCGACGCCGAGCGAGCGTCCCAGGCCGAGGACGCCGCGAGCGACGCTTCGCAGAGCGCAGTGCCGGCCTCCCAGACCCGCGCTGTCAAGCTGAGCGTTGACTTCCGCTCCACGCTCCTCGCGCGGTCCGCGGCGCTGCCCGTGCCGGGACGGGCGGGACCCGACGCGCAGCCGATGTTCGGATGGGTCGCCGCGTTGACGCGCGCGGAGATCCTGGCCCTCGGGCGCGTGGTCGAGGAGATGCTGGCCACCGGGTCACCGCCCGACGTCGGCCGGGGGTTCGGCTTCACTTGGGACGCCGGCGTGCGGCTGCCGCGCGAGGAGCGGGAGGCCATGATCGGGCTGTTCGCCGAACTCCAGATCACGGTCGGCGGGGTCTTGGCGGGTCGCGACCTACGCGCCGGACCGCTGGAGCGACGTCGGGGCCTGTCGGGTCTGCTCGACCCGTGGCTGTCCCGCACGCACCAGACTGAGGCGCAGGCGGCGGCGGTGATCGAGGCGACCGGCGAGGTTGCGCAGCGGGGCCTGGTCGCGCTCTGGAACGCGTGGGCAGCGCTGCGCTACCGGGCACTCATCCCGCACTCCACCTCCGAGTCGCTGGTGCGCCCTGGCAGACCGTGATGGGACCCCTTCCCGAGCCTTGACGTTGTGCCCCGGGTCCGCTCCGGCTCGGGAACACCAGTCCGGGTTGAAGAGGCCCTGAAGGGCACGCTCTGGGCGCCGAGTCGCCTGACAGTACCCGGCCCCCGGGAGCGGCTTTCAGGGGAACGTCAGCTCGCGCGGCTACCCTGCGCGTGCTGCCGGGCGGGCACGACCCGGTGGTGTTCCTCCTCTCCTTTCGGGCGGGCCGGCACGCTGGCCCGCCCGGCCATCCTCCCGCGCCCAGTCGGTCGCGGCCTCCTACGCGGAGGCGGCGTAGGCGGACGCGCCGAGGACCGCACCCGTAGGGTCGAGCGCCCGCGCGCGGAGCAGCGGCGCGGCGGTGACGACGAGGATGGCGGTCTCGAACCCGCTGGACGGCGCGACTGCGACACTGGTCATGGCGCTCGGCTCGGAGCCTGCCAGGACCTCCCAGCGGTCGATCTCGGTGGCCCCGTTCCAGCTCGCGAACACCGTGAGCGCGCCGGTGGCCTCGCGCTCCACCGCGATCGCGGGGCTGTCGGAGGGGCGTCCCACCCAGGGCTGACGGAAGACCCGGTAGGACTGCTTCGCCGCGGGATAGGTGGCATCGAAGCGCAGGTCGCCGGCGGGGCCGAACTCGCTGCAGTAGGGCGAGGCACCCCAGCCCACGAAGACGTCGCCGTTGGGCAAGGTCTGCAGGTTGCCCTGGCCATAGGAACGGCAAGTCCGGCGCCTGTTAGGGAGCGGCATTGTGCGCGGCGAACACGTAAGCCTGGTTGCGGCCGAGCGACTTCGCCGAGTACATCGCCGCGTCGGCGTCGCGCAGCAACTGGTCCACGCGTAGGTTCGGACCCAGTCCGCCGGCAACCCCGATGCTGATCGACACGGTCACCGGCGTCCGATCGTCGGCCTCGAAGTGCTGCTTGAGCATCAGCAGCCGAAGCTTCTCCGCGACCACGACTGCCTCCTCGACGGTGGTCTCCGGCAGGACGACCACGAACTCATCTCCGCCGTACCGGCCGACGGACACGGGTTCGCCCAAGTTCTCCCGGAACATGCCGGCGACTCCGCGCAGCACCGAGTCGCCCACGGCGTGCCCATAGGTGTCGTTGATGTCTTTGAAGTGATCCAAATCGATGAACACGATCGCGAGAGGACGCCCGTCGCGGGCAGCTCGATCAACCTCGTAGAAGAGCGTCGCCAGCAGGGTGGGGCGGTTCATTAGGCGGGTGAGGCGATCCATCGTCGCGTCCTGTTGGGCGGCTCGCAGCGCGTCTGACACGCCTTGCAGTTGGCGCGCCGCGGGTACCAGGGGGCCGAAGTGGCGGGGGTCGGGCGACGGCACGGCGCCATCATGGGCCAGTGCGGATATGGCGTCCACGAGCGCCGCGACCTTGCCGCGCAAGGCGATCCTGGCGCAGAGCACGCCCAGGAAGGTGCCCGCAGCCGCCCCGGCAAGGACGCCACTGAGCAAGCCCGCGTGCAAGAACGCGGCCACGATCGCCGCGGCGGCGAGCAGGGCCGCCGGCCTCAGGACCAGCGCCTCACGCCATCTCACTATGGCGGCACGCTACGCTCGCTACCCGCCGACCGGCAATACGCCCCCCGCTGCGGCCGGCGCATCAGATCGCCGCGGCTTTGCGCTCGACCAGCGGTGCCAAGTCACGACGGCCTCCCGAAGTGATCGCGCCAGGTCCGTCTCAACGCTCAGCCGACGGTGGCCCCTTTGCGAGAAGAGCACTCACGCGCTTCTTCCGTAATCGCCTCTCGTCAGCCAGCCTCTGCGGCTCGTGCAGAGCCTTGCAGTCGGCGCAATACCGCGCTGGCCGACCCGGCCCCCTGCGTGGAGCGAAGACCCATCCACAGACGGCGCAGGTCGGCGCGCCGAGCACGTCGAGCAGATCGAGGAACAGGGCGCGCTCCTGGGCGTCGAGCTACCAGATGGCGGTCTGGCGCAGCCATCGCGTCCGACGACCAGCTAGGCGCCCGTGTGAGTCACGCTCATCGTCGCCTCCACTTCTCGCTCCGCCTCGAGGCCGCGAGTTCGCGCAGGGACTCCATCGGCATGTTCGCCAGAGTCAACTCGAACCTCCGCTCGCCCTCCCTCGGATCCAGGAGCAGGATGGCTCGCACCTCCTCGTCCCAGCGTTCGTCGGTCCACGCGAGGTCCATCGCCACCGTGCGGTAGGTGCACTCACCGAGCAGCGCGGCGATGTCCCGTGCCGTGTACCCGGCCTCGTGCAGACGGCGCACTGCGAGACGGCGTTGGAACCGGTGCCACTCAGCATCGGTGAACTCTGGGAAAGATTGCTCAGTCTCCGGCTGCTCCCGTGCTCCGGCATCGTCAGAACTGGGAAGATTCGTATCGGTCATGGACGATCCACTTTGCGTTGCCGGTAGGCCCACTGGCGGCAGCCGGCCGAGCAGTACCGCGCGTCGTCTCGCATGGCGAGGAACGGCTCGCCTCGCCCGGCGCACTCGCGCACGTCTCGCTGCAACGGTTCGGGCAGATTGCCCATGCTGTAACGCTCCCGGTTGGGGGCAACCTCGATGACCGCCCTCGAAGGCCGCAGCCGAGCGTCACCGGCGGCGACCGTGACCGCCATCCGCTGCTCGTCCAAGGCGGGCATGAGGTCAGGCGCCCACTTGCTGACGGCGACGATGTCCTGCAGCGTCCGAGGTGCGATGCCAGTGGCCGCACCTGCTCTGTCTCGGAAGCGGGTCACAGAGCCTCCGCAAGGTCGAGTGCCGCTCGGTAGCCCTCCTCGCTGAGGCTGTATCGGACGCCTCTGCGGAGAAGGCCAGTCCACCTGACGAGCAGGCGACGGTCCCAGAGCCGTTGCAACGACCGAGACACGCTCGCCATCTGCCGATGGTAGGCGGCCGGGTCCTCGCGACGTTGCATCGTGATGAACGCGGTCGCCCGCACGGGCAGTTCCGGCTGTCCATCCTTGACGTAGTGCTGCTGGCAGCCGGGAACGGCGCCGACCTCGAGCAGGGTCAAAAGGATCCCGCTTTGCTCGGCCGACAGCCCAGCGGGTGACCAAATGACAGCATGAGATTTGGTCAACCGTTCGTCACCGTCCAGCCCCTGCAGTACTTCGAGGCCGTCGTGGGCGAGCACCGGACCTCGCGGGCAAGCTGCCGGGCCGACCAGCCGGGATGCTCGGCGGCCAGCTGGACCAGCCGGACGGCCACGGCTCGACGGGTAGGTTCGTTAGCAGGGCGACAGCGCCTGTCCGCACCAACCGTGTAGTCCAGTGTCCCGAGGTACAGGCCGCTGCGTTTCCACGTCCGCGGCGAGTAGCCGGTCAGCGCCGCCACCAAACGGTAGCTCGGCAGTCCGCCGACGACCTTGCTGATCTCAATGAGCGGGTCCGGCCGCTTCTGCCGCTCACCCTCGGCGCCGTCCAACCGCGGCGGTTTGCATACTGGCGGCCGCCCGTCGATCAGCCCGGGAGCGTCCAACTGCGGCGTTTGGGTCATGACTCGTTAGTCACCGCGTTGCCGCCGGTCAGGAGCGATGGGTCGCGGCTTTCGAGGAGCGGCGTTGTGCGCGCCACGGACCGCAATCAGGCGTCCCCGCCGGGGCGGTCAAGCGTGTCTTGCCGCGGCCGTCTGCGGACCCTGGTTGCCCGGTAGACCCTGCTTCCAGCAGTGACTAGGTAGGACTCGGCGCCGCTTGGTGGGATCTCGGGCAGGTCGGCGAAGAGACTTGGTTTGACCTGAAGCACTTCGCTCAGGGGCTGCACCAACATCAGCGACGGGACCCGCTTGCCAGACTCCCAGTTGTTGACAGTGCCACGCGACACTCCAAGGGCCTCAGCGAGTTGTGGCGGCGTTAGACCGCGGCGGGTCCGCATGTCGCGCAACCAGTATGCGAACCGCTCGCGGCGCTCCTGCTCACTCAGAATCACCCTTGCCCCTCCCGTCGCGGATGTCATGCACGCCGCCGGTGCAAGATTGACGACATGTGCGCTCGTTCGTTATTATAGACTACGCGCGAAACCAATGTCAAGGGTAGCCTACACAAAACCGAGCCACAGGAGAGCAAAACGAGGGAGCCGGGCGGCTCGACTCCGCACGGCTCCTGAACAGGAGTCTCCGGATGACGGCATCGACTCCCGCCCCGACAGCCTACCCGGGCGGATCAACGGAAGCAACGGCAGCCCCAGACAGCCTGCGTACTGACACGCCCCGAGCCTCGTGGCTCCGGGGGGGCTTGGGATGACCGAGCCGCGAATGCCCGAACGCGTGCGCCTCATCCGGCCCGCCATGTGGTCCGAGGCACCCACCGCCAAGCTGTCCGCTGAGTCCTTCCGTATCTACCTCGGCTTAGCGACCCGCGCCGACGATGGCGGCTGGACACTGTGGCGACCGGAGACGCTCGCCGCCCTGCTACTTCCATATCAGTCCGTGCCACGGCGCGAGCAACTCATGGAGAAGGCCAAGGCCGACTTCATCGCTGCCGGACTGCTTGTGGTGCACCCCTGTGGCTGCGCGTTCCTCCCCCTCATGGAGCGGGATTTCCGGCAGGCTGGCGGCAACCACTCTTATGCGGTCACCGAGTACCACCGCCTTCACGCCAGTCCGGACGAGTCCGTACAGCTCAGTACGAGTCCCGCATCGGTATCGGTATCGGCATCGGTCTCGGTTTCGGAATCGGCATCGGCATCGCCTGCGGGTGTCGGGTCGGCGGCCCAACCCGGACGGGAGCGAGAGGCTGGGTCACACGACGTCACGGCGCCATCACGTGACGGTCACGATCGCGCCACGGACGAGTTACGGCACGACGGGGACGAGGATGTTGACGTAGACAAGGACCGTCTTTCTCCCGCCGCGGAGGGCGTGACTGCTGACCCGTCAGTCGTCCTGGATTGGCTCAGGTCTAGCGGCGAGGGCGCCCCCATCCAGATCGGTGACGGGCTGCACAAGGTGGTCGTGCAGTTGGTGGCCAGACACGGCGCGGCTCGCGTCCTCCACACGATGGCTGGGCTCGCCGGGCTGGGCAACACGACGCTGGCTCAGCTCGTGTTCGGCGCGGACCGCGCACTAAACCCCATCCCCTCGCCACGGCGCTCCGGCCCTCAGCGTAGCTCACCTCGCTCCCAGCCGATGTTCAGCTACGACGAAGCCGTGACGTCGAAATGAGAACGATCGAGGAGCGGCTGAGCGCCGCCGGGGTCCCGCGTCGACACCTCCAGTGCTCGTTCGCCAACTTCCTGCCGAGAGCAGGCACCGAGCAGGCCCTCGCCATCGCAGAGGCTTGGGCGCACGGCACAGCCAGAGGTCGCGGGTTGGTCTTGCTCGGGCCCCCAGGCGCCGGCAAGACGCACCTGATGGTCGCGAGTATGCGCGTGCGGATGGAACCACACGATGCCGAGCGCCCAGGCGGCGAAACCACCGCGCAGGCTGGCTCCGAGCCGGTGCGTTTGACGCCGTTCTGGAGAGTGGCGTTCCGCGTCGTGCCCGTCATGCTCGACGACCTACGCGCGTCGATACGCCTGCAGACGACCGACGCCGAGGAAGACCTCAGCGCTCTTCGCGATGACATGGATCTGGTGGTGCTCGATGACCTCGGGGCAGAGAGGTCAACGGACTGGGCCGTCAGCCGCCTATTCGCGCTGGTCGAGAAGCGCTACGGCGACATGCGCGCAACCTGCGTGACCTCGAACCTGTCGTTGGACCAGCTGGCGGACAACGGGTACCGGCCGCTGGTAAGCCGCGTCACCGAGATGTGCGACATCGTCACGATCAGCGCGAGCGATATGCGACCGGAAAAGGGCCGCGCGACGGCAACCGACCGCACCGCGACGGTCGTCACCCACAGCTCTCTGGGCCGGTAGGACTTGCAGTGAGTGCGGTTCACACCTACGAGGTCGCAGGGCATGCCCCAAGCCCCGTTTGCCCGTCCTGCAGCCAGCCTATGGTGGCGACGCCAAGTGGCCGGTTCGTCTGCACTCGGGCGCCAGGACATGCTCACCCGCGGCCCGCTGCGTCAGAGGCCGACCACGAGGCCAGCGTGTGGGGCGCACTGCAGTGACTGGTCGCCTCGCCGCATGTACCTGCGCCCATGCGCAGAATGCGCAGAGGCGCTGGCCTCGTGGTCCAAGCGGCGGCGCTGTGATGAGCGCCCTTGGGGAACCCCCGTGAAAGACGGGATTTGCCGGCGTGGCAGGTCGCCGCTCGACGAGCGGTCGCGGTCCGACCGCCGGACATGTTCAGTGGCCTGCAGCGTCGCGCTCTGGCGGTTTGACGTCCCCGGCGAGGCGCCGAGTGGGCCATGCCGGCAACGCCTAGGCGAGCGGCTTCTCCCACCGAGTCCTCCCAGGGCGGCGACGCGAGACCATGAGTGAACAGCTCCGCATCCTGCTTCGCCCGGACGAAGCCGCCGCCGCACTCTCGATCAGCGAGCGCACCCTCCGCGCCCTCAAGGTGCCAAGTGTGCGGATCGGTCGCCTCCGCCTGTACCGTCCGGAGCAACTGGCGGAGTGGGCGCGACTGCGGGAAGATGCCCCCGAGGAGGTGCGCAATGGCGCGGCGAAGGTGGGCCAGCGGATCGGTCTACAGGCGCCATTCGGACAAACGCTGGGTCGCCGCCGTCCGCGACCGCGGTAAGCGGAGAGTCGTGTACGGACACTCCCGGTCCGAGGTGCTGGAGAAAATGGCTGACCTGCGGCTCCGGATCGCCCGAGGCGATCCCATCCCGGACGGACGGACCACGGTCGGGCGCCAGCTCGTCGCCTGGCTGGCGGGTAAGAAGGGCACGGTGGCCCCGACCTCCTGGGTGCGCTACGAGCAGCACGTTCGTCTGCATCTCGCACCGCTTGCGACCCTGCCTGCGCATCGCCTGACGACGGAGCACGTGCGCGTCTTAGTCCGCGACATGACTGAGACTGGCAAGGCTCCGGTTACAGTGAGGGACACGCTACGGATCCTGCGAGCCGCGCTTGCGCTCGCGGTGGACGACGGGCTGCTCGTCCGCAACGTCGCCAAGGGCGTCGAACCACCATCACTCCCGGCTGATCGCGGCGCCCGGGCTCTCGACGCGACCGAAGTCCGCCGCTTGCTCGACGCGAGCCGTGACGATCCCCTGGGACCCCTGTGGGCGCTCATGGTGGGCACGGGTCTGCGAATGGGGGAGGCGCTCGCATTGCGCTGGCAAGACGTCAACCTTGACTCGGGTCTGCTCGTTGTCAGCGGGTCGCTTCGCAACCAGCCGCGCTCTCTGCGTGAAGGCAAGCGTCTTGTCATCGCTGACCCCAAGACGGCCGCCGGTCACCGTACCGTGGCATTGCCAGGGTTCGTGGCCCTTGCTCTGATGGCGCATCGCCGAGCCGCCGCAGACTTGCCCCGCAATGTCGACGGCCTTGCCTTCACTCGCGCCGATGGGCAGCCCATGAACCAGTCGACCGTCCAGCGGACGTTCGCCACAGCTTGCCGCAAGGCGGGCCTTCCACCGACGCGTCTGCACGACCTCCGGCACACCGCGGCGACGCTTCTTCTAGGTTCAGGCGCCTCGCTAGACGATGTGAAGCGCGTCATGGGCCACAGCAGCATCGCGATCACGTCTGACGTGTACGGGCATCGCGTCGAGGGTCGGGCTCGCGAACTCGCCGCGACGCTGAACCGGGCGCTCGCGTGAAAGAATGGCTGTCAGAATGGCTACATTGAGGCCGACTTTGTGCGGAGGGGTGCAGAGTCCCCTCATCTCCACCATTCCCTTCTGTTCGCGAACCGTGCCCTCGTCTGTCCCTGCCGCGGGCGGTAGCGGGGCCCTTGGCACCCGGTAGGTTGGTCGGATGTCGGTCGGTGAACCGATGCGGATCTCCTCGATCAGGAGCCGCAGCAGCGCCTTGGTGCGTGGCGTCGGGGTCTGCTTCAGGACCTCGCCGAGAGCCCCGCTGACCGACCACGAGATGAGAGCGATGTCGTCAGGACTGAGGGTCGGCGCGGGTGCACCGTCGGGGAGCGTCGCCCGTTCGTCCTCAATGGCCTGGATGCGAGCCTGGAGGCCCGCCACCCGCTCCTGACAGAGCTCCGGGCTCAGCTGTCCGGCCTCGAAGCTTGCGAAGTAGCGGTCGATCCGGGCCCGCAGCTCGCCTAGCTCGGCGTCGAACGCGATCCGCCGCTCGGCCTGCGCGGTCTCGGACGTACGCAGCTCGGCCTCCATCTCCGCGATGGCCGCGGCGAGCAGTGCGCTGTCGGCGTAGACCGCGCTCATCTGCTCGAGGATCGCCTCCTCCAGCTCGTCCTTGGGCAGGCGCGCCTGATCGCAGCCGGGACGGCCGTACCGGCTACGTGAGTAGCAGGTGTAGTAGGCGTAGCGACGACCACCGCGGCCGCGGGCAGCTGCCCCGATGAAGCGATGCCCGCAACGGTCGCACACGATGGCGAGGCCGGAGAGGAGGTAGTCCGAGCCGTCCGTGCGCCGCGTCCCGGGCTCCGCAGCCCGCCGGGCCAAGATCGTGCCGGCCGCCTCAAACAGCCCCAGCTCGACGAGCGGCTCGTGCTGGCCCACGTACCAGATCCTCCGGAAGGGCACCTCGCCCACATAGACCCGGTTGCGCAGGACATCGAGGATCCCCGTGCGTGACCAGGGATGGCCGTAACGGGTGCGCAGGCCCCGAGCGTTCAGTTCGCTCGCGATAGCCGCGCTGCCCTGCCGATCCTCGGCGTAGCGCTGGAAGATCTCGCGCACCACGAGCGCGGCCGCGGGATCAGGCACCAGGCCCGGCATCCCGTCGAGCTTGCGATAGCCGTAGGGGTAGCTGCCCACCGTCCAGCCGCCGCCCTTGGCCTTGCGCTCCATGCCCGCGGCGATGCGCTCGACGATGGAGGAGCGCTCGAACTGGGCGAAGACGCCCAGCATCTGCAGCATCATCAGGCCCGCCGGGGTGGCGGTCTCGAAGGGCTCGGTGGCCGAGCGGTAGGCGACCCCCGCGGCTTGCAGCTCCTCGATAAGGGCCCAGCTGGGCCACATTGCGGCTCAGGCGATCGACGCGATACGTGAGCAGTAGGTCGAACGCGCCCGCTGCCGCCGCAGCGCGCGCCCTCGTGAGGTCAGGACGCTCCAGGCTCTTGCCCGAAGCCCGGTCGACGTAGCGGGCCACGATGCGCCACGCCGGCTGACTGGCCACGTACGCGTCGAGGCGATCGCGCTGCGCGCCGAGCGAATAGGGCTGGTTCGTCTCGTCGGTGCTGATGCGGCAGTAGGTCGCCACCCGCACGGGGACATCCTCGCTCACGGCGTCTCCTCACCGCCCTCGCGCACCAGCTGCGCCAGGCTCGACCCGAGGAGGCGGCCCGCGTCGGACGTGTCCTCTTCCGACATCGGGACGAGCTGCGGTGCGCCGAGCTGGATGGTCCGTGCCACCGGCTTGGCTGGCACTACCCGCTTGACGCCAGCACTGGCGATCGCGATCAGGAAGAGCACGAGCAGGATCAGTAGGTCGAGCTTGGGGTTGTCCCAGGGCCACCCGGAGCTGCCCGGAGCCGCGGCGGAGTCCCGCTGGTCGCTCACTTCGCGGGCTCCGCGGGCGTCGCCCGCCAGAAAAGGGCACTGGAGTTCTGGCCGAGCGTTGGCTTGAGGTGCAGGCCGTGCGGTTTGTGGTAGACGTGCACCCCGCCCTTCCCATCCGGCTGCTCGTCCCAGTCATTCTCCGGCACGTAGTTCCCGCAGGCGGCACAGAACGCGTGGTGGGGCAAGCGCGCCTCGAGTCGGCGGGCCTCGGTCTGCGCTGCCGCCAGGTCGTGCCGCACCGTCGCGACATCCTGCTTCGCCTGCCGGAGGTCGGCCTTGGCCGACGTGAGCGCGGCACGGGTCTCGCGCAGCTGCGCAGCGCTGGCCTTCCGCTCCTCGCACAGCCGGCGCGTCTCGGTCAGCTGCGCCGCGGCCTCGCCCGCGGCCGCATCCCGCTCGCCCTCGAGAGCGGCGATGCGCTCACGCAGCGACTCCAGCTCGCCCGACTCGAGGAGCCGTAGGCCGTCGAGGATGGCCCGACGCTTGCTCCCGTGGACCAGCCCTAGCTGGTCCAACCGATCGGACTCAGATGGGGTGAACTCCACCAGGAAGCGGCGCTTGTACCGGTCGGGCGATCGCGCTTGCATAGATCATATATAGTACCTGCTGTCCAGCGGGTGGCGGCCCCAGGTAGCCCGGCTATGCGGGTCCAGGTAGCCCGCTAGGCGCAAATGCACACTCCCCAGATAGCGCGGCACATTCATGCGGTCGGGCCGCGGTAGACGTGCCCCAGGTGGCGGGGTAAGCCCCGGGGCAGACCGGGAGATAGGGTGTCAGTGTGCAGCCGAAGCACGCTCACAGGTGCAGCCTAGACCGCCAAGACGTGCGGTCCGGCAGGAAATGGGCCAGCACGGTCGAGACGATGCTGATCACGATCGAGCAGAGCAAGGCCGCCACGAATGCGTCCAAGCTGAGGTGCGGCGGGAACGTGGCGAGCTTGAAGCCGAGTGAGAAGGCACTGGAGACCAGCGCGAGCA
>JBKQRF010000344.1:0-8206 GCA_052144055.1 Candidatus Limnocylindrales bacterium
AGCCACTCCAACTTGTTCCACCAGAGGGCGGTGATCGCGAGGTTGGGCGCACTAATCGGCCAGCCGATGGACACGGTCCGCGTCGCGCTGCTGGGACTCGCGTTCAAGGCCGGCACGGACGACGTTCGGGAGTCTCCCGCGCTCGCCCTGGCCCGTCAGCTCCGCGCGACCGGCGCGACAGTAGTCGGGTTTGATCCGCAGGCGATGGAGACGGCGCGACGGGCTGACCCGCTGCTGGCGGTTGCGCCAGACCCGGCGCAAGCCGCAGAGGGGGCCGCGGCCGTCGTCGTTGCCACCGAATGGCCGGAGTTCCGTGCGCTCGACTGGGCGGAGCTGCGGGCGGCGATGCAAGGCGACCTCGTTTACGACACCCGGAACGTGGTCGACCGCGCCGCCGTGCGCGCGGCAGGCCTGCGGCTCGAGCTGCTCGGCCGGCGCGCCTGACGGGAGCGTCGTGCGCCGGCGACCGCGGGGCCAGACCCTACGGGCCAGGCACCAGCGAGGGGCCCGGAAGCGGCAGCGACGTCGCGGCCGCCCCGGGTGAACCAGCGGCCGCGGGAGCGCCCGATGCCGCCGGGACCGGCGGGAGCCCGCCGTGGTAGTCCGTGATGACCAGGACGTATTCGAGCTTGTCGAGGTTGGTCGCCGGATTGATGAACGCCGCCTGGACGACCGCGTTCGGATCGCGCTCGACGTCCACCACGCTGCCGATAAGCAAGCCCTTCGGGAACGGGGAACGGATCCCGTTACCCAGGTCGATCCCCGCCGTGACCACAGTGTCGTTGAGGTTCACCAGTTCTGTCGCCGGGATGTTCTCCATCACCAACGCGCCACCGAGCTGGCCGATGACCTCGCCCGTCGTGCGACTCGACTCGATGAGCCCGATGACGGTGGACCGAGTATCGCTGATGAGAAGGATCCGGCTGAAGTCTTGGCCGACGGTCGTGACCGTGCCGACGAGGGCGCCTCCGTCGGCAACGACCACGTCGTCGAGCTCGATCCCCCGGTTGGTGCCGGCGTCGATCGTGATCACGCGTGTGTCCTGCGAGACATCGCGGCTGACGACAGTCGCGGCGACCGTCTGATAGTCGAGCGACCCCTGCACGCCAAGCAGGCGGCTCAGCTGGTCGTTCTGGACCTTGATCTCCTGCAACTGCCGGTTCTCGACCGCGAGCTGCTGGTTCTGCTGCTCGAGCGAGCGGTTTTGGGCCTGCAGGTGATCGATCTCGGACAGCGCACCAACGAAGGACCCGAAGGCGCGCGCCGTGCCGGAGAGCACCGTCTCCGCAGGCGTCAGCAGGTTGCCCACCACGACTTCCAGGTCGCGCATCGGAGGCGTGGCGCTCAGGGCGAGCAGGAAGAGTCCGATCGCCATGAGGACGGCGTACAAGATGCCGCGCCGGCGGCTCGCGCGCGTCGCGAACATGACGCGACCGTCAGCGCGGCGGGCGAGAGTAGGTGTCGGCGACGAGCGAGCGCTCCATAGTCGCGAGCTCCTCGAGCGCCTTGCCCGTGCCCCGGGCGACGCAGGTCAGCGGGTCATCGGCGACGTGCACCGGCATCTGCGTGGCCTCGGCGATCCGCCGGTCAAGCCCCTGCAGGAGGGCTCCGCCGCCGGCCAGGACGATTCCCTGATCCATGATGTCCGCCACCAGCTCCGGCGGGGTCTCCTCGATGGTGTCCTTCACGACGTCGACGATCTGCTGGACGGACGGCTCGATCGCCTCGCGGACCTGTTCGGCGCTGATCTCAACGGCGCGCGGCAGGCCCGTGAGCAGGTCTCGGCCGCGCAGCGTGATGCGCAGCTCGTCCCAGTCGCCGGGGTAGGCCGAGCCGATCGCGATCTTGATGTCCTCTGCGGTGCGCTCGCCGACGAGCAGGTTGTACTCCCGCCGCCCAAACCCGACGATGTCCATGTCCATCTCGTCGCCGCCGATGCGGATGCTCTTGCTGATGACGATGCCGCCCAGGCTGATGACGGCGACTTCGGTCGTGCCGCCGCCGATGTCGACGATCAGGCTGCCGGACGGCTCGCCGACGGGAAGGCCCGCCCCGATTGCCGCCGCCATCGGCTCCTCGATGAGCCGCGCCCACCGGGCGCCGGCGTTCATCGCCGCATCGCGCACGGCCCGCTTCTCGACCTCCGTCACGCCCGACGGGACACCGAGGAGCATGCGCGGGCGCGGGATCAGCCCGACCCGATCGTGAACCTTGCTCACGAAGTACTTGATCATCTGCTCGGTGACGTCGAAGTCGCTGATGACGCCGTCACGGAGCGGCCGGACCGCGATGATGTTCGCCGGCGTGCGGCCGACCATCCGCTTCGCCTCGGCTCCGATCGCGAGCACTTTCCTGGTCTTCGTGTCGAGCGCAACCACGCTCGGCTCGCTGATCACGATCCCCCGGTCTCGGACGTGGACCAAGGTGTTGGCCGTGCCTAGGTCGATGCCGATGTCGCGGGAGAAGAGCCCGAAAAAGGCGTCGATGATGCTCGTGGCGGGACCTGCGTGCTGCTGGTGGCTGGTCGGGGTGACGATCGCACCCGTGCGCATCCGGATCGGTCGCGGGGAAGTCCGAGTGCGCGTTGCAGTATACCCGGCACCTATGGCGCGCCCACGATCGCGGCTCACGCAGGGGTTGCGGCGTGCGCCCAGAGACCGGCTCCAGCCAGGCGATGCAGTCACGCCGCGCTTGCAGAAGCTCAAGCAGGCGTCGCGCCGATCACGAGCTGGTCCAGCCCGGACACGTCGAGGCTTTCGGCGACCAGCCTCGCAGTCGTCCCGGGCGCGCCCGGGACCACTATGCGACCGCGCTTCTGGCGCTCGTGGCGGACCTGTTCGTCGATCTGTGGACAGCCGAGACGATGGACTTCGCCCGCGGGGTGTGGCGATGCCTGCGGTGCGGGCGCAAGTTCGGGTGGAATCGCGGTCGGCGCTGCCCGACGTGCGGCTTCGCCGCGCCAGAGCGGTATGACCGGCCTGTCGAGAGCGCGTTATTGCGTGCGACCGACTAGCGTGGGTGGGCAATGCGGAACTGCTCACCCTTGCCGCGGCAGCACGGCACGTCTCTTGGCCGCACCTGAGCCAGTGGCGCATGCAATGCAGTTACGCCGGCACCGCGGCATACAGGCGAAGTCACGCGCAGGCGCCAGACCGGCCTCGCGATGACGCGGATCGCGTCGGGTCGGGCAGCGCCATGTCGAGCACGTGCGCCGCGATGGAACCGTCGGTTTATTGACAGCATTGTCCTGCGCGCGGCCCTTCGCGATCGCCGGGGGTGGCAGCGGATGTGGGCTTGCAGTCAGGATCGGCGGCCGAAGCTCAATGCCCGGCGTGATGCAGCGGCGACCCGGCCGGACGCCCGAAATAGCGTGGTCACATGCGCTCAAGGAGCGGCTTGACCTCGGTGACGAGCCGCGTCATGGACTCCTCGTCGTACGGGGCACGGAAGCCTGCGATGAGATGCCGATAGCCCAGCTCCACGTACGGTGCGAGGTGGGCGGCGATGTCCTCCGGCGTACCCACCGGGGGCTCCGTCCGGGCACGGGCTGCCCGATGTGGCCCAAACAGCGCGCGGAACAACTGCTCGGCCTCGGCGCGGTCGTCACGGATGCAGACGCCCCAGATGCTCGCGCTGCGCTCGATCTCAGCGGGATCGCGGCCCACCGCCGCGCAGTGCTCCAAGAGGACCTGCTCTTTGTGGCGCACGTTCTCGATGCCACGGGTCAGGTTGTTCATGTCGGCGTACTGCGCTACAAGCTTCAGCGTCACCTGCTCGCCGCCGCCGCCCACACAGATGGGCAGATGCGGCTGTATGGGCAGCGGATCGTTCCGGACGTGCGAGGCCCGGTAGCGCGAACCCTCGGACGCGGAGGGCTCGGTCCCGTCGAGCATGCCGCGCATGATGGGCAGCGCCTGCCGGAGCCAGCGCAGGCGCTCGGGTGCACCAGACCCGAACTCGAAGCCGAAGTCGTGGGCCTCGCCCTCGGTCCACCCGGCGCCGATGCCCAAGATGGCGCGGCCCTCACTGATGTGGTCGAGGGTGGTCGCCATCTTGGCCACCAGGGCCGGCTCGCGGTAGGGGTTGGCGCCCACCATCAGGCCGATGCGCACGCGTTCGGTGCGGGCGGCCCAGGCCGTGATGGTCAGCCAGCCTTCGTAGTTCGGACCGTGCGGGTCACTCACCACGGGGTAGAGATGATCCACCGTCCAGAGCGTGTCGTAGCCAAGCCGGTCAGCCCGGATGCCTACGTCGAGCACGGATGGCCAATCCGTGTACTCGGTCCAGCAGAGCGCGCCCAACTTGATCTCATTCATGGGATGGAGTCTATGCGGTTGCTCGGGCGCAGAGCTTCAGCCGACTGCGGGGGGCTTCTAACCCAGAGTTCGTCCGACCCCTCGTGGCAGCTCTCGGCCCCGTTCCAATGGCTGGTTGCTGGACCCGCCAGCACCCTCGTCCTCCGCACCCTCGGGGGCAGCTGCGGAGGGTAGATGCGACGGTCGATCCTGACGCGCCGCTAAGCGATGAAGCGGGCCGCTAGTGGCATGATCGACGCACCCGAGCGCGTCGGTCTGCGAGCGAGCATGAGGCACCGCTCCGGTGATCGGTAACAGAAGGGTGGAGCCGACCTTTGGGGATCATCGTCTGGATGGCGAGGCGGGTCATCCGTCGGCGCGAAGGGAGCGCCCGAGCCACATAGAGGGCGTCGGCACCAGCCCACCAGGGCGCAGCGGAGCGGACGACATGAAGATCGCAGTCATTGGAGCCGGGGCAATCGGCAGCGCAGTCGGCGGCCTACTGGCGAGTGCGGGAGAGGAGGTCACGCTCATCGGCCGGCCCGCGCACGTCGCTGCCGTCAACGCGAGCGGCCTTCGGATTGACGGTGCGCTCGGACCGCTGTGGGTCGCTGTCAACGCACGGGAACGGCTCGACTTTACCCCGGATGTCGCGCTGCTGACCGTCAAGACCCAGGGTGTGACGGCGGCCGCGCGCGAGATCCAGCCCTGCGTGGCCGGCGTCCCGCTGGTGACGATGCAGAACGGCGTGCGGAGCGACGACCTGGTGGCAGGTGTCCTGGGCCGCGGGGACATCCTCAGCTGCGTGGTGCTGATGGGAGTGACGTTCCTCGAGCCCGGGCGGGTCACCTACGCGCGGCCAGGCACGCTGGTGCTGGGCGTCCCCTTCGGCCCCGTTGACGATCGCGCGAAAGGGATCGCGAGGCTGCTCGACAAGGCGGTCCCGACACGGCTGACGCACAACATCCAGGGCGCGCACTGGACCAAGCTGATCATCAACGAGAACAACGCGCTGCCGGCGATCACCGGGCTGAGCCTCCAGGAAATCGGGCGCCGATCGGAGCTGCGGCGGCTCGCGACGTTGCTGATGCAGGAGGCCGCGGAGACGATCGAGGCGGCCGGCATCGCGCTCGCCTCGCTACCCCAGCTGCCTGCGCCTGCGCTCAGGGCCATGCTACGGCTGCCGACGCCGATCGCCGCGCTCCTGCCGAGGCTGATGTCGCGGTCGCTGGGCACGACACCCGCGCTCGGCTCGACCCTGCAGAGTGTGAAGCGAGGCGAGAGGACCGAAATCGACTACCTCAACGGCGAAGTCGTTGCGCTGGGCAGGACCATCCACCGGCCCACCCCCTACAACGAAGCAGTGGTCGAGCTCGTCCACCGCGTGGAAGCGACGGGGACGTTTCTAACGGCGGCACAGGTCATGGCGGCCGTGAAGCACCGGTAGGTGATGGTCACCGGGCCCGCGATCTGGGATCGCCGTGTGCGGCGCGGGAGTCTGCGCCCGCTGCGCCGTGAGCCACGAGGGCGGCCAATCACCGAAGCGTGACCGGCCTACACTGCGACGATGACCGACCCGATCAACGCTTCCCAGACCGCCGCCGACTCAGTGCTCCGTGCCCTGCGCCGGACCCGGCAGGTCCGCCAGTTCACCGACGGGCCCGTGGCGGAGTCCGACCTGCGCGCCATCCTCGAGGTGGCCCGCTGGTCCGACAGTTCCACCAACCGTCAGCCCTGGACCTTCATCGTCCTGCGCAGTCGGGCCGTTCGGGAGCGGCTGGCCGAGCTCGCCCCCTACGCCCGGCACGTGGCCGGAGCGCCGCTGGGGATCGCCATCGCCATGGGCGGGGACAACCCCGAGTGGGATGCCTACGACGAGGGACGGGCGGCAGAGCGGATGCTCGTAGCCGCCGGGGCACTCGACCTCGGGGCCGGCATCGGTTGGGTGCAAGACGCGCAGCGACCCGCCGTCGCCGCACTCCTCGGCCTGACCGCCCCGGCCTTCGTGCGGACGATCGTCTCGCTGGGCCACCCGACCGACGCCGCCCGTCAGCCGCGCTCGGCGCCGGGCACCGCCCGCCGACCGCTCGCCGACATCGTCCAGGAGCGCTAGCGGCCACTGACTACGTGAATTCGCGGTTTGCGTAACCCCCGGCGATGACGGGGGCGACAGGCGAGTCGCGCTCGCGGTATGAGCAGAAGAGGTCGCGTGCGCTCGGCGAGGAGCGCGGAGCGCTCCAGTGAGCGACCCTCCTCTTCGTCGCTCACCAGCCCCGCAACCGGTCCCGAGCCCCGCAACCATCTTCCCGCGGTGGGAGTCAACGTGAGCGGGCGTAGTCCGACCCGACGCGGCTTTCCCCGTCCGGGGTGTCGCGCAGGCCCATCTCGAGGTCGTGCTTCGCCTCGACCATCGTGACCTTGAAGTGTGGAGCGTGGTGCAACCAGCTGAACGTGTCGACTTCTTCCTTGGCCGCGGTCATGACGTCCAAGTCGCCGTAGTCGAGGAGGCGCCCGAGAGCGCTCTGCCTGAGAACCGCGTCATTGATCTGGTTGAGCGAGGAATCCGCCGCGCGTTTCCTGACGATTCCCTCGATCTTGATGACGCGCCAGTTGGTGACCACGTAGTCCTCGAGCCGCCACCGTAGGTAGCGCCGGGCGAAGCGCAGGATGCCCGCCAGGGCAACCAGGACGGCGGCGAGGACCAGGACAGACGCGGCCAGTGTCCCGGCTCCGTTCGTGCCGAGAGCCTGGCGAGCGCCGCTCTGGAGCGCCAGCAGGACAATGCTGACGAGGATGAGGAGCACGAGGTGGCCGACCGCGCGGACGAGCACGACGGGGTGCTGACGAGTTCGGAAGACGACGTGCTCGCCATCGGCGAGCAGGCTCTTGGTGTATCCGGCCATGGGTCCTCCCTGACAGCCTACCGCCAGCAACGGCGATCATATCCACGCCCACCCCGGGACCCGGCTCGCAGAACGGCACCGCCGCACATCGTCGTAGCGGCGGACGCAGACGACGGGCGCGGAGGCTTGCCCGCTGAGCACCCGTCGATCATGGGCTGGGCCGGCCGCCGTCAATGTCGCCAGCGAGACGGGCAGGAGCGAGGACGGCGCGCGGGGCGGCGTGCCGGCGACGCTCCGGCCACCGTCCTACCGGCCCTAAGGCTAGGGCACGAGCCGGCGAGGAGGAGGAGGACGACCGGGGATGGTAGAGGGGCGGGTCTCGGTCGGCTGGCCGAGCCTGTCAAGGTCGTCCCGTACGAGGGCGAAGCCAGGCCCACCCTCGACCAGCTGGCGCCCCTGCTCGGCCGCGCCGACGGCCTGCTCTCCATGACCACCGACCGCGTCGACGCGATCCTATTGGACACCGCACCGCGCTTGCGGGTCGTGTCGAACGCAGGGGTCGGCACCGACAACCTCGACCTGCCCGAGCTGACGGCGCGCGGCATCCCCGCCGGCAACACCCCAGGCGTGCTCGTCGTGACCACGGCCGACCTCGCGTTCGCGCCCATCCTGGCGGCCAGTCGGCGGATCGTGGAGGCCGACCGGTGCGTGCGCGAGGGGCGCTGGCAGGAAAGGTCCTTCGATCTCCTGCTCGGACAGGATATGCACGGGGCCACGCTCGGGATCGTCGGCTACGGGGCGATCGGGCGCGGTGGCCAGGCGCGCCCACGGCTTCGACATGACCCTGATCAGGTGCTGTCACCGAGATGATGGAGCCGGCGCACGGTCACAGGTGCAGCCTAGACCGCCAAGACGTGCGGTCCGGCAGGAAATGGGCCAGGACGGTCGAGACGATGCTGATCACGATCGAGCAGAGCAAGGCCGCCACGAATGCGTCCAAGCTGAGGTGCGGCGGGAACGTGGCGAGCTTGAAGCCGAGTGAGAAGGCACTGGAGACCAGCGCGAGCA
>JBKQRF010000345.1:0-3629 GCA_052144055.1 Candidatus Limnocylindrales bacterium
AGGACCACTTCACCCTCTACCCGATCGAACTTGCCACGGACGGTGGTGATCATCAGGTGCTTGGCCGAAAAGGAGACGTCGGTGTGGGCCGGATCGATCTTCCAGGTGCTCATGCTGCTCGGCTCCCCAAGGGTGGTGGCGCGTCCGCGCGGGTGCACCGCGCGGATCTCACGACCAGCTAACGATAGGCCGCATGTGGTTGCGCCGTCCACGAAGCGTGAGCTGCCTGATGCCCGGTGGAGGTTCACCGCCTCCTGCGCTGTTGCCGTCGCGCGTCGAATCTCCGTCGCGCTGCGTGACCGCCTCGGGTGAAAGGCCCATAGAACAGCTGCAAAGACAACACTATCGCTTGGTCGTGTCATCTTGAACGCCGGGACATGCGACATGAACTCGCAGCCCGCTACACTCCGGCGATGCGACACACTCGCGACGAAGTCATCGAGCGCACTACGCGGGAGTTCGCACTGCTCGACGCGCTGGTCACCGGACTCTCGGCCGAGGACTGGGCGCGGCCGCTGCCTCGGCCCGAGACCAAAGATCCGTGGACCGTGCAGGACGCGCTGGCCCACATCACGCACTGGAAGGCCGAGGTCGTCCGGTCCGCCAGACGCCAGCGCCGGCCAGCCGAAGAGCGCGTGCTGGGGATAACCGACGGCAACCGCCTGATCTATCTGCGCTGGCGCGATCGCTCCCCCGAAGAGATCGTGGCCTGGCACCGGCAGGTCCAGGCGGACGTGCAGACCTTGCTCCGCGACGCACCTGAGGCCTGGTTCAGCGGCCGGGAGCGCCGAGCGTCCTGGCCGTTCGACCTCGACGGCCACTCGGCCGGGCATCGGGTCCGGGACATCGAGCGTGCGCTAGCCGCGCCACGCAGGGGCTGACGGGCCGCCGCACGGCCTCGGCTCTTCCGCTGACTCGCGCCCTCGGGTGTGAGGCAACTCGCCACAGGCTGGCGACTCGGAGTCGGCTGCCCGAGGGTCCCTGACTGCCCCGGAGAGAGGGAACCCGAAGGCCCACGGCGCGCCCGCCTTGTCGGCCACGCCGTACACCATGGCCCGGTCGTGTGCGGCGCGTCTGACTAACGCTCAGGCTCCAAGCCGATGATCGGGTTGACGCCCGACGAGGTGGATCGGTAGAGCACCGTCGCATGTGGCTCGAGGCGGAGCAACTCGCCGCCACGCTCGACGGGCCGTTCGCTCCAGGTGTTGATCACGTCGGGCGCTGCGCCGTGCCGGCTCGGCCACGTCACACGCAGGGGGACGGGGTCGTCCGACCGATTGAGGATCGCAATGGCCTGTGCCCGGCCGTCCAGCTCGCGGTGCCAGACGTCCAGCGGGCCGACGCGGCGCACGCGCCTGCCTGGCCGACCCAGGCGATCCTGGTCGATGGCGAGAACGCCAGGCGCAGTGAGGAGGGCAAGCGTCGTCGCGTCGGCCTGCCGCAGGTCGCAGGACGCGAAGAGGGGCGCCGCCAGGATGGCCCACAGGCTCAGCTGCGACCGGTACTCAGCTTCGCTGCAGCCGATGGTGCCGGCCGCACCTGCTCGGCTTCGGCCACGCAGACCGACGACGAGCATGTCGGGGTCGTTCCAGTGACCGGGACCGGCCCACGCTGCGAGGGGTTCCGTCTGCTCCGCAACGTCGAGGATGCCACCCGTCCCGCCCCACCTATCCTGGATGTCGTCGCTGGTGCGCCACTGGCTCGCGCCGACCGAGGCCGCCCATTCCCAGGGCGCGCGCTTGCCCCATTCGCATACGGCGAAGACGATCGGGCGGCCGGTCGAGCGCAACGCCGTGCCCATGCGCCGGTATCGCTCGAGCGCAGCGCTTCGCGCGGGTGGCGCATGGCAGTAGTCCACTTTCACGTAATCGACGCCCCATTCGGCGAACGTGGTCGCGTCGAGCTCCTCGGACCCCTCACTGCCCGCCTCGCCGGCGCAGGTGAGCGGACCGGCGCAGGTGTAGATGCCGAGCTTCAGGCCTCTTCCGTGGAGCTGTCCCGCCAGCCAGGCGATGCCGTGGGGGAAGCGCGTCTGGTGGGCGCGCAGCCGCCCATCCGGTTCGCGCCCGCCCTGCCAGCAGTCGTCGAGGCAGAGGTAGGTGTAGCCGGCCTCGCAGAGCCCAGATTGGAGCATGGCATCCGCGGTGGCGAGGACGACCTCCTCGCTCAGGTCATACCCGAAGGCGTTCCAGCTCATCCAGCCCATGGGCGGGAGGGGCGCGAGCGCAATTGGCGAACCCGAGTCAGCCATCGCTGGTGCGTCTACGCGCGTCGAGCTTCACGGCCGGATTGTCGCGCCAGTCTGGGCACCACGTGCGGGCCACGTGGCGGAGCATGCTGCATTGAGACGCGCATCCCGCTCGCGCGCCGCCTGCACGATCTCGCCGTCGTGCAGGGTTGCGCCTGCTACCGGAGACTCCAAAGCTGTCGGACGGCCGTGTTATGCTTCGTATTGACAGAACCGTCGGGATGACGACAATTACCGAGTCGTCCCCAATCTTCGGTGAACTACGGAGCGTCCCACGACTACAACCTTCGATCCAACCGCCGTCGACAGCATGGTCGGCGAGCTGCTTGCCCTTGTGGCTCGTGAGCGGGCGTCGCACCTGCAGCGCTGGTGCCGTGAAGACCTGAGCATGGCCGCGCTGCACCTGCTGCTGGCACTGCAAGCCGCTGGCCCGCTCCCCATGAGCCGCGTGGCCGATATCCTCGACACCGCCGGTTCAAACCTCACGGGGTTAGTGACGCGACTCGAGGAGCGCGGCTTGCTCCAGCGAACACACGACCAAGAGGACCGGCGTCTCGTCTACGTTTCTCTCACTGATGGCGGCCGACAGCTGGCGGAAGACCGCGAGTTCATGCCCGCGCGACACCTGCACCAGGTGCTCGAGGCGCTGCCTGAACCTGAGCGCGCTGCCCTAGTGGCGAGCATGCGCGTCTTCCTCCAGACGAGCGAACGGCTGCGGGCCGAGGGCCGTCTACTCGAAGACGACGCAGTCCTCCAGCCCACCCTCTGAATCAGACGCCCTTCTCAGCGTCCCACCTCCAAGGAGTAGCTCTCTCATGATGAAAGGTTCGCCTGCCGTGGCGGGCACCGGTCAGGTCCATCCCGCGATCGAGGTCAATCACCGGGCGCGGATGGAAATCCTCTTCGCCGTCCTGCTCGGACTCTTCCTGAGCGCCCTCGATCAGACAATCGTCGGCCCCGTCCTTCCGCGCATCGTGACGGATTTGCGCGGGGCCGATCTGTACACCTGGGTCGTGACGGCCTACCTCCTCACCAGCACGGTCACCATTCCGGTGTATGGCAAGCTCTCCGACCTGTACGGCCGGCGGCCGTTGCTGATGATCGGCATCGTCCTGTTCCTCATCGGCTCCGCGCTGTCCGGCCTCAGCCAGACCATGGGGCAGCTCATTGCGTTCCGGGCCGTTCAGGGCCTTGGCGCCGGGGCGTTGTTCCCGATCTCCCTGGCCGTCATCGGCGACCTCTTCACCCCCGCCGAACGAGGCAAGTACCAGGGACTCTTCGGCGCCGTCTTCGGCGTCGCGTTCCTGGTCGGCCCATTCCTCGGCGGCTACCTGACGGACAACATCAGCTGGCACTGGGTCTTCTACGTCAATCTGCCCGT